>CAZZFZ010000073.1:0-13729 GCA_964653835.1 uncultured Anaerolineales bacterium
TCGGCCTCCGGAGCCGAAGACCTGCGTTCGAGTCGCAGTGGGGGTACTGGCCTGGCAGGGTAGGCCCTCGTTGTGAGGGCTTCTTTTATCTCCCATGCGCAACCCAATTCAGGAGGGGGGGTTATAGCTTGTGAAGTTGCGTATGGGCATAGAGAGGAGAGGAAATGATGGAGCAACAACAATTCCCCGAGGTAACCAGTGATGATCGTCTGTGGGCCGCGTTGGGTTACCCGGTGGCCCTGGTGGCGTTGCTGGCGCTTTTGATGGATGAAAAGAAAGAGCGCCCTTTTATCCGTTATCATGCTGTTCAGGCGCTGGTGTTAAACGCCGTCTTACTGGTCGCGATGATGCTCCTGACCGCGACGCTGATCGGCGCGATTTGCGCCCCATTTTTCTGGCTGGTGACGTTTTGGCCGGCGATTGACGCCTATAACGGCCGCTATACCGAAATCCCCGGCATCACGGATTTCATTCGCGGTCAAAACTGGGTATCTTGATGAGGTTATGAAAGTCTTTTGCCCCACGGTGGAGATCATCCACAGGTGGGGCTTTTTGTTGGCATTTCCTTGCTTGTGTTTTATAATGGGTTTTGCAGGTCCTTCAACTGAATAGCCGAATGCTGGGGAGAGACTCGCTTTCTGCGGGCACCGAAGGGGCAAACCCTGAACAAAGTTGCAGGGTGAAACTCTCAGGTAAAAGGACCCAGTGTTCGAGATTCTCTGGAAAGTCGTATGTTCATGTACGACACCGACGGGGCAAACCCTTCTATTGAAGGGCGAATCTCTCAGGTCTACGACAGAGCGCACGCTGAGTTTTTACGCGTGCGTTTTTTATCTCACCTACACAAGGAGATGGAAATATGAACTTCCCGAAAGACCTCAAGTACACCAATAATGATGAGTGGGTGCGCGTCGAGGGTGATACAGCAGTGATTGGGATCACGGATTACGCCCAGGATCAACTCTCCGATGTCGTCTTTGTGGAGTACATCGTCGCGGAGGGTGATACGGCTGCCCGGGGCGATGTGTGTGCCACGGTCGAGTCGGTCAAAGCCGCCGCGGATGTCTACATGCCGGTGAGCGGCGAGGTGATCGCAGTCAACGAAGCCCTGGTTGACGCGCCGGAAACGGTCAACAGCGATCCCTATGGCGAGGCCTGGATGATTAAGGTGAAGCTGAGTGATCCGGCTGAGTTGGATGACCTGCTCGACGCGGCAGCCTATGAAGCACTGGATCGTGACCACTAACCGACCAGCGGCCGCGGCGCCAGAGAGCGTTTTGCTGGCAGTCGTGACCCTGGAAAGGAGGAGCTATGTTCCTGCCACATACCGACGCCGATCGGGAAGCCATGCTGCGCGCCATTGGCGTGGAGCGCATGGAAGACCTGTTCAAAAACCTTCCCGGCGATAACCTGTTCCCGGATCTTGGCCTGCCATCTGGCATGACGGAGATGGAAGCCCGTGCCGAATTGCAAGGCATCGCTGAAGCTAACGAGACCGTCGCGGATTTGATCTCCTTCCTCGGCGCGGGGGCGTATCACCATTATTCGCCCGCGACGGTGGATGCCATCCTGCGCCGAGGTGAGTTTTACACTGCTTATACCCCCTATCAACCTGAAATCTCGCAGGGGACGCTTCAGGCCATCTTTGAATACCAGAGCATGATCGCCAACCTCACCGGCATGGATGTTTCCAACGCCTCGCACTACGATGGGGCGACCGCTGTGGCGGAAGCCGTCAACATGGCCTATCATCATTTCCGCGGCAAGCGAAAAAAGATCGTGCTCTCTCCGGCCCTGCATCCCCATTATCGGGAGACGGTGCACACCTACACCCGCGATTCCGATTATCAGATTGTCGGCGAAGAAATCTCCTTTGAAGCCGGGCCGCAGGCGCTTGTGCCACTCCTCGATGTGGATACCGCCCTGGTGGTGGTGCAATATCCGGATTTCTTCGGCCGCGTCTTCGATTTCAGCGAACTGGTATCTTCGGCGCACGAAGCCGGGGCGCTGATTGCCGTTCACGTTAATCCGCTGGCCCTGGGGTTGCTCAAACCCCCGGGAGAATTCGGCGCTGATATCGTCACCGGTGAAGGGCAGCCGTTGGGGATCCCGCTCTCCTATGGCGGGCCTTACCTGGGTATTTTTGCCACACGGGAGAAGTACGTCCGCAAGATGGCCGGTCGCCTGGTGGGTGAGACGGTGGACAGCCGCGGTCAGCGCGGCTACGTGCTCACGCTGAGCACACGCGAGCAGCACATCCGCCGTGAGCGCGCCACATCCAACATCTGCACCAATCAGGGATTGATGGCGCTTGCCGCCGCCGTCTACCTCAGCCTGTTGGGGAAGAACGGCCTGCGCCAGGTCGCTGAGCTGAATTACCACAAGGCGCACTACGCCGCGGCGCAAATCGCCGCCCTGCCGGGCTTTGAGCTGGCTTTCGACGCACCCTTCTTCAACGAGTTCACGCTGCGTTGCCCGCTTCCGGCGGCGGAGATTAACGAGCAGCTGCTGGATTATGATGTCCTCGGCGGCTACGATCTCGGTCAGATCTCCCCCGAACTGAGCGACTGCCTGCTGGTCGCGGTGACGGAGATGAACAGCCGGGAGGAAATCGAGCACTTTGTTTCTGCGCTTGCGGAGGTGAGCCATGACTGACATTTCCACTCCCAAACCGGTTGAACCCACCGTTTACGATCTCTCCTCTCCGGGCCGTCAGGGCGCTTACTTCCCCCAGCCGGATGTCCCTCTGGCCGATCTGCCCAAAGACCTCCTGCGTCAGGATTTACCTCTGCCGGAGCTCTCAGAAATCGACGTGGTGCGTCACTTCACGCGCCTCTCGCAGCTCAACCACGGCGTGGATACCGGCTTTTATCCTCTGGGTTCGTGCACCATGAAGTTCAACCCCAAAATCAACGAGGTAGTGGCGCGCCTGCCAGGCTTTGCCCAGATTCATCCCTTGCAGCCCATTGAGACGGTGCAGGGGGCGATCGGCCTGATGTATGAAACCCAGGAGTGGCTCAAAGCCATCAGCGGTTATGATGCCGTGAGCCTGCAACCCGCTGCCGGCGCGCACGGCGAGCTGACCGGCGTTTTGATTATCCGTGCTTATCACCTTTCGCGAGGCGATCATAAGCGCGTCAAAATGCTGATCCCCGATTCGGCGCACGGCACCAACCCGGCCTCCTCAGCGATGAGCGGTCTGGAGATCATCGAAATTCCCTCCGACGCGCGCGGCAACGTGGATCTGGAAGCTCTGCGCGCCCATTGTGATGATACGCTGGCAGGGTTGATGATAACCAACCCCAACACGCTGGGGCTGTTTGATGAGAATCTCACCGAGGTGTGTCAGTTGGTGCATCAGGCTGGCGGGTTGGTCTATGGTGATGGCGCCAACCTGAACGCCCTGATGGGCATCGCCCGCCCGGCGGACTATGGCATCGATGTGATGCACTTTAATCTGCACAAGACTTTCTCCACACCCCACGGCGGCGGCGGCCCTGGCTCTGGCCCGGTGGGGGTGACGGCTGATCTGGCTCCCTTCCTCCCTGCCCCCATCGCCGCGATCGTGGAAGAGGCCGAGGGGGATGAGCCTCCCTTGTATGGCCTGGTGAACCCGGAGCAGAGCATCGGGCGCGTTAAGGCTTTCCACGGGCACTTCGGCGTGATCGTGCGCGCCTTCACCTATATGCTCATGTTGGGTGAGGACGGCCTGCGGGCGGCTTCGGAGCACGCTGTGCTCAACGCCAACTACCTGCAGGCGCGGCTGCGCGATACCTATCACATCCCCCATGATCGCATCTGCATGCACGAGTTCGTTATGGAAGGGCGTTGGGAAGACGTGCCGGATATTCACGCGCTGGATATCTCCAAACGCCTGATGGACTTTGGTTTCCATCCTCCGACGAATTACTTCCCTCTGATCGTGCACGAGGCGTTGATGATTGAGCCAACGGAGACCGAGAGCAAGGAGACGCTCGACGCCTTTGCCGATGCGCTCATCCAGATCGCTGAAGAAGCACACACCCACCCCGAGGTGTTGAAGACCGCCCCGCATAACACTCCCTTTGGCCGCCTGGATGAAGTCAAAGCAGCGCGCGATCTGGTGTTGTGCTGCTGGTTGCCGGAAAACGCCAACGCCTGACCAGCGTTGATTACGAAAAAACAGGGTGCAGAAGCCGAACCTCTGCACCCTGTTTTTATTGCTATGTGATGGTGTGGTTACGGCGCGCCGGCCTCGATCCATGCCCGTACCAGATCCAGTTCCTTGGTGGAGAGTTGCCCAAAGTGGGGTTGATCGCCGCTTTGTTTTTGTATCAGTAGGCTGTTCTCCGGGTCGCCGGGGAGGATTACCGGGCCGTTGACGCTCCCAGCCAGGGCAGTATCGTATTCGGTCAACTTCAGGCCCTGAAGGGCGGTATCGCCGTGGCAGTTGCCGCAGCGCGCGGTGAAGAGCGGGCCGATGGTGTCCGCGTAGGTTAGCGGGCCGCCGGTGGGAACCTCCGCCGCGGGGGCAACGGCGGGTAACTGCGCCTGGATGATCTCGCGCAAGGCGGGGGCATCGAAGCCGGCGTACTCCCACGCGTTCCCATGGCAGGCACTGTTGGAGCAGAAGGATGTGTCGCTCACGCCGCCGGGGTCGTCGGTGGTGTGGCAGGAGGCGCAGGCACCATCGAAGGCCAGGTGATGCAGGCTGATCCAATTTGGCGAGAGGTGACTTTCTGGCTCTGGCCCGCGACTGATCTCAATGCGACTGACAAAGTCGCTACTGTGAGCGACCACCGGGATCGAGTGGCACAGATTGCACTCCAGGCGGATGGCTTCCTGAGCGGCGTTGAGATGTTTGCCATCATGGCAGCGGAAACAACCGGGTGAGAACTCGTGCCCGACATTGTTGGGGTGCGCTTTCCAATCGGCCTTCTGTTCGGGGAAGACGCTTTGGGTGTAGGCCTCCTGGAGTGTCTGGATGGCCTGTTGGATGAGTGCGCTGTTTTCGGCGTAATAATCGGGGTAATAATCCCGATAGTACCCCTCCAGCCCGGCGATTGCGTTGAGGGCCATATCTATGCTCTTGAACTGGCGGTAGAACGTCTCCACGCTCTTGTTGCGGATTTCCGGGATCGTGGCCGCGATTTGTCCCCGACTGATCAGGCGGTCGATGAGATCCTCAGGGGGATAGATCAAGTGGGTGATGCGGTTGTGGCAGGTGATGCAATCCATCGGCTTGAGGGCGCTCTCGTCGATCTGTGCTGGATCGATGGCCGTTTCCACATCTACATATTCGGTGTAACTGCCGTCCTCATTGACCACGCGGACGTAAGGGATTTGTTGTTCCTGTTTGTCCGCTGGCAGGTAGTAAACCGGATTTTCGATGTGCCAGTGGATGCCGCGCCCCAATCCAAGGCGTTTGGAGCCGCCGCCCGTTTTCATCACCAGGTATATTGAAACTGGCGTGTTTTCTTTGTCGTTGCCGTAGTGTTTGATCTCTCGCAGGCTGTCATCCGAGAATTTCTCCGGAAAATGGCATAATTCACAGGATTCGCGCGCCGGTCGCATCTCGCGCGCCTCGATGGGAAACTCGTATTTGCGGAACGCCAGGAAGATGATGTGTTTGGCATCCCCCGCCTTGCGAGTGATTTTTGTGGTGATAAAGCCCTTTCCGATGTGGCAGTCCACGCAATCCACGCGGGCGTGCGGCGAGGCCAGGTAAGCGGTGTATTCGGGCGGCATGGTGTGGCAGGTGGTGCCGCAGAACTCCGGCGAATTGGTGTATTCCCAGGTGTATGCTCCGGATACGAGGAGCATCAGGGTGAGCGCTCCCAGCACAGCGTAGGGCAGGATGTGTTCCCAACGCGGCGCGCTTTCAGGGGGAAAGAAGAAGCGGCGAAGTCGCTGACGAAAAGTCTTCATGCTGCACTCTCCTGCAGATATGCGGTGACAGCCACGACGGGCGTGGCTGTCAGTCCGATGGGAGGAGGAACGGTGGTCGCGGAGGTCAGTTTTCCGGTGCGCCAGCCGCGATCCACTCGATGATTAATTTAAGTTCGTCCGATTCCAGCTGCCCGGGGTGGCCGCCGGCCGTTTGCCTGATCACCAGCGGGCTGGAATCGGGGTCTCCAGGGACGATGACGGGGCCGGATTGGCCGCCTGCAAGGATTGTTTCGTAGCTGCTCAAGTCGAGGCCGCCGAGCACAGTTTTGCTGTGACATTGGCCGCAGCGACCCAATAGCAGCGTGGCGATGCCGCCGTTCCATGTGACGCTGCTCACTGGAGCAGGGGTGGGTGTGGGGAGGGGGGTGGGCAACGGTGTTGGCGTGTAGGGAGAGAAGACGACCACATCCTCCGCCGGGGGCACGGTTGTGAGGGCGGTTTCCTCGCCGCGCAGGAAGATGTACAGCCCTAGCAGCAGCGCCGCTGCGACGCCTGAGAAAATAGGGTAGAAGATGCGCCGCCGTTGAGCCTCCTCTTCAGGGGTGATGGGCAGCGCGGCGGTGCCAGCTTTGAGGTCGGCCAGCTCCAGTGGGTGTTCCTTGAGCATCTCCTCTTCGCTGATGTAACCGGTGAACATGCTTTTGTTGAGGTGCTTGATGTGGACGTTGTAAAAATGCCAGATGATGATCGCCAGCACGGCCAGCAAGGCCTCGGCGCTGTGCGCCGCTTTGGCTGCGGGGATGATGACCCCCGGCAGGAAGCGGGTAGTGGAAATCGGGTTCCACAGCATGAAGCCTGTAAGGCTCATGATTACCGCTCCCCAAACGAAAGCCCAGTATTCGAATTTTTCGCCAAAGGTGTAGCGCCCCTCAAGGGGGCGGGAATCCCTGCGCCCCAGGTTGTAGAGCAGGGTCTCCCAGGCAGCGCGCACATCCTTCAAGGTGAGCAGCAGGGAGGGGCGGGCGCGCTTGACGTATAGTTTGTAACTCACCGAGCCGAGGTGATAGATCGTCCCCAACATCA
This sequence comes from uncultured Anaerolineales bacterium, assembly GCA_964653835.1. Lineage (GTDB taxonomy): Bacteria > Chloroflexota > Anaerolineae > Anaerolineales > UBA11858 > J130. The sequence goes on from CAZZFZ010000073.1 coordinate 6,952, forward strand.
TCACCGCCGCGGCCAGGCGATGGATGATGCGCACAGTTTCGATTCCGCCCAACCACGTGATCAGTACGACGGCAATCGAGGAAGAGGAGAATTTTTGCACCAGCCCGGTAAGACCGAGCGTGCTGAAACTGAGCATTTGTACCCAGTGTTCAAGGCGATCGGAAAAGCTGAAGCGGAGGTATTTGCCCTGTGTGCTCATTGCTGGCCTCCCCGTTTCTGTTTGAGCGTGCGGTAAGCGTCGGCGCCGACGAAGATCAGCATGCCACTAATGGTGAGGGGGATGAGAATGCGGTAAAACAACTTGACGAAGAAAACCAGCGGCGCTTTTTCGGCATCGGGTTGATAATGGCCCAGCCATGCGGTTGGGAAGTTCGTCGTCGCATCCGGGTGGCATTTCTGGCAAGTGGCTAACAGGTTCTCCTTGATGACATGGCTTTCGGGGTCATTGACATGCCGCATATCGTGCACGCCGTGGCAGTCGATGCACACCGGCTTGTTGGTCTCCTGATCGGGGGCGATCTTCTCGAAGATGACCACGGTTGTGCCGTGAAAATCGCTGATGTAGGTGTCGAACACCTGGGTGCTGATGCCGTAGCGCTCCATGAGCTCCTTGTCGGCGTGGCATTGTGCGCAGATCTGCGGCGAAAAGAGATGGAAAGACTCGTCGGATAAAGGGCCTTGCAGGTTGTGCACCCCATGACAGTTGATGCAGGTGGGGACATCCGGATTGCCCTCGCCGATCAGCGCGGCCCCGTGGACGCTGTTCTCGTACAGGCGGTAGATCTGCGAGTGGCAGCGTTCGCACATCCTGGGGATGCTGCTGGGCGGTATTCCGGGCTCTTGAATGTTGTGCGCTCCGTGGCAATCAGTGCAGACGGCGGCTTCCGGGTTGCCCGCTTTTAGGGCTGTTTGGTGGGTGCTATCCAGCGTGGCCTGATAGTTTCTCTGGTGGCAGCGCTGACAGAGTTCGGCCATCTGCAGGCTGAATTCTCGCCGTGTGCTGGCGGTGATGCCTTCATGGGGGAACGTGCGCGTTTCAGTGTGGCATTGTACGCAGGCGATCCCGGCGCGCCCGTGCACTGAGGTGACGTAGGTGACGCTGTCCACGGCCAGGTATAGCACTTCTCCTGAGGGGAGATCTGTGCTCATGCCGGGGCTGTCGTGACAGGAGAGGCAATATGCATCGGGTACGCCGGGCTGGTCTTCTGCCGCGCGCGCCATGATGGGCAACGAAGCCATTGCGAGCGCGCTGGCGAAGATCCAGATAAGGCGAGCGAGGTATTTTTGGAGCATCAAGGCGTCCTCCGGAAGATGATGTTCAAAGGCGTGTCGTCATCAATCCCTGGATGATTCCTGTGCTTGGGGATAAAGTGCGGGTCGGAGCACGCTCCGACCCGCATGATGCTTTAGCAAGGTACACCTTAGGGAGCTGTGTGGTACCCGGGGGCGTATTCTTGCAGTTCGGCCAGGTCGCGTGGCGCGCCGGCGTTGGTGCGGGTGGCGCCTGCAACATGGCAGGACTGGCAGGCGTATTGCACGGTGATGTAGGGCATGGTGGTGCCGCCGTCCTCGCTGAACTGCGGAGCCTCGGGGTCGGTGTTGATGGCGAAGAGGTGCGATGAGACGTCACCGGTGAAGACATCCAGGTTGCCCCAGGCCGACTTGGCCATCGGTGCCATGTGGCAGTCCTTGCAGTCCAGCATGGCGGCCATCGCGTCGGACTTTTGCGCTTTGACCTTGTCGAAGTGGCAGTCCTGGCAGTCGTTCCAGATGCCCTTGTTGGGGTTGAGCTCTTCGTCGGCGTACTGCGTGCTGGCGTGCGGGTCGTGGCAGGCCACGCAGCTCAGCGCGAAGTGCTTGGAGGCGTAGAGTTCCTCCGCCTGCTCATGGTGCTTGGTGAAGCCGCCTTTAGCGTTGATCGCGTCCACGCTGCCGCGGATGTGGCACTCACCGCACAATTGGGCATCCCGATCGATCTTCAGGGCAACGCCGTAAGGATTCTCGGCGTGGTTGGAGCCGGGGCCGTGGCAGCGTTCGCACTGGATGCCGGGTTCGGCCCACGTGCCGACCATCCCAGGCATGTCGTCCTGGTTACCCTCCGGGCTGTAGCCGGTGGTGTGGCAGGTGCCGCAGTTGTAGGGCTTCTCTTCGCCAGGGTGATAGCCAACCCAGCCGGCCTCTTTGCCGACTTCCTCGTTGGCAAAGTTGTACTGGCTGACGTAGTCGGTGTTGCCGTCGCCGCGCGTCCCTGGCAAGCCGGTGATGATGTAGCCCTCTTTATCGATGAAGCGGGCTTTCCAGCCGTAGCCGCCGATCACATAGCTGATGTCATCCCAGGTGTAGCCTTCGGGCAGTTCAGTCAGCTCGGTGTAGGGATATTCGGGTGGTTGACCATTGACCACCTTATTCAGCTTATAGGGGTGCCCTGAGAGCATGAACTTGGCGTAGATGTCTTCATGACAGCTTCCACAGACAGCGCTGCCAACGTAATCCGCCCCTGCAGCGGCAGGCTCACCAGGAGGCCCTTGCGGACCTTCCGGACCTTCCGGGCCAGGAGGCCCTTGTGGTCCCTCGGGGCCAGCCGGGCCGGCGGGGCCAGGGGGGCCTTCTGGGCCTTGCGGACCAGCGCAGGCTGCCAACGCCAGGCTGGCGATCAGCATCACTGCGATGAGCAAAAATGTTTTTCGAGTCATTTCGATTCTCCTTCATACAAGAAAGGTGTTCGGGGAGGGCAATTTCTAGTCTCTCGGGCTGTTACACCACCTCCTTTCGGTCACGCGGTACAATTGGGGAGTAAGTCCACCCCGATTAAGGTTTTTGCCCCTTTGGAGCATGGGGCGAATAGCCTATCTGGGGTGCCGAAAAACCGCCTTTCTGTTGGGTATTTTACCCCAAACATTAATATAAGATGAATGCTGTTTGTAACTGGAAGAAATGACATTCTTCACAATCTTTTTTCCCTGATTCTGGAGCGGCCTGGACATTCTGAGGGTGAACAATGAACTTGATGTTCCTGATTGTGTATTTCTTCTACGGGCTGGTTTTCTTCATCATGGGGGTGACGATCACCCTCGAGGTGGGGCGTTTCCCTGCCCTGGGTGAGGCGCGCGTTTTGCGACCGCTGGCGGTGTTTGGCTTTGCTCATGGTTTGCATGAGTGGGTGGAGCTCGTCCTGATGCTGGGATATGGTGAGGCGCCCTCAATCTATTCCTGGTGGTCACTGGGGCGGCTGGCGTTGCTGGCGTTGTCCTTTGCTTCCCTGATTGCCTATGGGGTGCAGATCTTGCGGCCCCCGCGCGGCCTGGCAGCCGCGGATGCCTATGTAGGTGGGGGGATGCTGGTTCTGTACGTTTTCATCGCCCTGTTTGCGCAGGCGATCCTGCTCCCAAGCCCTACCGACATGGTTTGGATCGCCGATGCCCTGGCGCGCTACATCCTGGCTGTGCCTGGGAGTCTGCTGGCGGTCTTTGGTCTGAATCAACAGGTAGTTCAGGCGCGACAGAACCAGCGGCATCAGTTGGGGCGCAGCCTGCGATGGGCGATCCTGGGCTTTGCCCTCTATGGGATCACGCAGATTTTTGTTCCCCAGGCGCCTTTTTTCCCGGCAGAGATCGTCAACGCTGCAGTGTTTTCTCGCCTCATTGGCGTGCCCATTCAAATTGTGCGTGCTGTTGCCGGCTTGATCTTCACCCTGGGGCTGATTCGTGCCATTCAGGTTGTGGAGAAGGAACGCCAGCAACAGCTTGCCGCTGCGCAACAGGCGCGCCTGGAAGCCTTGCAACAGGTGCAGGCCGAGCTGGTCAAACGCGAAGAACTGCGCAAAGAATTACTGCGTCGAATCGTCATCGCCCAGGAGGAAGAGCGCGCCCGCATTTCTCGTGAACTGCATGATGAGCTGGCGCAACTGCTCACCAGCTTTACCCTGGACGTGGCGACTTTGAAGACCCATATTGGTGAAGATCCCACCTGCGCTGAGATCCTGGTGCGCTTGCAAGATCACGGGCGCCAGATATCCAAGCGGTTGTATCGTCTCGTTCATGACCTGCGCCCGGCTCAACTGGACGATCTGGGCTTGGTGGCTGCGGTGCAGCACCTGGTGGCTGAAGCACGGAAGAACTTTGGCCTCCGTGTTTCCCTGGGGGTCGAGGGAGCGCCGCGTCGCCTGGATCCCCTGGTGGAGACGGTATGTTATCGCGTGACCCAGGAGGCGTTGACCAACATCGCCCGCTACGCGCAGACCGATCAGGCCGAGGTGTGTTTTGCCTTTCGGGAACAGAATGTGGAAATGACCATTCGCGACCAGGGTGTGGGATTTTCCCCAGGTGCCCAGGGGGAAAATCCTCTTCGGTTTGGCATTGCAGGGATGCAAGAGCGCGTGCGCTCCGTTGGTGGAGACTTTCAGCTGAGTTCCTCCCCTGGAGCGGGGACGAGAATTCGTGTTATCATTCCCGATATCAAAGAAGTACGGAGTAACAGCTATGGAACCTCAAGCGCAAAACCCGATCCGCATCCTGCTAGTTGACGATCATGACGTCGTGCGGAGCGGTCTGCGCTCGTATCTGGAAACGTATGCGGATTTGCGGATTGTAGGGGAAGCCCGTGACGGGCGCGAGGGAGTGGAGCAGGGAATAGCTTTGCGTCCGGATGTGATCGTCATGGATATCACCATGCCGGGGATGGACGGCCTTGAGGCTACGCGCCGCCTGGCCACCGAATGCCCCAATTGCAAAGTGCTCGCCCTGACGGTGCACGAGGATAAAGAATACTTCTTCGAGATGATCGCGGCGGGCGCATCTGGCTACTTGTCCAAGCAGGCCGCTGCCGATGAGCTGGTGTACGCGATCCGGGCGATTTCCAATGGAAACGTTTATTTGCAACCGTCGTTGGCGAGCTGGCTGTTGGAGGATTACCGGCGGTTGCTGGCAGGACTACGTCCGAATGGGAAAACCTCCGCTGCAATCAACGCGGAGGCTCACCCTGATTTGGATATCCTCAGCGAGCGGGAACGCCAGGTGCTTGAAATGGTCTCCGAGGGCCTATCCACCCCCGAGATTGCCGCGCAGTTGGGCATCAGCCCGAAGACCGTTTCCCGTCATCGAGAGCGCATCATGAGTAAACTAAACTTGCACTCGGCGACCGAGCTGGTCAAGTTTGCCATTCGCACCGGGCTGATTTCGATATAGTCTGGTAGGTAAAGTCGTGTATGCCTGAATAAGAGGCCTGGATCATGGACCTTTTTGATCATGATGCAATATCTGTTGAAATCGGGAAGCGCTTGCGCGAGCTTCGTCAGGCGCGCAATCTTTCGATGCGTGAGCTGGCGCGCATGAGTGGACTTTCGGCGAACGCGCTTAGCACCATTGAGCGCAGTAAATCCTCTCCCTCCGTGAGCACGCTTTACAAACTCGCTGATGCGCTTGAAGTCCCCATCACTGCCTTTTTCCGCACTGAAGCGCATGAGAGAGATGTGGTTTTTGTTAAGGGGAGCGAACGCACGCGTGTTGCTTTTCACCGCGGTTTGTGGGAAGGGCTGGGGGGTGAGTGGTTTTCAGGGCGCGTGGAACCCTTTATGCTCACATTGGAGAGCGGCGCCAACAGCGGGCGTTTTTCCATGGCTCATACTGGGCACGAGTTTGTTCTCTGCCTGCGCGGTGTGCTGGAATATCAGGTGGAGAATGCGTTTTACCTCCTGGAGCCAGGCGATAGCCTGTTGTTCGCGGCGCGCTTAAAACATCAGTGGCGCAATCCGGGGACAACGGTGACGAACGCGGTGTTTGTGCTGGCCGGGTTTGCTGAGGGCGAAAATCCCAGTGAGTATCATATCGCCAGTGGACAGGCAGGGGGCGAGGGCGGATTTGACGACGAGATGTAACTTGTATGTGAGCGTCTTGCAAACCTGAATATTGGCATAAGAAAAAGCCCCGCCGCAAAAGCGGTGGGGCTTCTGTTGTGTTTGTATTGCTTGTGGGCGCGATATGGATTAGATGAAGACGATCTGTGCGCCTTCGGTCATATCCATGAAATCGCCCGCAGTGACCACGCCGTCCAGCACGGGGAGGAAGTCCTCGTCTTTCAGGCCGAACATGTCCACGGTCATCTTGCAGCCATACAGGTGGGCGCCCGCGTCGTGCAGCATCTCCAGGTATTCGCGCACCGGCGGCACATCCAGCGATTCCATTTTCTTCTTCATGAACCAGCTGGCGAAAGCGGTCATGCCGGGGATGATCCCCATGATGTTGGGGATGCCCAGGTTGCCGGTCGGCAGGCCCATCAGGCTGAATTTGAAGCTGGTGTTGGCCACTGGCGCGATTTCCAGCTTGTCCACCCGCTTCTCGGTGACCAGATCCAGCCCCCAGAAGGTGAAGAAGATCGTCACGTCGATGCCGTTGCCCAGCGCAGCCCAGCCCATGATCAGCGCCGGATAGGCCATATCCAGATCGCCCTTGGAGCAGATAAAAGCGATTTTGCGGTTTTCTTCGGACATTGCGGTTCTCCTTTTGTCGCTAATCCTATGAACCTCCCGCGGGGTTCAAACCCGCGGGAGGTTGCTTCAGTGTGATCAGACGCAGCCTTCGGGCTTGCCCAGGCCGGCGATCTTGGCCACTTTCTTGGCCGGGCCTTTGGGGAAGAGGGCGAACAATTCTTTGGTGCTGATGCCTGTCCCCTTGGTGATCTGACGCAGGGTGGGGGCAGCGCCGCTTTCCAACCCTTTTTGACGGCAGAATTCGATGATCTCCCAGTGCTTCTCGGTCAGCTCGATGCCCTCCTGGGCGGCGAT
>CAZZFZ010000074.1:0-13572 GCA_964653835.1 uncultured Anaerolineales bacterium
TCACTAAAGAGGTAGCTGAAGCGGGGGAAGTCTCGTAAAGAACCATGAGTAAATAAGAAGTCAGGCTTTTTGGAAAAGCCTGACTTCTGACGGGGGAAAAGCGTTGTGCCCGTTTTGGTTTGACGGAGAAATCTGGCTTACTTATTCTGGTGCGATGACGGTCCCCGGTTGCAGCACGGTGTTCTTGGGGATCACCACAATGCCGTCGCGTACGGCGTAGAGTTCGCCATCCAGGTTGGTGCCGCGCGGGAAGGGGCGGATGACCACGCCCTCCCCGATGCAGGCGTTTTTGTCAATCAGCGCTCCCTCAATGTCCGCGTTTGCGCCGACGCCCAGGGGCACGCCCTGGCGGACGCGCAGCCCTTCTTCGATGTAATCCGCCCCCATCAGGTAAGTGCGCCGCATGCGCACGCCGTCGGCCACGCGACTGCGCAGGCCGATGATCGAGTCGCTGATCTCGGCCTGGCCGACGGTGCAGCCATCGGCGATCATCGTGTTGTTGAGGTGCGCCCCGTGGATGATCGAATTGGGCAGGAAGCGCGGGTGGGTGTAGATCAGGCTGTCGCGGTCGTCGAAGTGGAAGGGCGGGTTGGGCTGCGCCAGCGAGAGGTTGACATCGTAGAACGAGCGGATTGTGCCGATATCCTCCCAGTACCCGTCAAAATCGAAGCCGAATACCCGATGGGTGTGGATTGCCTTGGGAATCACGTCCCCCCCAAAATCATCATCAGAGGTGGTAGCCAGCACCTCCACGAGCACGTCGGTGTTGAACAGGTAGATTCCCATCGAGCCGAGGAAAGGTCGCTCCGGGTCGTCGCGGCTGATGAAGCGTTTTTGCACCTCGGGGTCATTGGGTTTTTCCACAAAGTCCGAGATGGAGAAATCATCCCCGCGTTTCAGCAGGCCGAAGCGTGGGGCCTGCGCGGGGGAAACCGGCTGGACGGCCACGGTGATGTCGGCCCCGTGCTCCCAATGGAAGCGCGCCATTTCGGCGTAGTTCATGCGGTAGAGGTGGTCGCCCGCCAGGATGAGTACGTACTTTGCCCCCGAGGAGCGGATTTCGAGTAATTGCTGGCGCACGGCGTCGGCGGTGCCCTGATACCAGTCTGCCGAGGTGATGGTTTGCTCCGCTGCCCAGATCTGCACCCAGCCGTGGTGGAAGGGGTCGAAGTTATAGGTGGAGGTGATGTGCCGGTGCAGGGAGACCGAGTTGTACTGCGTCAGCACGGCGATGCGGTTGATGTTGGAGTTGATGCAGTTGCTGATGGGAACGTCAATCAGGCGGTACTTCCCGGCGATGGGCACGGCGGGTTTGGCGCGGTCGCGGGTTAGCGGGTAGAGGCGCGTCCCGCGACCGCCGCCCATGATGACGCCCAGAACCTGGCGGAGTGATGGCATGGAAAGCTCCTTCGCGGCTCGGGAGGGGATGATGTTGATGTAGCCCAATTATACGCTATTGCTATCATCTGTGAATCATCCAGAATCCTTTATCCGCTGCTCAGGTTACGGGTAATAAAACAACAGCCCCGGATGGGGCTGTTATAATACCAGTGCCGAAGGTGGGAATCGAACCCACACTCCCGAAGGAACACGATTTTGAGTCGTGCGCGTCTGCCAGTTCCGCCACTTCGGCCAGGCGAACTACATTTTAACGAAAGAACCCTCTAGGGTCAAGGACGAAACCCTCGCTCAGGAGGCTGTATGACGACGTTGATTAATCATTATTCGGCGCTGTTTGGGGCTGTGTTGATCGTTGGCCTGACGGCGTATGGCTTGCTGAAGGATGGCTTCACCCCCCGCGATGGCGTCATCCTGGCTCTAGTGACGGTGGGCTTGCTGGCGGCCTGGCTGATTTTTCGCCCCAAACCCGGAGAGCGCGGCGGGCAGGCGCAACTGGAAGCTCAACTTGGCCAGGGCGTCCCCGTCCTGCTGGAATTGCAATCGCCGTATTGATTAGCCTGCGTGGCCGCCAAGCCCATCGTGGATGGGCTCGAAGCAGAGTTTGCCGGGCAGTTGAACGTTTTGCGCGTGGATGTGCAATCCGCAGCCGGGAAAGAGCTGGCGTGGCAATTTGGCGCTCTCACGCCCACGTTTATCCTCTTCGATGCACAGGGCGAGGAGTTGTGGCGCATGGTCGGTTCGCTGGACGCGGAGGCAGTGCGGGACAGCCTCGCCCCTTAACAAAAAGCTCAAAATACCTATGGCAGAATTTCGTTTTTATCAACCCATCGAGGTGCGCTATGGCGACCTTGATCCCCAGGGGCATGTCAACAACGCCCGTTACCTTACCTACATGGAGCAGGCGCGCGTGGCCTATGTGCGCCACCTGGGCCTGTGGGATGGCGACTCGTTCCTGACCCTGGGGATGATTATGGCCGACGCGCACGTGGTCTTCAAGGCCCCCATCCTCTGGGGACAATCCCTGCGCGTGGGGATGCGTATTACCCGCCTGGGGAACAAGAGCATGCACAGCGAATATCGAATTGAAGATGCCGACACCGGCGCCGTCCTGGCGGAAGGCAGTTCGGTGTTGGTGGCCTATGACTACCAGGCGGAACGCACCATCCCTGTGCCAGATACATGGCGGCGGCGGATCGCCGAGTTTGAACGCCTCGAAACGCTGGAAAAAGGATGTTGAATGCAAAAACTCCCTCCCATTGATGTCCCCTTCATGCTCGATTCCCTCACCAGGCTGTTGAACACCCCCAGCCCGACCGGATACACGGATGAGGCCATTGCCCTGGTCGAGCGCGCTCTGGCCGAAATCCCCGCTCTGAAGCTGCGACGCACGCGCAAAGGCGCGCTGGTGGTCACCTGGCCGGGGCGGCGGGAAGACGCACCCCGCGGTCTGACCGCCCATGTGGATACCCTTGGTGCGATGGTCAAAGAGATCAAGTCCAACGGCCGCCTGAAACTGACCCCTCTGGGCGGCTTTGCCTGGAACACGGTCGAGGGGGAGGGCTGCCGCGTGTTCACTCGCAGCGGCGAGGTGGTGCGCGGGGCATTGCTGCTCACCCAGGCTTCCAGTCATGTTTACGGCAAGCAGGTCCGCGAGGTGCCGCGGAATGAAGACACCATGGAAGTCCGCCTGGATGTTCGCACGTCCTCGCCCGAAGAAACTCGCGCCCTAGGGGTCGAGGTCGGTGACTACGTGGCCTTTGACCCGCGCGTGGAGATCACCAACGGCTTTGTGCGCTCGCGCCATCTGGATGATAAAGCCTGCGTCGCCAACCTGGTGACGGCGATCAAAGCGCTGCACGCCGCCGGTCTCCAGCCTGCCCAGACCACGACCTTCCTCTTCAGCAATTACGAAGAAGTCGGCCACGGCGCGGCGACCGGTTTCCCGCCGGAGATGATCGAGCTGCTGGTGGTGGATATGGCCGCCGTGGGGGAAGGCCAGGCCTCCGATGAGTTCCACGCCACCCTGTGCATCAAGGATTCCGGCGGCCCGTATCATCACGGCCTGAACCAGAAATTGCGCACCCTGGCGGAAAAGCACCACGTCCCCTACAAGGTGGATATTTACCCCTATTACGGTTCGGACGGCGAAGCCTACTGGCGGGCGGGCGGTGATGTGGCCGTCGCGCTGATCGGCCCCGGCGTGGACGCCTCCCACAATTACGAGCGCACGCACACAGAGGCGCTCGTCGCCACCACACAGTGGATTATCGCCTATTTGTTGGAGGAGTGAGCCATGTTGCTGGATACCACCTTACCTCCGGTCTTTCTTCCTCAGGTCAGCAAGATCGCCCGCTCCGCCGAGGCCGTCGGCTTTGATGGCCTGTGGACGACCGAGACGCAGCACGATCCCTTTTTGCCCGGCGCCTTGATCGCCGAGCATACCAGCCGCCTGCAGTTTGGCACCGCCGTCGCCATCGGCTTCGCCCGCAGCCCGGCGACCCTGGCCTACACCGCCTGGGACCTGGCGCAGGCCTCCGGCGGGCGCTTCATCCTCGGCCTGGGGACTCAGGTGCGGGCGCATATCGAACGCCGCTTCGGCATGCCCTGGCCGGAATCGCCAGTCAAGAAGCTGCGCGAGCAGATCGGTGCCATCCGCGCCTTCTGGCACGCCTGGCAGAGCGGCGAGCGGCTGAACTTCCGCGGCGAGTATTACAGGCTGACCCTGATGACGCCTTTCTTCAACCCCGGCCCCTGCCAGCACCCCGAAATCCCCATCTACATCGCCGGGGTCAACACCGGGCTGGCGCGCCTGGCAGGCGAGGCGGCGGATGGCTTTCATGTGCATCCCCTCAATTCCGCGCGCTACCTGCGGGAGGTGATCCTCCCGGCCATTGAGGCGGGGGCGCGCAAAGCTGGCCGCGGGCGGGGCGATATCGCCGTCTCGGTGTCCGCTTTCGTGGTCACCAATCCGCAGGAGGACGCCTTCACCCGTCAGCAGATCGCCTTCTATGCCTCCACGCCCTCCTACCGGCGCGTGTTCGCGCTGCATGGATGGGAGGAGGTCGCCGCGCGGCTTTCGGAGCACGCCGCACGCGGGCGCTGGGGGGAGATGCCCGGCCTGATCTCCGATGAGATTCTGCACACCTTCGCGGTTGTGGCTGCCCCCGAGGAGGTTCCCCACGCCCTGAGCGAGCGTTATCACGGTTTGGCAGATCGCCTGACCCTGTACAGCCCCTACGTCCCAGGGGAGCGGGATGAGTTCTGGCAGCATGTGGTTGAGACCCTGAAATCGGAGACATGATCGCACAAGACCCGGCGTTTACCGAAGAGCGCCACGCCATGGTGAAGGAGCAGATTGAGCGCCGTGGCATTCGTTCGCCCAGGCTGTTGGAAGCCCTGCGGACGGTGCCGCGGCATTGCTTTGTGCCTCCCGAGCAACAACGCTGGGCCTATGCCGATGGCGCGCTGCGCATCGGTCAGGGGCAGACGATCTCGCAACCGTATATCGTCGCCCTGATGACGAATCTGCTGGCGCTGCACGGGGCGGAGAACGTGCTGGAGGTGGGCACCGGCTCCGGGTATCAGGCGGCGGTGCTGGCGCAACTGGCCTCGCAGGTGCACACCATCGAGCGGCACGCCGCGCTCTCGCAACGGGCCGCCGCTGTGCTGGCTGATCTAGGTATCCGCAATGTGCGCTTTCATGTTGGCGATGGCACGCTGGGCCTGCCCGACTTCGCCCCTTACCAGGCGATCATCGTCACCGCCGCGGCGCCGCGCGTTCCACCTGCGCTGCTGGAGCAACTGGACGAGGGCGGGCGGCTGGTCATCCCTGTGGGCGATCGTTTCCGTCAGGTGTTGCAGTTGTGGCGTCGGCGACAGGGGAAGTGGGATCATGAGGAGATCGCCCCCGTTGCTTTCGTTCCCCTGGTCGGCGCGCAGGGCTGGGAAACGGAAAAATATTAACCGCCAGGGCGCAAAGCACGCCCCAAAAAACATGAAGGACTTGGCGCTCTTTACGGCTTGGTGGTGAAATACTCGCTTTGTATTCTAGTGTCCAGAATAATGTAACGTGAATTCGGGATAAATGATACATGAATCACGCCTCCTTCGATACGCGCCTTGGGCTTCGGTACGCTTTGCTACTCAGCCCGGGGCGCTACTCAGGATGCGTTCTTCAGTGAAAAGATCAGCGTCCTGAGTAGCACGAAGTGTTAGCGAAGTGCGTATCGAAGGGCGCTGATCGCATCCATAGCGTTTTGTTCCTAACCCGAACTCAGGTTAAGGTAAAAAAAAGCTTTCGCTCCGGTAGAGGCGAAAGCTTTTTTCGTTGATAGGTTGGGGGGAACTTTACACCCAGCTGATGGTCGCCAGCACCATCGGGCGGCTCTTGGTCTCATTGAAGAGGAACGAGCGCGCCGTTTGCACCACATGGTTGTGGATATCGCCGTTGCTGTCGTTGACGGCGTTGATGATGCGCTTGTTGAGCGCTTTCATCAACTCACCAGCTTCGCGTTTGTAGACGAATCCGCGCGAGATGATCTCTGGTTCTTCTCGCAGGCGACCGTTGTGATCCAGCGTCAGACTGATCAGCACCACGCCGTCACGGGCCAGTGCCTCGCGCTCGCGCACCACGCTGGGGCCAATATCCCCCACGCGCGAGCCATCCACAAAGATGTACCCGCCAGGGATGCGCTCGCCAAGCGAGAGCTTGCCATCTTTGAATTCGATCACCTGGCCGTTTTCCACCACCTGGATTTTATCCGTCGGGATGCCAGCTTCCTCGGCGATCGCGGCGTGCTGCTTGAGGTGGCGCAGTTCCCCGTGGATGGGGATCAGGTATTCGGGTTTGACGAGGTGGAGCATCAGCGCCATTTCGTCCTGGCTGGCGTGCCCGGAGACGTGCACTGGGGCGAGGGGTTCATAAATCACATTGGCCCCGCGGCGGAACAGGCGGTTGATCGTTTTGTAGATCGTCTCCTCGTTGCCGGGGATGGGGTGCGAGGAGAGCACGATGGTATCGCCCTTCTTGACTCCGAAGCGCCGGTTCGTCCCCGTGGAGAGGCGTCCCATTATCGAGGTCGGTTCGCCTTGCGAGCCGGTGCACATCAGCACCACTTGGTCATCGGGCATTCCCAGCGCCTGATCGAGGTTGATCAGGATGCTTTTGTCGATTTTGAGATAGCCCAGCTTGATCGCCATGGCAGAGTTGTCGGTCATGCTGCGGCCTACGAAGGCCAGCTTGCGGCCGTGACGCTTGGCTGCGTCGGCTACCTGCTGCATGCGTGAGATCAGCGAGGCGAACGAGGCGATGATGATGCGCCCCGGAGCGGCGTCGAACACGTCGTCGAACGCGGCGTCAATGGTGCGCTCCGAGGGCGTCCAGCCCGCTTTATCGGCGTTGGTGGAATCGGCCAACAGGGCGAGCACGCCGCGGCTGGAGAACTCGGCCAGCTTGGCGAAGTCCGTCGGCCAGCCGTCCACCGGTGTGGGGTCGAACTTGTAGTCGCCGGTGTGCACCAGCAAACCCGCTGGCGTGGTGATCCCCAGCCCGACGGCGTCGGGAACCGAGTGGCACACATGGAAGAATTCCACCTTAAACGGGCCGATCTGGACGGTATCGCCAGCGTTGATGGTGCGCAAATCGGCTTTTTTCAACAGCCCGTTGCGCGCCAGTTTGACCTCCACCAACCCCTGCGTGAGCGGCGTGGCGTAGACCGGTGCGTTGATTTCACTCAACACGTGGTGAATCGCGCCGGTGTGGTCCTCGTGCCCGTGGGTGATGATGATGCCGGCTACCTTATCCCGGTGCGTTTGCAGATATTCAAAATCGGGGATGATGTAATCGATCCCCAGCATGTCGTTATCGGGAAACATGATGCCGGTATCAACCACCAGAATCTGGTCGTCGTATTCGTAAAGCATCATGTTCTTTCCAACTTCCCCAAGGCCTCCCATGGGGATGATGCGTAGTGTCTTGCTCATAAAAGATATTCCTTTCGATTCCGCCCTCTCAGCCCCCAAAGCATGATGGTATGTGCGCAAACGCGTGTTTTTTTGAACAGTGCCCCCTGGCTGACAAACAAAAGTGTATAAGTGTCAGACGTGCTCAATCAACAGGCCTGCCCTGGCTGGGCGCGGGGAGGAACCCCGGCGCGCGAGATCAACCCTGGGGAGGCTGAGAGGTTAGTATTTGGTTTTGAGTTAACGTCCTCCCTTGTGGGAGGGTTGGTTCCATATTTTTTGCAGGTTCAGGGCGCGATGCGCCTTTCAAAAAAAAACCGGACGGGAATTGCTCCGACCGGGAATTAATGCTGTTCATCAAATCAATAAAACACCTGCAAAGCGGCAGTATTGTAGCATGGCGGGGGGTATTTGTCAAAGCGGATTTGGCGCCCTTCGTTGGGGACATGGTGAAAACCCAGAGAGAGGGTGTTATACTCGGAAGGTGTCAGAAACTGGCGCGCGCGGTCCGGACCGATTCCTGGCTACCAGCGAGATCAGTGAGCATCCATTATGCCTGTTCAGATTACGCGTACCAAAGTCATTGTACCCCGTCGGCGGGCAGATCTGCTCTCGCGGAAGCGGCTATTGAATCTGCTGGAGGATGTGCTGGATTACCGCCTTACGGTGATCGCCGCGCCCGCGGGATATGGCAAGACCTCCCTACTGGTGGATTTTGCCCATCAGGCCGAGTTTGTCGTTTGCTGGTACGCGTTGGACGAGTACGATCAAGATATCGAGCGGTTTCTGGCGCATTTCGTCGCTTCCATCCGACAACGCTTCCCTGAATTTGGAGGGGCGACGCTCGCGTTTCTGGAATCCCTCGCCGGAGCGGTGGATATCCCCCAACTGGTAAGCGTGGTGGTGAACGATATATACGACCACATCAGCGAGCATTTCGCCATTGTGCTGGACGATTATCACCTGGTGGATGCCAGCGCCCCGATCAATGAATTCATCAGCCGTTTTGGGCAGGAGATGGATGAGAATTGCCATCTGGTAATTGCCTCCCGCTCGTTGTTGAGTTTGCCAAATCTTCCCCTGATGGTTGGCCGCTCTCAGGTAAAGGGGTTAAGCTTCGAAGAACTGGCCTTTCAGCCCCAGGAGCTTCAGGCGTTGTTCGAACAGAGGTATCACCGTTCCATTTCTGTGGAACAGGCAGAGGCGCTGGTCAGTCAGACGAATGGCTGGATCACGGGGATGTTGCTTTCCAGCACGGCGGTAGCGGTGGGGATAAACGATGTGGCGGGCGTCTCGCGCGTTGCGAGGGTGGATCTGTATGACTATCTGGCTCAGCAGGTTTTGGATCAACAGCCGCCGGATTTACGCCGGTTTTTGTTGCAAACCGCCTGTCTGGGGGAGTTCGACGCCCGTTTGTGCGCGGAAGTGTTGGGTGCTCCGCCCGAAGGGCGTAGCTGGGGAGACATGATCGACGCTGTGGTGCAGAGCAACCTGTTTGTGCAGCTGGTGGAGGATGACGGGATCTGGTTGCGTTATCATCATTTGTTCGGCGATTTTTTGGCTACACAATATCGCCGGGAATCTCCCGATGAAGCGGCGGATCTGCTCCGCCGTATGGTGGATGTATATGCCCGGCGGCAGGCGTGGGAAAAGGCTTATGCTGCCTGTCAGCAACTGGAAGACAATCAGGTCACGGCCAGATTTCTGGAGGAAGTCAGTTCGGCGCTGATTAACAGCGGGCGCAGTCGTTTGCTGGCGGAGTGGCTGGACCACCTCCCCCCGGCTGCTCTGGCGGCGCGCCCAGCGCTGGCTTCCCGGCGTGGCGCGGTACTGATCGAGCTGGCAAAACCGCAGCAGGCGTTGACGATGCTCAGGCAAGCCGAGCAGCAATTAACCGCCTGTGACGATGTTGAAAACCTGGCGCGCAACCTGGTCTGGCAGGCGGCCGCGAACCGCCTGAGCGGGAATGCCTCGCAGGCGCGAGAATGCGCCGAGCGCGCCCTCACCTTGGTGGATGCGCACACTTTATCCCCGGTGATCCGCAATGAGGCCAGCCGCGAACTGGGGATGGCGTTAATCCGTGAGGGGAAGCTGGAAGCCGCCGTGGCGTTGCTGGAAAAAGCGCTCAACGGCTACCAGCAGCTTGGAGACGAAGAAAACGTCGCTAGACTGCACGCCGACCTGGGGGTGATTTTCATAAACAGTGGGAAAGGGAAAGCCGCGCGGGAGCACTATCAACGCGCCCTCGAGGCGTGGAAAGGGAAGCACAATCTGGCGCGCCTGACTTATGTGCTCAACAACATTGGCGTGCTGGCGTACCAGCAGGGCGATTATCGTCAGGCGGAGGAAACCTTGCGTCAGGCGATGAGCTATGCCCGCCGGAGCGGGAATGTGCGCATGCAGGCGTTTATCGCAGCCGGTTTGGGGGATTTATTCGCCGACCTGGAAGCCTTTCCCGTGGCGCAGCGGTTCTATGATCGAGCGGCGGTCATTGCCGCCGAGATGGACGAGCAGAGTCTGCGTATGTACATCCCGCTGGCGCGGGCGCGCTTGTTGCGCTTGCAAGGGGCTTTGTCTGAGGTCCGTCAGGTATTGCTCACCAGCGCCGAAAACAGCCATAGCTCACAGACCAGCGGGATGTGGTTGTTGGAATATGGGGCGCTGCTGTTGATGCAGGGCGAGGTGCGGCGTGCCATCGCCATGTTGGAGGATGCCCGCGGTGTGTTTGAAACAGGGGGACAGATGATTCAACTGGCTCAGTGTTTGCTACGGCTGGCATGGGCGCATTTTCGGGATGAGAACCTGATTTTCGCACAGACGAGTTTGCAGCTATTCTTTGAGACGTTGCATCGCCTGGAGACCGATCACCCCGTTATTGTAGATGCGTTCACCCTCGGCCCGGAACTGGACCTGCTGCTCAGCGAAGCGGGGGGAGATTTAGATTGGGAGCGTTTTCTAGTGCGAGTGAGGCAATTTGAGCAGGAACTCCCTGCCCTGCGGCGTGAACTGACGCGTCGCCATGCCCCCGTTGTACCAGCGAAAACTGGCATACGCATTCAGGTGTTGGGGGCGGCGCGTGTGCGCCGCGATGGACAATTGCTCACCATGCCCGAATGGGCGAATCAACGCGTCGCCCGCGAGATGTTCTTCTATCTGCTGACCCGCCGAGAAGGTTTTACAAAAGAGGCGCTGGGCGATGTGCTCTGGCCGGGGAGCGAAGGCTCGAAGTTGACTCGCCAGTTGAAAAACACGGTCTATCGTTTGCGCCGCGCCCTGGGAAAAAATGCCATCATTTATGACTTGAGCACTGGGCGCTATCGGTTTAACTGGAAACTGGATTATCGTTACGACGTGGAGGAGTTCGATGCGTTGTTGCGCCAGGCTCGCCAGTCTCCCACCCGCGAGGAGCGCATGATTCTACTGGAGCGGGCGATGGCCCATTATCGAGGCGATTATTTGTTCGAATACGGCAGTTTGTGGGTTGAGCCGCTGCGCGCCCGTTATCGTCAATTGTTCGTCAGCGCCGGGATTTCGTTAGGGGAAGATTATATGAGCATCGGTCAGGTTGAGCAGGCGATGAACTGTGCCCATCGTCTGTTGGAATACGACGCCTGCCTGGAAGGTGCGCATCGCCTATTGATGAGTGCCTACGCGCGCCTCGGCGATCGGGTGGGGCTGGCCCGTCAGTATCAGCAATGCCGGGATAGTCTGGCGCGTGAGCTGGGCGTCACGCCCTCGGACGAGACCGAAGCGCTGTATCAGCGTCTGATGGGGGGGACGTAGCTTACCCCATCGGGTGGCGCATGCGCTGCCCGCCAAGCAGGTGCAGATGCAGGTGGAAGATCACCTGC
Source organism: uncultured Anaerolineales bacterium (assembly GCA_964653835.1). Classification (GTDB taxonomy): domain Bacteria; phylum Chloroflexota; class Anaerolineae; order Anaerolineales; family UBA11858; genus J130. Next base: position 11,214 of record CAZZFZ010000074.1, read on the forward strand.
CCGGCATCCGGCCCGGTGTTGATGATTAAGCGGTAGCCCGATTGGGTGATGCCTTCCTGCTCGGCCAGGTTTTTCGCCGTGGTGAACAGATGCCCGATCAGGGGTTCATCTTCGGGGGAGAGTTCGTTGGTCGAAGCGATGTGTTTGTTGGGTACAATCAGGATGTGGGTTGGCGATACCGGGTTGATATCCCGGAAGGCGGTTGCCTGATCATCACGGTAGACGATCTCGCTGGGAAGATCACCGGCGATAATTTTGCAAAACAGACATTCGTTTGACATAAGGGGTCTCCTGCGAAGTTCAAGGGATTTGCCCGATCAGGCCCTGCTCGCTCCACTCCGTCAGGGTCACGGGGGTGATCTGATTCCACAATTGTCTGGGAGCCTGGGCGCGCACGCGCAGGTAATTATCGGTCAAACCGCTGATTGTCCATCCCTGGGGACCGATGGCGGTTGCGCTTTCCCACAAGACGGGCAACTGCGTTCCCAGGAAGCGACATTGATACGCGCGGGCGCTCTCATCCAGCACGGCGCGCATGCGGGCGTTACGCTCCTTGCGCAGGGCGTGCGGCACCTGGTGGGGCATGCGCGCCGCGGCGGTGCCGGGGCGCGGCGAGTAGGTGAACACGTGCCCCCCGGCGAAGCGCATCTGGCGCACAAATTCCAGGCTTTGCTCAAATTCGGCTTCGTCCTCGCCGGGGAAGCCGACGATCACGTCGGTGGTGATGGCGACATCGGGGATAGCGTGGCGCGCGGCCTCCACCAGTTGGGAAAACCCCTCCGGCGTGACCTTGCGTGCCATGCGGCGCAGCGTGGCCGCGCAGCCCGATTGCAACGGCAGGTGCAGGTGGCGCGCCAGGCGCTGGTCTTCCCATAGCGAGAAGAAATCGGCGTCCAGGTCCCATGGTTCCAGCGACGAAAGACGCAACCGGGGAACCGCGGTGCGGCGCAGGATGACTTCCACCAGTTCGCGCAGGTGGCTGGGTTCGGCGAAATCGTGCCCCCATGAACCGAGGTGCACGCCGGTGAGGACGACTTCCTGCGCCCCGCCAGCGAGGGCGGCCTGAACATCTTGCAGCACGGCCTCGATCGGTCGGCTGCGCCCCTCGCCGCGTGCCACCGTGGTGATGCAGAACGTGCAGCGGTTATCGCAGCCGTCCTGTACTTTGATGAAGGCGCGGGTGCGTAGTCGCGCCCCGGGGACGGGTTCACGCTCCACCGGCTCAAGGTCGAAGGTTTCGGCTGGCAGTTGTAGCACCTGTGGAACGAGCTGGTCTTTATCCAGGTTGGCGATTACCTGACTGACGGCGGGCAGGGCGCTGGCCTTTTCCGGTTCCAGGGTGGCCCAGCAGCCGGTGGCGACGACCTCCTTGCTGCCGGCGCGGGCCGCGGCGCGAATTTTCTTGCGCGAGTCGGCCGCCGCCGCGGTGGTCACCGCGCAGGTGTTGATGACCGTCAGGTCGGCTTCCTCAGGGGTGGCGACCAGCGTGTGCCCGGCGGCGCGGAACTGTCGGGCAAAGGTTTCGATTTCGCTCTGGTTCAGGCGACAGCCTACCGTGTCGAGGTAGATGTTCATGAGCTGCTCGTTGTTCACCAGGGAGCCTCAGGGCCGCCTGACGATGAAGTTGTCAAAGTGGATATCGGTTCCCGATTCGCTGTACGTGCCCGCCACCAGCCCCACATCGCCCGAGGTGAACTCCCCATCCACCACATCGGCCAGCGTGGTGCCGTTGACCTGCAAGACGAGGTGTGAGCCAATGCAATCGGCGCGGATCTGGTTGGTGGCTGCCCCCTGGCGGATGACCTTGTGGGGTTGCAGTTGGTCTGTCCCCACCAGGGTAAGTTCACCGTTTTTTACTTTCCCGACACCGTAGTACCCGTCGCTGCTGATGATGAACATGTAGAAGTTGTCGATGTCTTTGTAGCGGCAGATCACGCCGAAATCGTTGTCGTCCGGGCCGCCGGCTTTGGTGGCTTCCACTTCGATGATGACGTCCGTGAAGTGCAGCCCGGGGTTGGCCCACACGTCGGTGTCGGTTGTGTTGACCAGGATACGGTAGTAGCCGTTTTCGTAGTTGGTGATTCCCTCTGGATTGTTCACCTGATCCCAGCCGCTGGACGGATCGGCGAAATCATCCTGAAAGAGGATGCCAGGCGGCGGGCCGCCTGCTTCACTGGAGGGAGCAATGCCAGTGAACAGGCTGCACCCCAGGGCGGCCAGGGTCAGCGCCGCAAGAATGGAGAGAAAAGCAAATCGAGAGGACATCACAGACTCCAACAGTGTTGTTCAATATCGTCCGCTTATTTTAACATGGATGTGGGTGGGCGAAAACGAGCCCTCGAGCGGGGATGGTCAGGGG
>CAZZFZ010000075.1:0-13424 GCA_964653835.1 uncultured Anaerolineales bacterium
CGCGGCCCGGGTCGGGGTGGGGGTGGGGTCTGGGCATGAGGCCTAGCTGCGCCAGGTGCCGGCGGACGGCGGTCGCAGCAAGTGCTCGAGCCTGCGCCCAGCGGCGGGTGCGCACGCGGCCCTCGCTGGCGTCAATCCCGATTGCAACCGCCTCCGCCCCGAAGCGGTCCAGCGCCCGGGCGGCCAGCGCCGGGTCCTCCACGGCGACTGTGCCCAGGATGACGCGCCGCACGCCCATCGCCAGCAGTTCAGCGATGGCGTCCAGCGAGCGCACACCGCCGCCGAACTGCACATCACCCCCCAAGGCCAGGATGCGCTCGAGGGCGCAGCGGTTGGCCGCGTCGGGCGTCTCAAAAGCGCCGTCCAGGTTGACCACATGCAGCCATTCCGCTCCAGCAGCGCGCCAGCGTTCAGCGACGGCTTCGGGCCGGTCGTCGTACACCGTCTGACAGTTCGGGTCGCCCTGACGCAGGCGCACCACACGCCCGCCGCGCAGGTCAATGGCAGGGTACACGGTAAATGCGTTCATTCGCACCGCTCCACAAAGTTGCGCAGAATTTGCAGGCCAACCGCCTGGCTCTTTTCGGGGTGGAATTGCACACCGCAGAGCGCGCCGCGCGCCGTCACCGAGGCGAAGCGCAGCCCGTAATCGCTCTCAGCCAGAGTGTCGTCAGGGCGGGCGGGGGCGCAGTAGTAGGCGTGGTTGAAATAGGCATACGCGCCCGGCTCCAGGCCCGCCAGCAGAGGATGCTCGCCCTGCGTCCAGATTTGATTCCAGCCGGTGTGGGGGATCTTCAACCGCGCCCCTTGGGAGTCGGTCAGCCCCGGGGGAAAACGGCGCACCGCGCCGGGCAGCAGCCCCAGGCCAGGGACCCCGGGGGTCTCCTCGCTGCTCTCGAAGAGCAACTGCATCCCCAGGCAGATACCAAGCAGTGGGACACCGCGCGCCGCCGCTTCCCGGAGGGGTTCCACCAGGCCGCGTGACTGCAACCCAGCCATCCCATCGCCGAACGCGCCGACTCCGGGCAGGATGAGTTTCCCGGTGGCGGCGATGGCGGCGGGGTCATCGCTGAGCGTCACTGCCGCCCCAACTGCTTCGAGCGCCTTCTGCACCGAGCGCAGGTTGCCGATGCCGTAGTCAATGAGCAGAATCATCGCATGCCCTTTCTTTATAAACCGCAAAGCCGCCAAGAACGCGAAGAGAACAAAAGAGAAAAACTTGGCGTCCTTTGCGCCTTGGCGGTGAAATGCTTGCCCATCATTCCAAACATTCCGTATCCTTTAAAGCACGCCCTTTGTGCTGGGGATGTTCGCGGCGCGGCGCGGGTCGAGGGCGGTGGCCGCATCCAGGGCGCGACCAAGCGCCTTGAAGAGCGCCTCGGCCTGATGGTGGTCGTCCGCGCCGTAAAGCACGAGGGCGTGCAGGTTGGCGCGCGCCATCACGGCGAAGGACTGCAGGAAGTGCGGGAAGAGCGTGACGGCGATGCCGCCGACCGCGGGTGTGTGCCACTCCGCATCCACCACGGCGTAGGGACGCCCCGAAAGATCCACGGCCACGAAGGCCAGCGCCTCGTCCATGGGGACATACGCCGATCCCATGCGGACGATGCCCTTGCGTTCGCCGAGCGCCTGATCGAAAGCCGCGCCCAGCGCCAGGGCGCAATCTTCCACGGTGTGATGTTCGTCCACGTGCAGGTCGCCGGTGGCGCGCAGGGTGAGGTCGAATAGCCCGTGCACGGCGACGTGGTGCAGCATGTGGTCGAGGAAGCCGAGCCCGGTCTGGATATCGGCTTTGCCGCTCCCATCCAGGTTGAGGGTCAGGTGGATATCGGTCTCGTTGGTTTGGCGGTGTATTTCAGCGGTACGCATGAATCGCTCCTGATTAGGATACGACCACGAAGGTCACCAAGAGGCACGAAGAAACACAAAAAAATCTTTGTGCTCTTTGTGACCTTCGTGTCCTTCGTGGTTTAAAAGCTACTTTCATTCTCACACAATATCCTGCAAAGCCACCAGCAGGGCGTCGGTGTGCTCGGGTTTGCCCACGCTGATGCGGATGTGATCCTCCAGGCCGGGTTTACGGAAGTAGCGCACAAGGATCCCCTTGCGGGCGAGGGCAACCTTCAGATCAGCGGCATCGCGCCCCACCACGCGGCACAGGATGAAGTTGGCCTGCGAGGGGTAAGGCTCCAGCCAGGAAATTGATTCCAGCGCGGCGAACAGACGTCCGCGCTCGGCGATGATCTGCTCGCCCGTGGCAGCCAGTTCGTCGGCGTGGCGCAGGGCGGCCAGGGCCGCGGCGCTGGCCGCGGCGGAGACGTTGTAGGGCTGTTTGATCTTCCACAGGTGCGGCATCAGCGCCGTGGGGAAGACTCCATACCCCACGCGCAGCCCCGCCAGCCCGGCCCACTTGCTGAAGGTGCGCAGCACAATCAGATTCTCGCGCTGCGCCGCCAGGCGGATGCGGCTGCTGCCCGGCGGTGCAAACTCCACGTAGGCTTCATCCAGCACCAGGTAGAGCGGCAAGTCGAGCAGGGATTCCAGTGTCTCGTCGTCGAGCAGGCCGCCGTCAGGGTTGTTGGGCGAGGCGAGGAAGAGCAGTTTGGGTCGCGTTTCGGCGACGGCGCGGACGACGGCCTCCAGGTTGAGCGAGAAGTCCGCCCGCCGCGGCACGTTCACCACCTCGCCGCCGTTGACGGCGGTATCGAAGGCGTACATGCCGAAGGTGGGCGGGCAGTTGAGCACGCGGTCGCCCGGCCGGATGAACAGACGCAGGATCAGGTCAATCAACTCATCCGCGCCCGCCCCTGCCAGAATGTTCTCCATCGGCACACCGTGGAAATTCGCCAAGGCGCGGCGCAGATGACGGCTCTCCGGGTCTGGGTAGATGTGGGCGTAGGGCAGATCGGCGAGGGCGGCGCGCACCGCAGGCGGCGCGCCGTAGGGGTTCTCGTTGGCATCCAGTTTGACCAGCGCGTCCACCGGGATGCCCAGTTGCTCGGAAAGCACGTCGAAGGGCAGGATGGGCGTGTAGGCGTCCATGCGCGCCACATCGGGGCGGATGGCGGGTAGGGGCGTCATGCGGCGACCTCCAGGCGGGCGTCCGCGGCGGCGGCGTGAGCGGTCAGCGTCTCGGCGCGGGCGATCTCGGCGGCCACCGTGCTCAGGGAGCGGGCGGTCTCCGCGTCCAGAGCGATCACGCTGTTGATCTTGACGAAGTCCAGCACGTTGAGCGGAGAGGCAAAGCGCGCCGTCCCGCCGGTAGGCATCACGTGGCTGGGGCCAGCGACGTAATCGCCCAGCACTTCAAAGGAGTGATCACCCAGGAAGAAACCGCCGGCGTTGTTGATCTGCGCCATCAGGGCGCGCGGATCCTCCACCGCCAGGCAGAGGTGCTCGGCGGCATAGTCATCCGCCAGTTGGGCGGCGGTCTGCAAATCGGGGACAAGCACGATGCCGCCGTTGTTCTCCAGCGAGGCCACGATGATCTCGCTGCGCGAGAGGGTCTCCAGGCGGCGCGCCACGGATACCTGGACAGCTTCCGCCAGCGCCCGGTCGGAGGTGAGCAGGATAGCGGCGGCCAGCGGGTCGTGTTCAGCCTGCGCCAGCAGATCGGCGGCCACCCAGTCGGGGTCGGCGCTGCTGTCGGCGATGACCATGGTCTCGGTGGGCCCGGCCAGCCCGTCCAACCCGACGACGCCAAAGACCTGTTGCTTGGCGAGTGTGACGAACAGGTTGCCCGCCCCAACGATCTTATCCACTTTTGGGACACTCTCCGTGCCATAGGCCAGCGCGCCGATTGCTTGCGCCCCGCCGAGCTGGTAGACCTGTTCCACCTGGCAAATTGCGGCCGCGGCCAGGATCGCGGGATGAGGGTTCGGCGGCGTGCAGACGATGATCTCCCCCACCCCGGCCACCTGCGCCGGGATGACCGACATCAGCAGCGAGGAGGGCAACGGGGCCGAACCGCCAGGCACGTACACGCCGACGCGCGGGATCGGCGTGATCCGCTGGCCGAGGCCGTTCTCCTCCCACTGGGGGATAGGCTGTTTTTCATGGAAAGCGCGGATGCGCCCCGCGGCGGTTTGCAGCGCCTGGCGCAACGCGGGGGAGATCGAAGCCAGCGCTTGGGCAAAGCGTTCTGGAGGAATGCGTAAATCGTCCAGGTCAGCGCGATCCAGCGTTCGCGACCAGCGGCGCAGAGCAGCATCGCCTTCCTCGCGCACCGAGGCCAGGATGCGGGCGACTGCCTCTGGGGGAGTGGCGCCCGCGCCGAAGATTTTTTCCACGCCCGCCAGTAAACGCGGCGGCCAGGCACGGTCGTCGCCTTTGCGTTTGAGGATGGTCGCCTGAGCGGTGGGGATATCGTAGATTTTGAGCATCGGTCTTCTCCTTACGCTCCCTGATCGGGTTCCTGATTCAAAGCGGCGAGCATCTGGCGGTACTCGCGCGGTTCTTCATCAAAAATATAGGTGACCGGCGCAACGACCACGCCGCTACCCCCAATCTGACGCAGTTCGGCAATCGCCTGCGCCAGCTGATCCTTGCGCACGATGATGTGGACTGCGTACCAGTCGCCCCCTTCCCGCGTGATGAGCGGTGAAATGGTCGGTCCCTGCAAGCCACCGATCACCTCCTGGGGGAGCATCTTCGCGGCGATGGCCTGGGGGGATTCGCCGCGCACATTGGCAAAGATGGCTACATTCTCAGCGGCACGCAGATATGCGACGATGAATTCGAGCAACTGCCGGGCGACAGCAAGCGTCTCGGCGTTCTCCTTGAGCGCGGAACGGTTGGCGATCAAACACGCCTGCGAGGCCAGAATCTGACCATCCTCTAGCGTGCGCAGGCGATTATCGCGCAACGTGGTACCGGTGGAGACCAGGTCCACAATCAAGTCGGCATACCCGATGATCGGGGCGATCTCCAGTGTCCCCTCGGCGGAAATCAGCCGAATATCCGTCATGCCGTGACGCTCAAAGAAGCGGCGCGTCTGATAGGGGAACTTGGTCGCCACGCGCAGCGGACGCCCCAGCCGCTGCCGCCAGGCGGTCAGATCCGCCATGCAACGGACCTCCGTTTCGGCCTCGGGCACGATGACGTTCAAGGTGCAGTAGCCAAACCCCAATTCGCGATGCAAGGGCAAAATATCGCCGTTAGGGCCGCCACGCTCCGCGACCACGTCCCAGCCGGTGATGCCGAACTCCACACTGCCGGAGCGAACGCCGACAACGATATCGCCGGCGCGCTGGAAGAGCACGGTCAGGCCAGGCATGGCGGGGATGCTGGCCTTCAACTGACGCGGGTTGGGCTTGTGCACCTGCAAACCGGCGCGCGCCAGCAAATCAAGCGCCTCCTCGGCGAGGCGCCCCTTGCTGGGCAGAGCAAGGCGGATTTCAGTGCGTCGTGATTCAGTCATAAAACAACTCCTAAAAACAAAAAACGCTTCCCGGTCGGAAGCGTTTTCAGCGTGCACAGGTCATCAAATGAGATGCGGCTACACCTTAAAACAGTCCCGACCGAAACGCGTTCGGCGATGATGATGAGCATGAGCGTGGGACTGCGTCAGATTTGCCATATTGGGGCGCATTCTATCACAGGCAGGGTCATTCTGCAAGCACGAATCCAACCCCCACCATGCCGGCGCCTGAATGCACCGAAAGCCCGGCGGTCAGCCCGGCAATCAGAATGTCATCCGGGCAGGAGACGTGCTGCCGCAACAGCTCTTCGAGCTGCCGCGCCTGCTCCTCGGCAGCTACATGGACGATCCCCATACGTTCAATCTGCCGCTCGCCGAGGGCCTCCTCGATCAACTCCAGCATCCTGCCCCAGGCTTTCTTGCGTGTGCGCACCTTTTCCAGCATGTCCAGCTTGCCATCCCGAATCGTCAGGATGGGCTTGATGTTCAAGAGGTTCGCCATGCCAGCGGCTAGGTGCCCAACGCGTCCGCTCATCGCCAGGTATTTCAACGTCGCCAGCGCGCCGAAGAAATGCGAGCGCGCTTTGACGCTCTCGGTAGCGGCGAGGATCTCCTCGCGGCTGCGCCCGGAGCGCGCCATCTCTGCGGCCTGAAGCACGATGAAACCCTGCCCCAGGCTCAGACTGCGAGAATCCACCACAGTGATGGGTTTATCCGGGAACAGGTCGCGGGCGTTGAGCGCAGCGCTATAGGTGGCGCTGACCTCCCCGCTGACGGTGAAGCAAATCACCTCGTCCGCGCCTCTGTCAAAAGCAGCCTGATAAGCTTCGGCAAACTGCCCCGGCGACGGGGCCGAGGTGGTTGGCAGCACGCCTTCGCGATCAATGCGAGCGAAAAGCTCCACATCATTGATATCCAGTTCGGTGCGAAAGACCTCGTCGCCGAAATGAATATTGATCGGCACCTGCCGTACGCCCAGCTGGTCGGTCAGCGTCAGAGGCAGGCTGCAATCGGTATCGGTGACAATCGCGATTTTCGTCATACGGGATCCTCCAATGATTTCTTAACCCGCTCCGCCGGTAGCCATGGCGCGTAGGGCAATACCGGCGAGGAACAACGTCGCCGTGGCATACATCAACAACGCAGGACGATCATCTTCTCCGTGGGTGTAGAAATAAACTCCGGGAATGGTGATCACCGAGACGATGCCATAAAGAATATGCATCAAACCTCGAGCGGGGACCAGCCCCATAATTAACAGGATCACCCCAATGACCCCCTGCACCAGCGGCAAAACCACGGCAATCGCTAGCCCTCCCCAGTAAGAGCTATCCACATCTTGCTTGCGAAAGAAACGCCAAAAGCCCCACAGGGACACCAGCAGCATGTAAAGCGCGACGGTGTTTGCCAGGCGTGCATGAAACTGAATCATGGCAGACTTCTCCCTTCCATCGTGGCACAAATAAAGTCGCTTGGAAAATACTCGCCCCATATTACCACACTCACGCCGGGCGGTTTGTGGTTTAATACAGCACAAGCAATATCCCCCGAGGAGCGTGATAGTGAAATCAAACCCCATCATCTGGCGCGCGACGCCCATCCTGATTGGGCTATTCCTCCCACTGATATACTTCAGCAGCAGGGCCGGGTCGGCGGAATTTGTGGCCACGACAGCGACGCCGCTGCCCCTCATCCCGGCAGCAGATACCGCGCCGCAGACTCACTTCCCAGGCATCATCAGCGGGGCGATCATCATCCTGATCGTGATCCTGGTCGGCGTGCTGCTGCAACCGAAAAATCGTTGACAATCCCCCTCGACCGCGGTAACCTTCAACCGCCCCTGGGCGGGTCCGGCGCGGCGGAAACCTTCGAACCGTGTCAGGTCCGAGAGGAAGCAGCACTAAGGAGGATCTTCCGGGTGCCGCCGGGAAGCCTGCTCAGGGGCATTGTTGTTCATTCCACCAGATGGATGGGGGCAAAATCCCAACTGGCGGCTTTCATCCCCTCAGGCCCTAAATCCAGAACCCGATCGTAGATGGCAAAAGCGTCCTGGCGCAGGCGAGCCACGTCCACGCCGCGGCAGCGATCTGGAAACGCGTTGATCCACTGCCGCAAACGCAGGAACATCTTGACCGCCCCAGCGTAATTCTCCCGCTGCACCTGGTAATAGGCGACCGCCACTTGCAACATCGCCCGGTACAGATCACGCCCCGTGGTTTGATCCTGCATCCAGGCGGTTTCCAGCAATTCATGCGCCTCAAAGAATTCCCCCGCATTGAAGCGCTCTACCCCTTCCCGCGCCAGCGGGTGCAGCGGTTGAGCGCAGGCCGCAGAGAGCGCGGCTGCATCCACAACCCGGGCGTGACGGACGATCAACTCCGGCAGGGCGGAGAAGAAGCGCGAGCGTGCCAGCACCGCATCCGCGCCCGCGGCGCGCGCCCTCGCCAACAGGGCGGTATCCTTATGCGAGCCAAAAGCGATCACCGGGATGCGGCGCGTGGAGGGTTCGAGGCGCAGCCACGTCAGCCATGTCTCCCAGGGGATTTGGGCGTTCTCCAGGTCAACGATGAGCAGCGCCGGTCCCCAGCGAGTAACGCACTCCATGAACAGGCTGCGCGGGCGCGGCGAACCCGCGGGAATCAGATCAGCAGCGCACTCAACCAGCCGGACGCGAAAACCCACTCCCCGGGCCGCCGACTCAATCCGCGGCGCGAACATCAAATTCGCCACCCAGGCCATCACCAGGGGCGCGCGTGAACCTTCAAAACTCATTCTCTCCATGCTCTCTGTGACTCAGGGATCACCATCCAGGCCCTGAACTATTACTGAATTATACCAAACCAGTCCGATTTCCCCGCTCCGGCTGGCAGGCTCACAACTTCCAGAGGTGGAGCGCTTCATCCAGCATGGCGCGCCAGCCCTCCCTTTCAGGGAGAGGCGGTTTCCCCAACGGGTCATCCCACACCTGGGTCAGCAGCGCAGCAACCACCCCCTGAGAGCAGGCCGCGGCAGCCTCCAGGTTGTAGCCCCCCTCCAGCACAAGCGCAATACGCCCCCCACAATGCGTATCCGCCCAGGCGCATAGCCGCTCGATGAGCGCTTTGTATCCCTCGGCAGTGAGCAGCAGGTTCCCCAGCGGGTCGCGCCAGTGGGGGTCAAACCCATAACTGACCAGGATCATCTCCGGGGTGTAGCGATCCAACAACGGCAGGATGGCTTCGTCCATGATGGTCAGAAAAGCGACATCGCCGGAATACGCTGGCAGGGGGAAATTGGCCGTCGTCCCCTCGCCTTCCCCCATGCCGGTCTCGTTCACCTGGCCGGTGCCCGGGTAGTGAGGGAACTGGTGCGTCGAAAAGTAGAACACATCCCCGCGAGCGTAAAACACATCCTGCGTGCCGTTGCCGTGATGCTGGTCGAGGTCAACAATGGCAATGCGCTGCGCCCCCTCGTTTTGCAGCAAATCCTCCGCCGCCAACGCGACGTTGTTGAGCAGGCAAAAGCCCATCCCCCGCCCCGGCGTGGCGTGATGCCCCGGCGGGCGGGTGAGGGCGAACCCGCGTCGCGCCTCCCCGCGCCAGACCGCCCGCGCCACCGCCAGCGCGCCCCCGGCAGCGTTAAGCGCCAGCTCCCAGGAAGCCGGCGTGGTATAGGTATCCATATCCAACCGCTGACCGCGGGCGCAAGCCGCTTCCAGGGCGGCGAGATACATCGCGGTATGCCCACCTTCCAGCACGGCGCGCGGCACATCCAATGGGGCGAGCTTTGGGAACGGCTCCCACCAGCCCGCCTCCTCCAACGCCTGGCGCACGGCCTCAACGCGCTCCGGACGCTCCGGGTGGCCGCGCTCATGATGGGCTTCGTGGCCCGCGGGATAGAAGTAGATTAGGTCAGGCATTGGCAGGTGGCGGGTGGCAATCAGCAAGCAAGTACATTGTATCAGAATCCTTTGACCGCATATTGCAGACCGCAACCAATTGAACCTACAATCTAACTCGCGGTACAATGTATCCATACCCCCACATAACCAACCCAAACAACTAAACCAATGAACCAAATTATAACGGAGTCCCCATGACCCAACTCCTCTACCACGACGACAGCTATATCAAAGAATTCGACGCGGTGGTCACTGCCGTTGACGCGGAGAACCACGGCGTCGTGCTCGACCGCACCGTCTTCTACCCCGGCGGGGGCGGCCAGCCCGCCGATTTCGGCACGCTGACCATCGCGGGGCAGACCTATGCCATCAAACGCGCCAAGCGCATCGGCGGGCAGATTGTCCACCTGCTGCCGGATGACGCGCCCCTGCCGGAGGTCGGCGCCAGCGTCCACGGCCAGCTCGACTGGGAGCGCCGCTACCAGCTCATGCGCACCCACACCGCCATGCACATCCTATGTGGTGTGATCTTCCGCGATTACGGCGCCTCAGTCACCGGTGGCAACATGGAGCCGCTCAAAGGGCGTATGGATTTTGAATTCGAGACCATGCGCAAAGAGCTTGTGGACGAAATCAACGCTGCCATCAACGCCGAGGTCGCCAACGCCCGCCCGGTGAGCTGGCGCGTGCTGCCACGGGAAGAAGCCTTTCAGATCCCCGACCTGATCCGCACCAAAATCAACCTGCTGCCCGAAGGCATCACCGAGGTGCGCGTGGTCGAAATCGAAGGCCTCGACCTGCAAGCCGACGGCGGCACCCACGTGCGCAACACCTCCGAGGTCGGCCACATCCGCGTGACCGATTACAAAAGCAAGGGCAAAATCAACAAGCGCATTTATGTGGAGTTAGATTAAGCAATAGGTGATAGGGCAACACGGCCACCACCTGACACCTGACACTTGACACTTGGACACCTGACACCCCCATGTACCACACCACCATCTGCGGCGCGGGGATCGCCGGCATCGCCACCGCCTACCACCTGGCCGTCCGGCGCGGCGTGCGGGAGATTCTCCTGATAGACGAGCGCGCCCCCCTCAGCCTGACCAGCGACAAATCCACGGAGTGCTACCGCAACTGGTGGCCAGACGCGCCCATGGTCGGCCTGATGAACCGCTCGATTGACATCATGGAAGAACTGGCCGCGGAGAGCGGGAACGTCTTTCGGATGAACCGCCGCGGCTACCTCTACCTGACCGCCGACCCGGCGCGGCTCCCCGCCTTCGAGCAAAACGCTCAGACTCCCTCGCGGTTGGGCGCTGGCCCCCTAAGGGTGTACCGCTCCCGGAGCGAGGCCGCCGATTACACTCCCTCCCCACCCGAGGGCTTCCGCGACCTCCCCGACGGCGCCGACCTGTTCCTCGACCCCGCCGCGATCCACGAGCACTTCCCCTACCTGCCCGAAACCATGCAGGCCGCGCTGCACGTCCGCCGGGCGGGGTGGTTCAGCGCCCAGCAACTGGGGATGTACCTGCTCGAACAGGCCCGCGCCCACGGCGTGGAACTCCGCCGCGCCTTCGTCTCTGGCGTGCAAACCAGCGGGGGGCGCGTTCAAGCCGTTCATCTCAGCGATGGCTCTGTGATGACTACACGCAATTTCGTGATCGCCGCCGGGCCGTTCATCAAAGATGTCGCCGCGCTGCTGGGGGTTCGCCTGCCCGTCTTCACCGAGTTGCACCTCAAGGTCGCCTTTCACGACCGGCTGGGAGTCGTCCCCCGCCACGCCCCCCTGCTGATCTGGACGGATCCTCAACATCTCCCCTGGGACGAAGACGAGCGCGCCTTCCTGGCCGAAGACCCCGAGACGCGCTGGCTGCTGGAGGAGATGCCCCCCGGCGCGCACACCCGCCCCGAAGGCGAGGGTGATAGCGATATCATCCTGCTGCTATGGGAATACGCCACCCACCGCATCGAGCCGGTCATCCCCCCACCGCTGGACGAGATGTACCCCGAAATCGCCCTGCGCGGCATGGCCGCCATGCTGCCGCGCTTCCGCGAGTACTTTCAGCGGATGCCGCAACCGGCTCTCGATGGCGGCTACTACACCCGAACGCGCGAAAACCGACCGCTGATCGGCCCGCTGCCGGTGGAGGGGGCCTATCTCATCGGAGCGCTCTCCGGCTTCGGGCTGATGTCTGCCTGCGGCGCGGGTGACTTGCTTGCGGCGCACATCACCGGCGACGAGCTCCCCCCCTACGCCCCGGCCTTCGCCCTGGAACGCTACGACGACCCTGCATACCTGCGGGAAATCGAAAGCTGGGAGACGGACGGCCAGCTATAACTGACCTACGACGGAGGACGGCAAACCACCGACCAACCAATGCAATCAACCCAACCAGCGCGACCAACCCACCGCCTCTACCTCGCCCTCTTTGGTGTGGGGGGCGTGCTGGCGCTGCTGGCTTTGCTGCGCATTCCCTCCGACCCCGACAGCGCCTGGCTGTGGGGTTACTCGCGCGGTCGCCTGCTGCTGGCCGCGGCTATGGCCGCCGCGATCCTGCTGAGCGCGCTGGCGGCCTTCCGCCCCCTCCATTTGCCCCCCTCCTGGCGACGGGTCATCGAAAGCAAACACGCGCTCACAGCAGCGCTATCGCTGACACTGTTGATTCTGGGGGCAGATTTTCTCTACGCCACGCTGCTCTGGCGGCGGGTCACCTCCCCGTTAGCGATGCGCCTGAGTCCGCTGGTCGGCTGGCTCGCCTGGGGTGCGGGGCTGCTGCTCCATTATCTGTACAACCACAAAGGACATGAAGGGGCACAAAGGTCATTTTCGCGTTTTCTTTGTGCATCTTCGTATCCTTCGTGGTTACAACCCACCCTCTGGGCCTGGGGGGTGCTGGGCGCGCTGACGCTGTTCATAGCCAAAACCGGCCTGGGCGTCGAACCCGACATCACCGGATGGGATTACCCTGGCGCGCCGCTGCTGCTCTGGCAAATCCTGCTGGTAGTTGCCGTCGGCCTGTTCACCTTTGGGCTACTCCGCCGCCACGGAAAAACCGCGGACAGGATCCTCTTTTTCCTCCTCTGGGGCGCGGCGGCGGTCCTCTGGCTGAGCGCGCCGATGCGCCCCTCACACTACGCCCTCGAACCCGGGCCGCCCAACTTCGAGTTCACCCCCTATTCCGACGCCGCTTTACTGATGATTAACGCCGAAGACCTGCTCCTCGGCGAGGGCTTCCAGTTCCCGGCGGAAAAACCGCTCTACAACGCCGCGCTGGCGATCTTCCTGGCGCTGGGGAAGCACCGCTACCTGCCGACGGTCAGCCTGCAGGTCGTCCTGCTGGCGCTCTTCCCGGCGCTGGCTTACCTGGTATTCGCCACGCTGGGACAACGCCTAACCGGGATCGTCACCGCCGGGGCGCTGATCCTGCGCGAGGTCAACGCCCTCTACCTAGCCGACCGTATCAACGTCTCGCACAGCAAACTGATGATGACTGACCTGCCGATGGCGCTGGGCGCGGTGGCGTTCACCTGGATACTGCTCCGCTGGCTGAAACGCCCCGACGACTGGCGACGGAGCATTCTCGCCGGGGGCACGCTCGGCGCGGCGGTTCTCATCCGCTCGCAGGCGATCATCTTCCTGCCCGTGGCGCTGATCCTGCTGGCCGCGGCGCGCCCAAAACGCTGGAAGCTCTGGCTGATCTCCGGCGGGCTTTTCACCCTGAGCGCGCTGGCCGCGCTGCTCCCCTGGATGATCCGCAACCGGCTGGTGACGGGCAAGTTCGGCTACGCCCAGCCGATGCAGGCAGTGTACCTCAAGAGCCAGTACAGCTTCACCCCCGGCGTGTTCGACCTGGCCGACGTCCCGTCAGAGACCCGCATCGAGCAGGGTTTTGGCAGTGCGCTGGATTTCGCCCGCCAGCACCCCGGCTACGTGATCCGCTTCATCAGCACGCACTTCCTCCACAACGAGACGGCCGCGCTGCTCTCCCTGCCCATGCGCCTTGACCTGAGCACCGCGCTGCTCTCAAGCGGTTACTCCCCCCGCGCCTATGTAGACAGTCTGCCGTATTGGGACTTCCACACGCGCTGGCGCGGGGCCTGGTCACCCGATACCCTGATAGA
>CAZZFZ010000076.1:0-13303 GCA_964653835.1 uncultured Anaerolineales bacterium
AGTAGTGTGAAATTAAAACCACAAAGGACACAAAGGGCACGAAGTGCAATAATTATTCTTAACTCTAAGAGTTCTTCGTGTCCTTCATGGTTAAAGGAGTGTGTGTATGGAAAACAAACTTCGCGTAGGGTACATCGGCCTTGGATTGATGGGCAAGCCGATGGCGCGCAACATCTTCAAAGCCGGGTTCCCTCTGGTGGTGCACAATCGCAGCCGCGCCGCGGTGGATGAGCTGGTTGCTGAGGGCGCGGTGGCGGCCACTTCGCCGCGTCAGGTCGCCGCGCAGGTGGATGTGATCTTCACCAACCTGCCGGATTCACCCGATGTGGAGCAGGTCGCCCTGGGGCCGGAGGGGATCATTGAGGGCGCGCGCCCTGGGATGATTTTTGTGGATAACTCCACCATCAAGCCCGCCACAGCGCGTCACATCGCCGCGCGCCTGGCCGAAGTGGGCGTTCTCAGCCTGGACGCGCCGGTCAGCGGCGGAGATATCGGCGCGCAGCAAGGCACGCTGGCGATCATGGTGGGCGGCCCCGCCGAGGCGCTGGAAAAGGTGCGCCCGATCTTTGAGGTCATCGGCAAGCGCATCACCCATGTCGGGGAGAGCGGCGCGGGGCAGATCGCCAAAGCGGCCAATCAGGTGATGGTCGCCGCGCAGATGGTGGCGATGGGCGAGTTGCTCATCCTGGCGAAGAAGGCGGGGGCCGATCCGCAAAAGGTCATCGCTGCCATTCAGGGCGGCGCGGCGCAGTGCTGGACTCTGGATACCAAACCACCGCGTCTCTTCGATGGGAACCGCCAGCCGGGCTTCAAAGCCTACATGATGGCGAAAGACCTGGGCATTGTAATGGACACCGCTCGCGAGTACGGCGTCCCTTTGCCTGCCACGGCGGTCAACGATCAGCTTTTTGAAGCCATGCTGCAAATGGGCATGCGCGATCTGGATAATTCCGCCGTCATCGGCGTGATTGAAGAGCTGGCAAAAACTAGCTTGCTGGATGATTAAGCGGCTTGCTTTTTCCCTGCGCCCGTTACGCCAGCACCTGAACTGGCGCAATGGGCGCGATGTGTTCTATATTGTGGTCGGTTCGGCGCTGGCCGCGCTCGCCATGCGTCTGTTCCTCGTCCCCGCGAACCTGGCGAGCGGCGGGGTGAGCGGCCTGGCGCAAATCGTCAATCACTACACCGGCTGGCCGATCGGCGTGATGGTGCTGTTGGGGAACCTGCCCTTATTCGCCCTTGGCTGGCGGTTCCTCGGCGGGGCGCGCTTCGCCGTCCGCACGGCCTTCGCTGTGGTTGCGTTTTCGCTGCTGGTGGATCTCCCCCTGAAGTTTTTGCCGCCCCAGGGGTTGACCTCCGACCTGGTGCTCAACGCGCTGTACGGCGGCGTGGTGGGGGGAATTGGCTATGGGCTGGTATACCGCGGCAAGGGGACCAGCGGTGGGTCGGATATCCTCTCGCGCATCCTGAACCGCTGGCGAGGCATCCCGATCTCTCAGAGTTATTTGCTGGTTGATGCGTTGGTGATGTTGCTGGCGGGCGTGGCTTTTAGTTGGGAGAACGCGCTGTACGCGCTGGTGATGCTGTACGTCAGCGGCATCGCGGCCGAGGCGGTCAGCCAGGGCTCCAATGTGGTGCGCACGGCCTTGATCGTGACCACGCGGCCTGAGGCGGTGCGCGAGCAGGTACTCTACACCCTGGGCCGCGGGGTGACGGTGCTGGAAGGGCGCGGTGGCTACACCGGCGAGGCGCGCACCATCCTGTATTGCGTGATCACCCGTGCTGAGGTCACGCCGTTGAAGGCGGTGGTGCGCGAGGCGGATGAACGCGCTTTTATGGTGATCGGCCACGCGCACGAAGCGCTGGGGGAGGGCTTTCTCCCTCTCAACGCCGATTAAACGGGCGAAATTTGCAACCTTTTTCCTCGTGCAACGTATATCCCGGCAGATGAATGGACAGCAGGAGCGCACCTGTGGAAGAAACTGAAACCGTCTGGCTGGAGCTTGCCCGCCAGGGCGATGAGGATGCATTTGCTCGCATTGTGGAGGCGTACCAGCGGCCGGTGTTCAGCCTGTGCTTCCGCATGCTGGGCGAGGCTGATTCCGCCGAGGACGCCGCACAGGAGACCTTCCTGCGGGCTTACAAGAATTTGCATCGTTACGATCCCCGGCGTTCGTTTGCCACCTGGTTGCTTGCCATCGCTGCGCACTATTGCATTGACCGCCTGAGGCGCAAACGATTGTCAACGGTTTCTGTGGATGATGAGGCGTATGCCTGGCGTCCGCCCGTTGATCCGGCGCTTTCACCCGAGGCCAGCCTGATCCGCCGTCAGCAGCAGGCGCGAGTCCGCCAGTTGCTGGAAACTCTCCCCGCCAAAGATCGGGCGGCAGTGATTTTGTATTACTGGCATGATTGTTCGTATCAGGAGATCGCTGAAACGCTTTCGCTCAGCGTGAGCGCGGTCAAGAGCAGACTCTTCCGGGCGCGCCGGGCGTTGGCCGAAGCGTGGCAGACGCAGGCTGTTAGACAGGGCGTCTCCGAGCAGATCCATTCGGAAGGAATTGGCTATGAAACACCTGCCGTTTGAAGACTGGCTGCTAGGCGAAGAACCGCTCACCCCGGCGCAGCATCAGGCGTTGGAGGAGCATCTGCAAGATTGCCCGCAATGCCAGGCGCTCCAGATCGGGTTGAAGGGGGTTGAGAGCCTTTTTCGCGAGAGCGGCTTTTACGACCCTGCGCCTGGCTTTGTGGAGCGCTGGCAGGCGCGCGCCCGCCAGGAGATGATTGTGCGTCAGCAGATGCGCTATCGCTGGCAGGTGGGGATTATGCTGATTCTGATCCTCAATGCCGTTGTCAGCCTGGCGGTGCTGCTGGGGGGGCAACTCTTCAGCACATTCGATTCGTGGGTGGATGTGGTGGTGCTGGCGGTGTACCGGCTCTTCACGCTGGTGTTTACCCTGGGAGAGCTGCAAGAGCTTTTCGCCGTCATCTGGCGCACCCTTGGGGGGGTGGTGCCTCCTGGGGGATGGGCGTTGTTGGTGACGGCGTTGGGACTTGGGAGCCTGGTCTGGCTGGGCTGGCTGGCTCGCCTGATAAAACTTCCCCGGAGGATTGGATCATGAGACGAGTAAAGCTTTTGACGTTATTGCTGGTTCTCGCGGTTTTGCTGGTGCCCCGCGCGGCATCAGCCCGTGGGCTGCAGGACGATCAGGTGATCTTTGGGGGAACGTTTACCTTGTATGAGGGCGAAAGCCTGGATGGCAGCCTGGTGGTGTTTGGCGGCTCGGTGTACCTGGAGCAGGACAGTGTGGTACAGGGTGATGTTGTGCTCATGGGTGGCTTCGCGGAGGTCAATGGAACCGTCCAGGGAAATATGGTCGTTTTCGGCGGGTCGATTGATCTGGGTGAGAAGGCTGTGGTGATGGGAGATGTGGCTGCTGTGGGAGGGACGTTGAACCGCGCCCCGGGGGCGATCGTGCATGGGCAGATCGTTGAGGGGGGGGCGGTGCCTTTCACGCTTCAGCTTCCTTCCCGCTTTGAGTTCGATAACTGGTCAGCGCCGCGGTGGGGGGTGAGTACCTTCCCGGCTGTGGGCGCGGTGTGGTTTCTCTTCCGTATGTTCATGTGGGCGGCGCTGGCGGTTGTGGTGGCGGTGCTGTTTGCAGAACCGGTGGAGCGTGTGGCGCGCGCCGCGCTGACCGAGCCGCTGATCACCGTTGGCGCGGGCATGGTGACGGCCTTCCTTGCGCCGGTGGCCGCGCTGGTGCTGGCGATTACGCTGGTGCTGCTGCCTGCATCCCTGGCGTTGGTGCTCGCTTTGGGTCTCGCCTGGTTGATGGGGTGGGTGGCGCTGGGCTGGGAATTTGGCCGCCGCCTGGCCGCTATGCTCAACCTGGATTGGGCCCCGGCCATTTCCGCGGGCGTGGGGACGCTGATCCTGTACTTTGTGCTCGCCGGGTTTGCGCAACTGATCCCCTGTGTGGGTAGCCTGCCGCGGCTGGCGGTTGGGTTTTGGGGGCTGGGCGCTGTCCTGTTGACGGTGTTTGGCAGCAGGGAGTATTCGAACTCGCCGCGTATTGTTGAAGCCGCGGTGGTAAGCGAGGCCCCCGCGGAGGCTTCTGCTGAAGATGTTCAGGGAGAGTAAACTGCGCCGAGCACCAGGAGGAGCTGTCCCAGGTGGTAGGTCATCATCACGCGCAGATCGCGCCAGCGCAGCGGTTCTACAAAGCGATCCCAGGCGATCCAAGTGTCGGAAAGCATGAAGAGCAACGCTCCCGCACCGATCATCAGGGCGCGGTAGTTCTCCCACGCTGGGGTGGTGAGCGTGTTCAGGGCGATCAATGTCATCGTTGAGATCACGATGGTGTAGGCTAACACGGGCAGTTTGAGCTTGTGCTGGCCTTTGCGCGTTAACCCAGCCGCGATGCGCCGGTAAAGTTGCAGGCTGGTCGCGGCGACCAGGGCGGCAAGGATCAGGGTGGCCGGGTTGATGCTGAATCCCCCCCCTACGCTGAAGTTGATGATGTAGGCGACGTGCGCCAGCAGAAAAGCCGCCAGGCCGGGGATGAAGCGGTCGCCGGGAAGCATGAGGAAAATATCCCCCACCAGCGAAAAGATCAGTGCCAGCGCCAGCCAGTTGACCTGACCCTGGGCGACCAGGCCGGGGCGCAGGCGGAAGACGCCCGCGATCATGGCGATCATCACGGCGGGTTTGGTGAGGTATTCCAGCCACTTCCAGCGGACACTCACGGCCAGCCAGTTGAACACAGCGATGCCGAGGGCGATTTGCAGCAGAGTGTATTTTCCGATGGATGCCATTTATTTGTCCTGCTGGAAGCCGAACTGACGCAGGATGTTCTCGTCGTTGCGCCAGTTTTTACGCACCTTGACGCGCAGCTGGAGGTACACCTTGCGCCCGCTCATCGCCTCGATCTGGGCGCGGGCGTGGGCGCCGATGCGCTTAATCATCTTGCCCCCTTCGCCGATGACGATGGCTTTTTGTGATTCGCGCTCGACGAACAGCGTGGCGCGGATGAAAGCGCCCACATCGCCGCGCTCGGTGTATTCGTCCATGCGCACGGCGATGGCGTGGGGCACTTCATCGCGCAGATGGATCAAGCAGGAGGCGCGGATCAGGTCAGCAGCAATCTCGCGCTCATAGAGGTTAGTGATCTGGTCGGGGGGGTAGTAGGGCGGCCCTTCGGGCAGGTGCTCAATCAGCGTGGCGAGCAGTTCGTCGAGCTGGTCGCCGCGGGTGGCCGAAATCGGCACGGGGATCGCCTCGGGGAGGAGTTGCGTGTAGGCTTCGATCCTGCGGGACAGGTCATCGCCATCCACGCGGTCAATTTTGTTCAGGGCGAGGATCACCTGCGGGGCTGCCTCGCCGATTTCCTCCAGCAGGGCGATCAGGATGCGGTCTTCCTCGTGGGGGGGGATGTGGGAAACATCCACTACAAAGAGGATGAGATCGGCGTCGCTGAGCGCGTTGGCAGCCTCGGTGTTCATGTACTCGCCCAGTTTGTGGTGCGGGTTGTGCAGGCCGGGTGTATCTATAAAGACGATTTGCGCGTCGTCGGTGGTGAGGATGCCCAACTGCTGGTGGCGGGTGGTCTGTGGTTTGGGGGAAACAGCGGCAATGTGCTGCCCGATGAAGGCGTTCATCAGCGTGGATTTGCCCACATTGGGGCGGCCCATCACGGCGACATAGCCAGCGCGGAAAGAGTTTATTGATGTCATCATGCGCTTTATTATACCTGCCCCGGCTTTGAGAAGAGAGAATTGATCAAAAGCCTGCGGGATGTTCAGTTGAGGAGTGAGGGGATGAAATTGTAAAACTGGCCGCGAAACTGCTTGACCGATGTTCGTTGCCCGCGTTATAATACTCGATCTGACTTAGGCCTATCGGATAATGCTTATTTGGCCGCGAGAAAATGAGTTTGGGGACGCGAGCTGCCCTGGCTGCACGGCGCGCCAGGGCATTCTGCCGCGTGGTCGTCCTTAGCGACAGAACCAAAGCCTCAGGAGTGAGTATTTTATGGCACAGCTTCCACCTTCCAAGTCTTATGCGCGCATTGATGTTCATTTTAATTTGCCGGACCTGATCGCTGTCCAGCTGATATCGTTTGAGCGTTTGAAGCGCGAAAGACTGGCGGAACTATTTGATGAGATTTCGCCGATTGAATCCTACAGCGGCGACATGCGCTTGTACTTCCCAAGCCGCACGCCCGAATCCGAACAATGGGGGCTGACGTATTGGTTTGAAGAACCCAAATACACCGTCGAAGAGTGCGTTGAGCGCGATCTGACCTACGCCAGCCCGTTGTACGTCTCGGTGCTGCTGGCAGGCCCGGCTATCCCAGAGCCGGTGAAGCAGGATATTTTCCTGGGCGAGTTCCCTGAAATGACGGATCAGGGCACTTTCATTATTAATGGCACAGAGCGCGTCGTGGTCACTCAGTTGATCCGCTCGCCGGGCGTGTACTTCGAGGCCGAGACCGACCGCGCTACAGGGCGTCGTCTGGCGAACGCCAAGATGATCCCCGACCGCGGGGCGTGGATGGAGTTTGGCACGCGCAAGAGCGATTACCTCACCCTCAAGTTCAACCGCCGCCGCATCATTCCGGTGACGATTTTTCTACGTGCCCTGGCGGCTGTGGATGACGGCATGGAAGACAGCCCCATTAAGGAAGGCACGGACGAGGAGCTGCTGCGTCTCTTCGAGGATATTGACAACAACCCGGATCGCATGTTCATCCCCACTACGCTGGCGCAAGAGCCGGAGTGGGATCTTTCGGGTGGGTTGACGATAGCCGAGGCAGCGCTGCTGGAGTTCTTCCGCCGCATGCGCCCCGGCGATCCGGCCACCCTGGAGAACGCGCGCGAGTTCCTTGAGGAGCAGTTGTTCGATCAGCGGCGCTATGACCTCACTCGTGTGGGGCGCTACAAGCTTAACCAAAAGCTGGAATTGGCTGACGTTATTCCGATCGAGCGCCGCACCATCACCAAGTGGGACATCGTCCACCTGGTGCGCCACATGATCGCTATCAACAACGGCGCGGCCGATCCGGACGACATCGATCACCTGGGGAACCGCCGCACCAAGACGGTGGGCGAGCTGATTCAGAACAAGCTGCGCATCGGCCTGCGCCGCATGGAGCGCGTGGTCAAGGAGCGCATGTCCATCCGCGAGAAAGAGAACCTGACCCCGGTCAGCCTGGTCAACGTGCGGCCGGTGGTCGCCGCGCTGCGCGAGTTCTACGGTTCCAGCCAGCTCTCGCAGTTTATGGATCAGACCAACCCGCTGGCGGAGCTGCGGCACAAACGCACGCTCTCCGCGTTGGGGCCGGGCGGCCTGCGGCGCGAGCGGGCGGGCTTTGATGTGCGCGATGTTCACCAATCGCACTATGGGCGCATCTGCCCGATTGAAACCCCCGAAGGGCCAAACATTGGTTTGATTGGCCGCTTTGCTTCATTTGCTATCGTCAACGAATATGGCTTCATTGAAACGCCATATCGCAAGGTGTTGAAGGTGTTGCCGCCCGATAGCCCCTTGATGGTCGGCCGGGCGCTGCGCGAGGATCTGGTTGATCCTAAATCGGGAAAGGTGATTGCCGAGGCCGGCACGCGCGTGGATGAGAAGCTGGCTAAGAAGATCGCCAAGCTCAAGGTGGACGAGGTCAAGGTGGTCCCATTTGTGACCGATGAATATGTCTACCTCTCGGCGGATACGGAAGATAAGTTTGTGATCGCCCAGGCGAACTCGCCGCTGAATGAGTATGGCGAGTTCATCCGCGGGCGCGCTTCCTCGCGCCACCGCATGTCGTTCATCTTCTCCCCGGCGGAAGACATTGATTATATGGACGTGGCCCCACAGCAGATTGTGGGCATCAGCGCGGCGTTGATCCCCTTCTTGGAGCACGACGACGCCAACCGCGCCTTGATGGGATCCAACATGCAGGCGCAGGCAGTGCCGCTGCTGCGGCCTGAGGTTCCCACGGTTTCCACCGGCATGGAGTACGCCGCGGCGATTGATTCGGGGCAGGTGGTTGTCGCCCATGAAGATGGCGAGGTGATCTCCGTCACCGGTGGGCGCATTGTCATCCGTCACAAAGATGGTGAGCGCGTTTACAACCTGCGCAAGTATCAACGCTCCAACCAGAGCACCTGTGTGGATCAGCGCCCGGCAGTGACCAAGGGGCAGATCGTCAAGAAGGGCGATGTGATCGCCGATTCGTCCTCCACGGTGGATGGTAACCTGGCGCTGGGGCAGAACGTCGTCGTCGCTTTCCTGTCCTGGGAGGGCTCTAACTATGAGGACTCGATTGTGATCTCCGAGCGCCTTGTGCAGGATGATCGCTTCACCTCGGTGCACGTGGAGAAGTACGAGGTGGAAGCCCGCGATACCCGCCTGGGGCCGGAGGAGATCACCCGTGATATCCCCAACGTTGGCGAGAGCGCCATCAAAGACCTGGATGAGACCGGTATTGTGCGCATCGGCGCGGAAGTTGGCCCCAATGATATCCTGGTGGGTAAGATTTCTCCCAAAGGTGAGAAGGAACTCACCCCGGAGGAGCGTCTGCTGCGGGCGATCTTTGGCGAGAAATCCCGCGATGTGAAAGATACCTCGCTGCGAATGCCGCACGGCGCTCGCGGCAAGGTGGTGGACGTCAAGGTGTTCTCGCGCGATGATGGCGTGGAGCTTTCCTCGGGCGTGGAGACCATGGTGCGCGTCTCGGTGGCGCAGCGCCGCAAGCTGACTTCCGGTGACAAGCTCGCCGGTCGCCATGGGAACAAGGGCGTGGTCTCGGTGGTCGTCCCGCAGGAGGATATGCCTTTCCTTGAGGATGGCACGCCCGTGGACGTGGTGCTCAATCCTACCGGCGTTCCCGGCCGTATGAACCTCGGCCAGGTGTTGGAAGTCCATCTCGGATGGGCGGCTCAACGTTTGGGGTTCCGGGCGATCACGCCGGTGTTTGACGGTGCTCGCGAGCACGAGATTGAGGCTGAACTGGCGCGCGCCTGGATGATTGACCAGGCCTGGAAAGAGATTGGCGAACGCGGCTGGGCCTGGCTGAGCGAGCAGGGCTACGACCCTGAAATGATTGACGACGACAACCACGTGCGTCGCCTTTATATGGAAGCCTGGCTGGGCGAACTGGGCTATGATGTTTACAAGTTGATCTCAGATGAGACCTGCGCCCGCCGCTCGGTGCTGCGTGAGTGGTTGCGCGAGCACGGCTACGACCCCGACACGATCCTGGTCTTTGAGGATAACCCCCTCCCACCGGATGAGCGCGATGAGCAGGATACTCGCGCAGTGCGCGCCTGCCTGCGCCTGTGGCTGACGCAGCACGATGTGAAGGGCGTTGACAAGATGAGCGAAGAGGAGCTGCGTCAGAAGGCCGATGAGATCACCTCGCTCACCAACAACCCATCGCCGATCATTGGCAAGCAGGTGCTGCGTGACGGCAAGACGGGCGAACCCTTCGACCGCCCGGTGACTGTGGGTGTGATGTCCATCCTCAAGCTGCACCACCTGGTTGAAGATAAAGTGCACGCCCGCTCCACTGGCCCGTATAGCTTGGTTTCCCAGCAGCCGCTGGGTGGTAAGGCGCAGTTCGGCGGCCAGCGCTTTGGCGAGATGGAAGTGTGGGCGCTGGAAGCTTACGGCGCGGCGTACACGCTGCAAGAGATGCTCACCGTTAAATCGGATGACGTGCAGGGGCGCGTCAAGGCTTATGAAGCGATTGTCAAGGGCGAGCCGCTAGAGGCCCCCAGCATTCCGGCTTCCTTCCAGGTGTTGGTGAAGGAACTGCAGAGCCTCGGCCTGGCTGTGGAAGCCGTGACCGACACCGGCAAGGTGATCCGTTTTGGTAAGGATGATAGCCGCAAGAAGCGGGCTACCCCATCAACTTCCCTGCTGGGGTTGGGCGAAAAACATTGACGCTGATATATCGGCGTGGTAAAATTGCCGGTCGTTGCCCAAAAAGCGGCTGGGCGGGCCACACACCCCTGCCCGATTAACAAGCGGACAATGAAATTACGCGAGGCCATCATTGCACGAGCGATGGCCTCCGTTGTTGAATGTAACTTGTACAGCGATTTTATTCTGGAGGCAAACGTGCCAACAATCAATCAACTGGTTCGTAAAGGACGCAAGACCAAGAAGGCCAAGAGCAAGGCTCCGGCTTTGCAATATACGTTTAACTCGTACAAGCAACGCCGCATTCGGCAGCCCAAGGGCGCGCCGCAAAAGCGTGGTGTGTGCACCGTGGTGCGTACCATGACGCCTAAGAAGCCGAACTCGGCTTTGCGCAAGATCGCCCGTGTGCGCCTGACCAATATGATTGAGGTGACGGCATATATCCCCGGTGAGGGGCATAACCTGCAGGAGCACTCCATCGTCCTCGTCCGCGGCGGTCGTGTTAAAGACCTTCCTGGTGTACGTTACCATGTCGTCCGCGGCACCCTCGACTCGACGGGTGTGGACGCCCGTAAGCAGGGCCGTTCCAAGTACGGGACGAAGAAGAAATAAACGTATTTATTGATGAATTATTCGAATCGCCGGTAGCCAACCGGCGATTCTTGAGGCTAGAGCCATTTTGGTGAAGTTCGAAACGGAGATATAGGAATGCGAAGAAACAGAGCGCCAAAACGCGAAATTCCGCCCGATGTGCGCTATAACAGCGTCAAAGTGCAATCATTTATCAATCGCGTGATGAAAAATGGCAAGAAAAGTGTGGCCGCGCGGCTGGTATATGATGCTTTCGATATCATTCAAAAGCGCACCAACCAGAATCCCCTGGAGGTGTTCGAGAAAGCGATTGAGAACGCCTCGCCGGTGATGGAAGTGAAGCCCCGCCGTATTGGTGGCGCCACCTATCAGGTGCCGATGGAAGTTCCTCCGGATCGCCAGTTCGCCCTGGCTACCCGCTGGATTCTTGCTGCGGCCCGCGGACGTTCGGGGAAGGCTTTCTCTGAGCTGCTTGCGGATGAGCTGCAGGAAGCCGCCAACAACACCGGTTCGGCTGTCCGTAAGCGCGAGGAAGCGCACCGCATGGCTAAGGCCAACCGTGCTTTTTCGCATTACAAAGTTTGATGATTGGGATTGTGTAGGTAAGCATGGCCCGCCAGTATCCTTTGGAACGGTATCGCAATATCGGCATTATTGCCCATATTGATGCCGGAAAAACCACCACCACTGAGCGCATCCTGTACTATACAGGAAAGACGCACCGCCTCGGCTCCGTTGACGACGGCACCACCGTCACCGATTGGATGGAGCAGGAGCGGGAGCGTGGTATTACTATTGTCTCGGCGGCGGTGTCGGCGGATTGGCGGGATCATTTGATTAACATCATTGATACGCCCGGCCACATTGATTTCACCGCCGAAGTGCAGCGCTCCTTGCGCGTGTTGGATGGTGGCGTGGTCGTCTTCGATGCCGTGCAGGGCGTTGAGCCACAGAGCGAAACCGTCTGGCGTCAGGCCGATTTGTACGGCGTGCCGCGCATTTGCTTCGTCAACAAGATGGATCGCGTCGGCGCTTCGTATGAGCGCACCATCCAGATGATCCGCGACCGCCTGGGCGCCAACCCGCTGGCCGTGCAGTTGCCGATTGGCGTGGAGTCGGAATTCAAGGGTGTGGTGGATTTGTTCACCAGGCAGGCGATCGTCTGGAAGGATGACCAGGGCAAAGAGCCGGTGGTGACCGAGATCCCCGTGGACCTGGAAGCCCAGGTCGAGGCGATGCGCGAGCGCATGGTGGAGCAGATTGCCGAGACAGATGACGACCTCACGCTGAAGTATCTGGAAGGCGAGGTCATTTCGATTGAAGAATTGAAAGCGGCGCTGCGTCGGGCGGTGATCGCCGGGCAGGTGACGCCGGTCTTTTGCGGCACTTCGTTGCGCAACAAGGGCGTTCAGCCGGTGCTCGATGCGGTGGTGGAGTACCTGCCCTCTCCCCTGGATATTCCGCCCGTTAAGGGGCGCAAGCCGGGAAGTGAGGAGGAAGTTGTCCGCTACCCCAAGGACAACGAGCCGCTTAGCGCGCTGGTGTTCAAGATTGTGACTGATCCCTACGTGGGCCGCATGGCGTATGTGCGCATTTATTCGGGGCGACTGAAGAAGGGCGCTTCGGTTTACAATTCGAGCAAGGGGAAAAAGGAGCGCATTGGTCGTCTGATCCGTATGTATGCCGACCGGCGCGAAGATATTGATGATGCCTCGGCTGGCGATATCGTCGCGATTTTGGGGCCTAAGTTCTCTTTCACGGGCGATACCCTGTGCGACGCGGCCAACCAGGTGATCCTGGAAGAGATTTCCTTCCCGGAGCCGGTGATCTCGGTGGCAATTGAGCCCAAGACGATGTCCGATCAGGACAAGATGGGCGATGCGCTGCACAAACTCTCGGAGGAAGACCCCACTTTCCGTGTGCGGGTTGACCACGAGACCGGGCAGACGATCATCTCCGGGATGGGCGAATTGCACCTTGAAATTCTGGTGGATCGTTTGATGCGCGAGTTTAACGTCCAGGCGCGGGTGGGCAATCCGCGCGTGGCGTATCGCGAATCGATCACCCGCTCGGTGGAAAAGGTGGAATACCGCCATGTCAAGCAGACCGGCGGTCGCGGTCAGTATGCGCATGTCATCCTCGCTCTGGAACCCACAGAACCAGGCGAAGGCATTATTTTTGAAGACGAAATCACAGGTGGGACGATTCCGAAGGAATTTATCCCCGCCGTTGAAAAAGGTGTGCGCGAGGCCGCGGATGCGGGCGTGCTGGCCGGATACCCGGTCACCGATGTGCGCGTGCGCCTGTATGATGGCTCTTTCCATGAGGTCGACTCGAACGAAATGGCCTTCAAAGCTGCGGGCATCATGGCGTTCCGCGAGGGCGTTCAGCGCGGCGGCCCCGTGCTGCAAGAGCCGATCATGAAGGTGGAAGTCGTCACTCCCGAAGAGTTCCTGGGCGATGTTATCGGTCAGATGAACGCCCGGCGCGGCGAAGTGCTGGGGATGGAAGTTCGCCCCGGCGGCACGCAGGCGGTGCGGGCGATGGTTCCTCTGGCCGAGATGTTTGGCTACGCCACCCAGTTGCGTTCAGCCACTCAGGGGCGTGGGGTGTTTACCATGGAGTTCGATCACTACGCCACTGTTTCTGAGAAACTAGCGCAGAAGATCATCCGAGGCGAAGCCTGAACCAACTGAAATTATGATCTAATCTACGGAGCACATATCAGGAGATCAATTATGGCAAAGGAAACATTTGTACGCGACAAGCCGCACTTGAATGTAGGGACCA
>CAZZFZ010000077.1:0-13273 GCA_964653835.1 uncultured Anaerolineales bacterium
GCATCAAAGATGGTACGACGTACACCCATCGTATCCGTATGTCCTTCTCCTATGGCAGCAACGTCAATCCCGAAACCACGGGCTTTGGCGGTCTCACCCTGCCTCTGGCGGAGAGCGGCACCAACAACACCGTTGAATGCCAGACCTGCCACCTGCCGCACGGTACTTCGGCGACGATGACCACCACGGCTCAGGGCCCCAATACCAGTGACAGCGCTTTGCTGCGCCTCGACAACCGTGGCGTCTGCGAAGTCTGCCACCAAAAATAAGAGAACCTGCCCGAATTGCTCGGACAGGTTCCTGGAAAGGACAGGGGTCTCCTGCGGACCGCAAGCCAGCACGGAGGCTCCTGTCTCCCCCCAGGATTATACCTGCTTCTCAGGAAGTTGGTCTGAGCAAGGGTAATCTGAAGAGGGGCGTACCAGGCCGTTTGGGCGCCCCTTTTTCAGGAAGGTTCGATCCTGGCAGTGAAGGGTGTTTGTTATGAAACGTGTGTGGACAGTTTTGCTGGTGTTCCTGATGACGACAACGGCGATGGTTGTCTCCGCGCGCGCCGATAACGGGCCGCACGGCGGCTATACAGCCACCACCGATGCCTGTGCCGGATGCCATCGTGCCCACACAGCTGCCGCGGCCAGGTTGCTGGTCAATCAGGTGCCGGGATTGTGCGTCTCTTGCCATGGTGCTTCTGGCACCGGGGCAGATACCAACGTGGAGGACGGCATTTACCTGGAACGTGATGGCAATGTGGAGACCGAAGGCACGGTAAACCGCGGTTTGAAAGGCGGCGGCTTTGTCAACGCGCTCATCGACACCAATTGGGATCTGATCGCGGCTTCCGCAGCAGTGACCTCGAAGCATGCCTATGATGGCACAAGCGGGACGATGTGGGGGAATGGCGCCATCAATTCTGGCGCTGGCAAGCTCAACATCGCCCTGACCTGCACATCGTGTCACGACCCGCACGGAAACGCCAGCACGGCTAATGGCCCAACTTATCGCTTGTTGCGCGCCATCCCGATCGATTCAGGGGCAGGCAGCGGCGTGAACGTAACCGACGAGTCGTCCAAAACCTATTCCGTTTCTAATGGAGACAACCAGTATTTTGGCGAGAACTACGGCTCCCGCGGTGCTCAGATTTCCAACTGGTGTGCACAGTGCCATACGCGTCATTCGGCGCCCACGGGCAGCGGGAGCACCTATTCGGGCGATGCGATTTACGCTTATCGTCATACCACAACGGGTTTCTCCATCGGGTGCATGAATTGCCACGTGGCGCACGGTACCTCAGCGACCATGGGAACGTACTCGGCTGCTGTGTCGTGGCCAGATGGTTCAACCCCCAGTGGAAATCAACGGAGTTCACTCTTGCGTGTAGATAATCGCGGTGTTTGTGAATTGTGTCATGCTAAGTAGCCGCGTTTTGTGTCGGCTGTTTATGGGACGGTTTAGCTTATGTTGATCGCGGCGTTGCGAGTTCAACGCAGGACGATCTGATTGATGTTGTTTGCAGGTTGGCCGTAAACCAGTCCCAAGGTTTTAACGGCAGGTAGGATTTCGATGATGATGCGTCGCAGGAATTTGTGGGTTGTCTTGGTGTTGCTCGTCGCCGCATTGCTGATGTTGGCCCATGCCCCGTTGGCTGCTGCGGATAATGGCCCGCATGGCAGCTATACAGCGACAACCGATTCCTGTGCAGCCTGCCACCGCACCCATACTGCTGGCTCTGGCAGTTTGCTCATTGGTCCCGCGCCTGCGTTTTGCAACACCTGCCACGGACCTTCTGGCCTGGGTGCAGATACGAATGTAGAAGACGGAATTTACCTGAGCCGTGATGCGCAAGCGGAAAACCCTGCGGAGGGCGTCGCCGGGCGCGGCTTGCGAGGGGGAGGTTTTGTCAACACGCTCATGGATACCGACGAGGATGGCAGCGCGGCCAGTAGAGCAGTGACCTCGGCGCACGATTCAAGCAGCAACATTATGTGGGGGAATGGTGCGATTGGCTCTGGCCCCGGCACTTCGGGCATCAACCTGGATTGTATGAGCTGCCATGATCCCCACGGTAATGGCAACTATCGCATTTTACGCCCGATCCCTCGAAATTCTGGCGCGCCCACGGGAGTCAACGTCCCTGATTCATCGCCGATCACCTATACCATTGCCAACAGCACGGGCAATTACAACGGCGAAAATTACGGCTCGATCGCCACAACCCTCTCTTTATGGTGTAGTCAGTGCCATACTCGTTACCACGCCTCGATGGGGAGCGGCCACACGAATTCGGGTGATTCGATCTTCGCTTATCGCCATCCTACCGATATGGTCACGTGCGTCAAGTGTCATGTCGCGCATGGCACCTCGGCGGTGATGACCGGCCCGGCGGGCAAAAGCGTGCTCTATCCGGATGGCTCCTCGGCTTCTTCGGATGATAAGCGTTCTTCTTTGCTGCGTCTGGATGAGCGGAAGGTGTGTTATAGCTGCCATGTGAACTCGACGACTGGCGAGGTCAACGGCGGTTCTTGCCAGTTGTGCCACAACCAGCCCCAGGGTTCTCGTCGCCAGATTGTGGATACCGGCGGTGACTTTTCCCTGGCCAATCATCACGTCAATGGGGTTGTGCAGGATACCGATTGCACTCGTTGCCATGAACTCGGTGCGCATACCTCTGGCACGGTTAACCTCAAACACCCGGATACCGGCGCGACGATTTCGTTTAGCAGCAATTCGGCTTTGGAACCGTTCTGCCTGGCGTGCCATGACGCCAACGCGGCTGGCGGGAAGTCCCCCTTCAGCGATAACGTGACCCCGCCGATGATTGACCAGACGGCCTGGGCTTCGGCATCGCACAAAGTGGCCGCCAACGCGCCGCAAACCTGCTATGGCAGTTGCCATCAAAACGGCCACGCCTCCGGTTTGGATAACCTGCTTAACCCCTGGACGGGCTCGCCTGGCACGAACAATGTGAACCAGGAAGAGGGCTTCTGTTACGCCTGTCATGGTGCCAGCGGCCCGGCGGCGACCAACATCCAGGCGGAGTTCAGCCAGGCCTACCAGCACAACATCAGCCCGGCCAATCCAGGCGGTGAGTTCATGGAGTGCACCACCTGTCACAACCCGCACCTGGCCAACGCGGCGAATAAGCTGGCCAATCCGGATACGGGTGCAACGACCATCTGGACGGGGACGCAAGAGGATTTCTGCCTGACCTGTCACGACGGCGCGCCGCCCGCCGGGATTACGTTCCCGGGCACGGCTGCCGGGACCGGCTACAACAAGGCTGCCTTCGTCAACTCATCTCACGACAACAACATCAGCGGTCCTGCCGGGATCGGTGATTCCTGCCGCGCCTGCCACGCTCAACACGGCTCGAGTTATCTTTCCAACCTGCTGGCAAATTACGTCATCGCTGATTACAACGTCTGGACTCAGGGAGACGGCGATTACGCCATTTGCTGGTCGTGTCATGATGAGCAGCAAACCATTTACGGCCAAAGCCGGTTTGGGAAATACAAGAATGGCGTGTTCGATAAGAATTATCACGATAAACATGTGCGGGGAGAGGATGCCCCCTGCATCATGTGTCATGACGCCCACGCGCCGCATGATAGTGGCGAGGCGGGGCTGATTAGTTTCCAGTTTGCGATTCAAAATGGCTATGACATCCAATACATTGGTGGCTATGACGCCTCGACGGCCTTTTGGATCAATGGCAATCAAGGGTATTGCTACATTCGCTGTCATAACAAAGACCACACGCCGAAAAGTTATCAGCGTGCTCCGTAGGATGTGAGGAAGTCCACATGCGGAAATGGCTCTTCGTCTCGATCATCACAGTAATGCTGGCCTTGTGGGGCGGGCGTTCTGCCCGCGCGAACAACGGCCCGCATGGCGGATATACCGCCACCACCGATGCCTGCGCGGGATGCCATCGCGCCCACAGCGCGGCGTCGCCCAAGCTGCTCATTGAGCAGGGTAAGAATTTGTGCCTGACCTGTCATGGCGCTGGGATGGGGGGCGCTAATACGGATGTAGAAAATGGCGTCTATACGGCTACGGGTGACCCGCTTCTGGGGGGTGGCTTTGTCAACTACCGGGGGGCAGCGGTGTCGTCCACGCACAGCGTCGACGGCACGCACCAGAATGCCTGGGGCAGCGGCACCACCTGGAGCAGCACGTATGACTGCGCGGGCTGCCATAATGCTGAATCGGGCCTGGTGTGGCCCGGCGCGCCCACTTGGGGTATCAGCCCCAACGCCTGGCCGACATACCCTGGCCGGGGACAGAACGTCACCATGCCGTTGACCTGCACATCATGCCACGATCCGCACGGCGGGCGCAACTATCGCCTCCTTCAGCAGCGCATGCACCCGCCCAGCGCTCAGCAGGAAGACCCTCCGGGGTATGTGCTGGTGACTTCCAACGAAATCGGTGGCGATAACCCCAATCAAGCCGGTTATGTGGCCGATTACACCACGCCAAAATACAAACTGGGGCTTGGTGATTGGTGCACCGGTTGTCACTTTACCTATCACCAGGAAGTTTCGGTGCAGCCCTTCAACGCCGAGGATGGTAAAGGTCTCGTCACGCGTTACCGCCACAAAATGAACGTGGTCATCACCGGCGGCACCTATAACTTGAGCACCTCGCTGCCCCTTGAAGATCCTTCGGGCAACGGCCCCAGCGCGGATGACCAGATATTCTGCCTCACCTGCCATTTTGCTCATGGCACCAATGCCCTGATGAGCGGGGCTTCCGCGAACGTCGCTCCGGCTTACGACAGCACCTTGCTAAGGTTGGATAACCGCGGCGTATGTCAGGATTGCCATAAAAAATGAAGAATAACTGGCTGCATTCTCACAAGGTGATATTCCGGCGAAGCGGGCTGGCCGCCTGGCTGCCGCTCGTTTTGCTGTTCTCTTTGCTGCTGGCCCGCGGAGTCTTTGCAGCCAGTACCGTTTACGAAGCGGAAGATGCCACCCTGGTTGGCGTTACCGTGGCAAATACCTACACGGGTTATACAGGCACGGGGTATGCGGATTACGGCACCACGAACGGCGAGTATATCGAGTGGTCGGTCACTGCTGCGGCCTCAGGAACCGTCACCCTGGATTTTCGCTACGCTAATGGCTCCGGAGCGGATACCCCGTTGGAATTAAGCGTCAACGGGACGGTGGTCAACGCCAGCCTGAGCTTTGTGCCGACGGCAGGCTGGTCCAGCTGGGGCACGGTGTCCACAACCGTTTCTCTGAACGCGGGCGCGAACACCATCCGCCTGACCAGCATCGTCAATGATGGGCCAAACGTGGATAGTCTGACGGTCACTGAGCCGGCAACCCCAACTCCGACGCCTGCTTTTACCCCCACACCAACCACAGTGGTGTTCGACATCCCGCACGGCGATTACCTTACACACACCAACCGCTGCGCGACCTGCCACCGCGTCCACACGGGCAAGAGCGAACGGTTGCTCTATTCCAGCCCCGGCGGCAACGATTTTTGTTATTCCTGCCATGATGGCACCGGCGCGCCGCTGAACACGCTGGTCTCCTCGCATGGCAATCAGTCTTTCTCCGCCGCTTTCGAGGCCTCTTTCAGTTTGCAATGCACCCAGTGCCACAACCCGCATGGCAGCGCAAACCTGAAGGATATCAAGAAGGATATCGTCATCATCCCTGGCTCGCCGCCGACGACTGATGGCCCGGTCACGTTTACCGCCACTACGGGGGCGAACTCTTATGATGATGGAGCCAGCCCTTATAACAACCGGCTGTGTACGGTCTGCCATGCCAACACCAATAATCCGGGTTACCCGATGACCAATCATGTGGGGGGTGCCAATCATCAGGGCGGGTTCGACCTGACGGGGCAGGATTGTACGAAATGTCACCCCCACAGCGCGGATAACGATTTGCTCACCGCGGATGGCTTCATGCCGGTGAATGGCTGTACCATGTGCCACAATGTGGCGCAAGATGATGGTAATGGCGTTCCGGCTGGGGGGCGGCGGGCCATCACCCCTGAATTCAGCAGGAACAGCCATCACGTCAACGGCGCGGTGCAGGATAGCGATTGCAAAACCTGCCATTACACCGCGGATCACACCTCGGGCTATGTCAAGCTGTATGATGCGGATAACCCTGCCACCGTCATCGTTTTGAATGGCGACCCGCGCACAAACTCAACAGAAGCGGCAAAGTTGGAAGCTTTTTGCCTCTCCTGCCATGATGGGGACGGCGCTGGGGGCTTCGCGCCCTTTTCGGATGGGCGTATGCCCCCTGCCGTGGATGCCAATTTGTGGAACGCTGGTTCGCATAAAGCTTCTGGAAATTCCACCTGCTTTGATTGTCATGATAACGGCCATGGCTCGAACAAGATCAAGCTGATGGCCCCCTACAATGCGGTGAGCGATGGCAGTGCCAACGACCCGATGCGCCAGGAAGAACGTTTTTGCTATCAGTGCCATGATGGCAGCGTGGCGACCACCAACATTCAAACCGACTTTGGCAGGACATCCCACCATAATGTTTCCGATACCGACCAGGTGGACGGGTCGAAGGTCGAGTGCGCCAACTGCCACAATCCGCATTTTGTCAGCACCAGCGCCAAGCTGTCGAATCCCGATAATGGTACCCCCTGGGGGGGCACAATGACCGATTTTTGTCTGGCCTGTCATGACGGTGCGCCGCCAACGGGAGTGACCTTTGCGGGCGGTGGCAGCGGGAATCCACTTTCCACGCATTCCAATGTGGATGTCACCGGCTCAGAAGCCGACTTTGCCAGCCTATGTACACAGTGTCACGAGCAGCATGGCGCGGATAACCGCAGCTTGATCAAGACGCGCATTGAAGTGACTACCAGCCCGTTATACACCGTGGGGGATATTCTCTTCTCCGCGCGGACGGGGACGAACTCATTTGATGACGGCACCAGCCCGGTCACCAGTCGTATTTGTGTGGCCTGCCATCAGGACGCCAACAACCCTGGCTATCCGATGAGCGCACACACCGGCGGGGTGGGTCACGCTGGCGGGCTGGATTTCACCGCCACCGACTGCACGCTGTGCCACCCGCATACTGTGGATAACGTCTCCACCACAAAAGATGGCTTTATGCCCGACCCCACCTGCACCGGTTGCCACCAGTTCTCGGTGGGATCGCGACGGCAGATCACCGGGACGGGCGGCGATTTCGCCAACACCAGCCACCATGTTCAGGGCACGCCCACAGATGATGATTGTAAGCTCTGCCATGAGATGAGCCAGCATCAGAGCGGCACGGTACGTCTCAATAATGTGGATACTGGAGCGGTTATTGTCTACACCGGCGGTGTCATCCCGGAGGAATTTTGCGCGGCCTGCCACGACGCCAATGGCGCCAACGGCGACACCACGCCGTATAGCGACGGGGTCACTGTGCCGAATATCCTGGCAGGTTGGGGTACTTCTTCCCATGCCGTTGGGTTGACCTGCTATGACTGCCACGACAACGGGCATGGCTCGAACAAGATTGGTTTATTGAGCCCCTGGAACGCTACCTCGGATGGAGATCCCAATGACCCCATGCGTCAGGAGGAACGTTTCTGCTACCGGTGCCATGATGGCAGCCTGGCCAGTACGGATATCCAGACGGAGTTCAACCGCTCGAGCCATCATGATGTCGCCCTGACGGATCAAAACGCCAATGGCGCGAAGGTTGAATGTATCAACTGCCACAACCCGCACATCGATAACACCACCTACCAGAACGTCAGCCCTGATAACTGGTATCAGCAATGGACTGGCAGCCGAGTGGCGTTTTGCCTGGCCTGCCATGACGGCGCGCCACCCTCCATCGCGGGCGGGCCGGCTCCGGCGGTCAGTATGCCATCTTCATGGAAGGGAACTGGCTACAACAAATCCGCCTATCTCGGCGCAACCCATGACAACAATCTGGGCGCCTGGGGGTGCAGTCACTGCCACGATGAACATGGGAGCAACCAGATTGCCAACCTGTTGGACGCCTATGTGGTACAGGATAACAATAAATACGCCGCTACTGATTACGCTGTGTGCTGGATTTGCCATATCGAGCCAAATGTGATGAGTTGGAACAAGGCCGATCAGAACCACTTTAAGGACTTGCACAAGAAACATGTGAGTGCCGCACAGGCTCCCTGTGTGATGTGCCACGACACCCACGCGCCCTGGGATGCGGGCGAGGCGGGCCTGATTAGCTTCGACGTGGTTTATCGGGATGGCTACGACAACTACAACTTCCAGTTTATCAACGGCAGCAACTTGAGCACAGCTTTCTACGTCAACGCCGCTGGCGACCGCGGAGGCTGTTACCTGAGCTGTCATAATAAGAACCACACGCCCAAGGAATACGATCGCACGAACAACATCCTGACGTACGATTGCTCCGCCTGTCACCCCGGGGGGGCGCCAGTCGCCTGGCCGACGCCGACGCCAACCCTGACTCCCACGGCCACTTTTACACCAACGCTCACGTTTACGCCAACGGCGACGTTTACTCCTTCGCCGACGGCCACGTTCACAGCTACCCCGACGACGACGTTTACTCCCTCGCCGACTGCTACCTTCTCAGCCACGCCGACGGCAACGTTTACTTCCTCGCCAACCTGGACTCCGTTGCCGACCTCGACGTTCACCTTCACGCCTACCGCGACCTTCACCTGGACTCCCGTGCCTACTGCTACGTTTACGCCCACGCCCCTCGGTGCTGCTACGGCGACCTTTACACCTTCCCCAACCTCGACCCTGGCGGCGACGGCTACGTTCACTCCTACGCCAACACCCACGCCCGTATTTACTCCAACGTTTACGCCTTCTCCAACCTGGACTCCGTTGCCAACCGCCACGTTTACGCCTACGCCTGTTCCGCCGACCGCTACACCGACACCAACACCGGTACCTTAAGGAAAAACCTGCTATGAAATCAAAACGGTTAGGCCGTTTGCTCGTCTCGGTCATGATGCTCAATCACTTGCTGGGTACAGCGATATCTGGCGCGTATTTCTTCTGGGTGGATCGCAAGCCGCTCTCTGCGATTCTGGAGCTTTTAAAGGAGGGGGATCAACTGACTTGGTTGGCTGTATTGGGTGTTGGCGCGATTTTGATGGTGTTGTACCTCTGGTTGTATCGCTACGTGTTGCCCCTGATGAACTGGCTGGCAGAGGCATCTGCTTCTTTGAGTGATGTGGTTATGTTAAAAGTGTTGAACCTACCGCGCACTGTCTTTGTGATTACGGTGCTGCATTGGTTGCTCGTTAGCGGGTTGTTTGGCTTCCTGGCGTTGCGCGCCGGGTTCTCTCTACCTCGTGTGGCGGGCTTGTTTCTGGGGATGTTGATCGTCAGTGGTCTGGGAACCGCGCTGTTCATGCATCATGTGGTCGAAAGCATGATGCACCCTTTTTTAGAGCAGTATTTTCAACTGGAGAGCCTCGAAAACCTGGCAATGAGGCGTTCACGCCTGCCTATTCGCCTGCTGTTCCTTTGGTTCCAGGTTGGGATGTTCCCCCTGTTATTGTTCGCGGGCATGGCCTGGCTGGGAATGCAGGAAAACGTCCGGCAGTCCTGGGAGCTTCATCTGCGTCAGATGTGGTTCCTGGTAGCGATTGCAGGCGTGGGTAGTCCGGTGGCGTTCACTATGGTCTGGCGGACGATAGTCGCACCTTTGGACCAGCTGGTTGAAGCCATGCAGCGGGTGTGGCGGATGAACGACCTGAGCCTGCGCTTACCTCTGCGTTCGTTGGATGAGTTCGGCCGCCTGTCGGCGGGATTCAATCGCATGCTGGCGAAATTGCAGGAATACCAGCGGGTTCGGGAAATTCTGGGGCGTTATATCAGCAGCGAGGTTGCTGAGCAGGTAATCCAGCAGGATGCATGGCTGCAAAGCCAGGAAGCCGAGGCCAGCGTTTTGTTTGTGGATTTGCGCGGGTTTACCCGTCGAGCGGAGTGTCAGCAACCGACCCGTGTGATGGTGATGTTGAATCAATTTTTTGATTTGCTGATTCCGGTGGTGATTCGCCATGGAGGGTTGGTCAACAAATTTGGCGGCGATTCCATTTTGGCGGTGTTTGGTGTCCCGCTGGTCCACGCCAACCATACCGATCGTGCTGTTCGGGCGGCAGTGGAGATGTTGCATGCCGTAAATCAATTCAACGCCGGTTGTTCCGATCAGGGGATGCAACCGATTCAGGTAGGTATTGGTATCGCCACCGGGCGTGTGGTGGCTGGGAACGTTGGTTCCCAGTATCGCATGGAGTATACCGTTTTGGGTGATACGGTCAACCTGGCTCAACGCTTGGAAGCCTTGACGCGCACCTGGCGAAAGGATCTGCTCATCAGTGAAGCAACCTGGAGCGCACTTACTTGCGAATACAAGCAACGGTTTTGCCATTTGGGTAAATTTCAGGTCAGCGGGCGAAGATCGGGCGTTGTGATTTATGCCTGGGGATCTGTATCAGATGCTTTGAGGAACGCCGGACCACAGAATAGCTCTGTGTTGCCCGTCGATCCTCAGCTTCGGACATCACAGGGGAAGATATGAAAACATCCCACGTATTGCTCATCCCGATCACGTTGTTGGTAGCTGCCTGTGTGTATGATATGCCTCCCAACATTGCGTTGGGAGCAGGTCAACCAGTGCTTGAGCGGGCGGAACAGGATGTAAGGGCAGGAGATGTCTTTTTGGCCACGCAGGCGCCGGTGCGGGAAGAGGGTGATCCTGCTTCGGTGGATCGCTCTCAGGATGGCGAGCGCTCGTCCTCGCAGGGTTGTTTTGCCCCTGATTGTCATCAGGATATGCTTGCCTTGAGCGGCTCGGTTGTGCATCCACCCTATGCGGATGGTGTGTGTGCTCCTTGCCATGATTTGCCTGCCTCGCATCCCGAAGGCAGCGGCCCGCACGTGGCTGATTTGCGCGATATTGAGGTCTGCGCGGAATGCCATCCGCCTGAGATATTGGGTGTCAGCCACCCGGTTGATCGAGGCGAGTTGGATCCATTCGCAGGTGGTCTGTTGACGTGCACCAGCACCTGCCATGACCCTCATATCGCGCCGTATAAACATTTATTACGATACCCCCCCGGAGGTGAATTGTGCATCAAGTGTCATCAAGAGTTCAACCAACCGTGAAAAAAGTTCAGTTTCGTCGGCGCAAATACTTCTTAAAAGACACCAGTCAACCGCGGTTGTTGCTCGCCGCCCAGATAATTTTGGGTGTTGTGAGTCTGATCGCCAGCATGGCGCTTTACGTGCTCTTCGATCGTGACCTGACCGCCAGTTATTTTGCAGCTCATATCGCCATCAACAACGTTCGTCAGATGCTGCTGCCGGTGTTGGTGGGCGTCAATGTGTTCGCTTTGCTGTTCAGCGCGGTTGTGCTGGTTTTCTACACCCATCGTATTGCTGGCCCGGCTTACCGCATCTGTCGCGTTCTGAAGGACCTGGCGCACGGCCACCTGTCTGCACCGGTGCGTTTGCGCGAAGGTGA
The DNA here is from genome assembly GCA_964653835.1 of uncultured Anaerolineales bacterium. Lineage (GTDB taxonomy): Bacteria > Chloroflexota > Anaerolineae > Anaerolineales > UBA11858 > J130. Next base: position 11,496 of record CAZZFZ010000077.1, read on the forward strand.
TTTTCTTACTGAGGTCGCCGATACGTTGAACCAGACGCTGGACTTTTTGAATCAGCAAATCGGTGAGATTCGGGAAGAAACAGACGCGCTACAAGACGCGCTCAATCGGATTAAAGCGCACTGCGAGACCCAGTTAGATGGATGGGATGATGCTCGCCGCGCGCTCGCTCGGTTGCAGGTTGTGGCCAAGCGTTTTTCAACCCCGGTTGAAAAACGTTAATTTTCATCAGCGAATGGCACCAACGCGATTCACTAATGCTACTGTCTCGCTTCTGCAAACCACACCCTATTCTGGTTTTGCTCCTGAGCAGCGCGCTTGTCTTCGTCTGGCTGGTGGAGCCGGGCTATGCTGCTTCGCTGGAGTCGCCGGAGGGGCAGGGTGCATCCCCAACGCCAGTTTGGTTGTCGTTGCCTGATTGCCAGACTGTTGGTAGTGGAGTCTACCTTTGCGATCAGGTGCCGGTGTTGCATTTTCGAGCAGACAAGCCTGCGGATGGGAGTCAGGTTATTGAAATAAGCGGGACTTTAGCGAACGTTCCTTTTTCTTGCCCTGCCAGCGAGTGTGATTTACAACTGGAACAAACGCCTGATAGTGGAGCCGATTTGTTCTTTGGCGCCGTAACCAGCACCAGGGATGAGAGAACACCGTTCCACGCCGTGGTGCGGGTGAGCGCCCAGGATCCGACGCAAGCGGACGTTGGCCCCTGGCTGGTTTCTATTGTCGGTACGCAGCTTGCCGTCGCGCCGACCGATGTATGTGCGGTGGAGTGGGAAGCTCCGCCCCCAATGGATAGCCTGCCGGGTTGGGCGTTATCCCCTGTCGATGCGCGTGGGTTGGAAACCACGGTTACCCTGGATATATTGGCGGGGAAGTTGATCTATTGGGGTGTTGTGGATGCCCGCGATTGCCCGGCGGGTGGGCTGCTCTTGTCGGGCGCGGCCAATACCTGTGGAATTGAACGCGCCAGGCAAGCGATGTTGACCGTCCAGAATCGCTTTGATGAGGATATTTTTGTCAGCGCCAAACGCTCTCAAATTCCCGCAGTTTTGCTTAAGCGTTTGATCGCGCAGGAGAGCCAGTTTTGGCCGGCTTCTTTGGGGGTCGCTGGCGAGTACGGCCTGGGGCAGATTTCTGAGCTTGGCGCTGATACCCTTCTGCTGTGGTCGTCAACCTACTATGATGAAATCTGCCCCTCGACGTTGGGGGCCGATGCCTGTGCTCAGAATTACACCGCATTGACCTGGGAGCAGCAGGCCATGTTGCGCGGCGCGGTCTTACAACGCGTGAATGCCCAGTGTCCGGAGTGCGCCGCCGGAGTCGATTGGAGCAAGGCATCCAAGAGTGTGCCGGTGATTGCGGAAACCCTGCGCGCCAACTGTCGCCAGGTCAACCAGCTTGTCCGCAACATCACTGGCCGACCGCCGGGGCAGGTGGCTACGTATACCGATTTGTGGCGCATGACGCTTGCGAATTACAACGCCGGGCCAGGTTGCCTGTCTTATGGCATTATTCAGGCCTGGCGAGTGCAGCGGCTGGATTGGGGGACAATCAGCGCCGAAATGACCGAGGCCTGCGTTGGGGCCGTGGATTACGTCCACAAGGTCGCGCCGTAATGCGCCGCTGGACGACGCCTGCCGGGCGTTCTTCAATCGCGTCTCGCGCCCCTGACTGCCTGACCAATCCGACCAACCCGACCAATTGGACCAACCTGACCAATCCGATCGGGAGCACTAAAAAGTTGTTAGGTAGCTAACGGCAAAGCAGCCCGTTCAGCAGC
>CAZZFZ010000078.1:0-13209 GCA_964653835.1 uncultured Anaerolineales bacterium
ATTCTGGTGATGGAGCAGGGACATAAAGAAGCGTTACGGACGGAGTTCCCCGATCTTGCTGGGCGGGTGTATCTGCTCAGTGAGTTGGTTGGTTTGGAGAAGGACGTGCAGGACCCGATCGGTGGGCAGGTAGTTGATTACCAGGACGCCGCCCGGGAGATAGGACGTTATCTTCAACAGGGATTGGGGCGCCTCCGCGCCCTGGCGGCTGAGCCGGAAGTGGAGGCGTGATACAGTTTTAGAGGGTCAGTTATATTTTTTAAAGAAGAGGGATTATCTACATGGAAGCACAATTCAACGATGACTTTATGCTGCAGGCTGACCTGCGTCAATATGCGGCGCTCTTGTGGCGCTGGGCCTGGTTGATCCTGCTGGCGGTAGTGCTGGCTGCGGGTGCGGCGTATATCACCAGCCAGTTGATGGAGCCGGTTTATCAGGCCACCACCACACTGCTCATCAACGAGGCCCCCAGCGCAAACGTCAGCGATTACACCGCCATTTTGACCAGTGAACGACTGGCGCGCACTTATTCAGAATTGTTAACCAAGCGTCCAATCCTGGACGAAGTCTTAACTCGCCTGGATGAGATGGGGTTGAGCGTGGAGTTTGAGGATGTAAGTGATCTGGCGGATGTCATTAGCGTGCAACTGGTGCGGGATACGCAGTTAATTGAAGTCAGCGTGGAGGATAAAGACCCCGAGCGCGCCGCCGTGATCGCCAATCTGCTGGTGGATGTCTTCAGTCAGCAAAACGAGGCTTTGCAAACCGCCCGTTTTGCGGAATCGAAAGCCAGCCTGCAGGAACAACTCACGCGGCTGAATGGGCAGATTCACAACACTGTGGCGGCTATTGAGGAATTGGGGGATGACCCTCGCCAGGAGGCCGAGCGTACTCGTCTGGAAGCGGAGCTGGCCCAGTTCCGCCAGACCTACAGCGAATTGTTGCAGAGCTTTGAGCAGATTCGCGTGGCGGAGGCCCAGTCCACTTCCAACGTTGTTCAGGTGGAACCTGCCATCCCGCCTGAGAAGCCCATCCGCCCGCGCGTGTTGCTGAACACTGCTCTGGCGGCAGTGGTTGGAGGGATGCTGGCGGTTGGGGCGATATTCTTGATGGAGGCCCTCGACGATACAGTAAAAAATCCCGAGGAGATCACCCGTCATTTAGGGCTTCCGGTGCTGGGGACGATCTTGAAGCATGAAATCGAAGATGGCAGCTTGATCGCGCTGCATTCGCCGCGTTCACCCACTGCGGAGGCGTTTCGCTCTCTGCGAACCAACATCCAATACACCAGTGTGGATTATCCTGTGCACACCCTGGTGGTCACCAGTCCGGATGCAGAGGTGGGGAAGACCACTGTGAGCGCCAACCTGGGGGTGGTGTTGGCCCAAGGGGGAAAGCGGGTGGTGATTGTGGACGCGGATATGCGCCGTCCCAGACAGCATCAGCGTTTTAAATTACCCAATCGCAGGGGGTTGAGCTCGTTTTTCGTTTATCAGTCGCTTTTTGGGGATGGTCAGCCGCTGCCGGAGGATTTGTTGCAGGCTTCTCAGGTGGAGGGGCTTTCCGTCATCACCTCGGGAAAGCTGCCGCCGAATCCATCCGAACTGCTGGCCTCGGAAAAGATGCAATCTTTACTCAATAAGTTGAGCACAGAGGTGGCCGATGTGGTGATCGTTGATTCACCACCCGTGATGGCAGTTACGGATGCGGTTGTCCTGGCGTCGAAAGTGGATGGCGTTCTGCTGGTGATCAAGCCCGGTGAAACCCGGCTGGAGACTGCCCGGCGGAGCGTGGAGCAATTGCGCCGGGTGGGCGCCAACCTGATTGGCGTGGTGCTCAACGAGGTTGATCCCAAATCCGGTCGTTATGGATACTATTATCGTTACGACCAGCAATACTATGCTGTGGATGAACCTGTTCGGGTGGGATGGATGGATTGGCGCAAAGCGCTGTGGGGTACGTTAGGTGTGTTGGTGCTTTTGGTGGGAGGTTGGGCGGCTTCGGCGATGGCGACCGGGCGCGGGTTGCCGGTGTGGCTGGGTGGGAAGACGCCCACGCCGACTCCAAGGGAGGTGTCTATCGTCCAGGCGTTGACGCAGGCGGCGCCCACGGAAGCTCTGCCGGTGATTGTATATCCCTCTGCGACGCCCCTACCGGCGCCAGCCACACCGATCCCGACGGACGGGGTGGAGGAAACCCCCATGCATCTGACGGCGATCGTGGAACCGACCGCGACTCCTACCTTGTCTCCACCGACTCCTGGCCCAGGTTTGGAGACACCCTTCGGGGCGCAAGGGGAGTATTTGCTGCACCAGATCAATTTCGGCGATAGTCTTCCCAAGCTGGCGGCCCAATACCAGACGGATCGTGATGTGATTGTGGTTGCCAACGGGCTGGTGTCTAATCAGAGTCTGCAACCAGACCAGGTTCTGGTGATTATGCCTGGACGAACGGATCCCTTGGGCGTTGAGCGCCTGATGGTGCTTTTCCTGGAGGAAGATGCTCAGGTTTCCGAGCTTGCCTCGCGCTTCAGTGTCACCCCAGAAGAATTGCGGCGCTACAACGACCTTGGCCCCGGTGATTTCATCCCTGCTGGTCGCTGGTTGATCTTCCCCAAGCGGAATATCACCCCCACGCCCACGCCGACGGTCATCCCAACCCCGGACCTGAGTTATGCCCTGGCGGGGCCTTTTGGTCCTGAGAACGCTTATGTGCTCCATCAAGTCGCGCCTGGCGAGAGTATTCCCGTTTTGGAGAAACTATATCTGACATCTGCTGAAGTCATTTTTGCTGCCAATGAAATCAGGGGTAGTATTCAGGTCGGTCAGGTGTTGGTGATCCTGCCGGAGCATAGCGATCCTACGGGTGTGGTCCGCTTTGAGGTGTATTACACCCCCGAGGACATCCAGGTTGAGGATCTGGCAACACAGCTGGGAGTCTCCAGCGAGGATTTGATCCTGTATAACGGCTTCCAGGCGGGTGCTGTTATTCCGGCAGCGACCTGGTTAATCTACCCGGCCCCCTGAGTGAGACATCGCCAGCAGCCCAATGTGCTCAGCTTGGCGGGATCAGGTACGGCCTCTAAAAATGATGGATTCACCCGGTTGGCACGGAAAACCGCTGTGAATCCATCATTTTTTGAATCCTGTTATCGGGTGAATGAACTGGTCATCTGCTCCCGCGCGCGTGGTGATCTTTCCTGGTTATCCCAATGACCATATCTCGAAAGGCACAACTTGCAGAACTGAAGAGCATTCTGGAGCAGGTACAGTCACCCTCGGCGCTGGATGACCATCCCTGGGTGCGCAGCCTGACGGCCCATGCCTTTGCTGAAGCACACCCTGATCTGGTTGATAACGGCCCAGGCTATGTGCTGTTGGCGGCGCTGTGTGATCTGTTCCGAGAGATGATGCCTGGCTCACCGCCGCGGCAGGGGAAACGCCTGGATAATCGCTGGGGAGAGTTCGGTTTGCTGGCGGCCATGTACTTTGCCCCCTTTGAATTCGGCGCCATGCGCCCGGTCACCCTGTCTGATGGCTGGGGCCGGATTGACGACGAGATCCTGCGCTACGTTTTTGAACGGCCGCGCCCCACATTGCCCCAGCAAGATGTGGATCGATATCGGTTGGTGGGCAATGAAACCCATGCCGCACCAGTGAGCACGTTGAGCGACTGGCACCTGCGCGGCCTGGATCGTTTGCTGGATGGCTTGCTCAACCGTGAGCGTGTGCTCAGTGCCCGTTATGGTGTCCCCTCTGTGGTGCTCGACCCGGATGTCGAACCCGTGACTCCGTCGCGGCATGATCCTTCGCACGCCTGGCAGGCCCGCCTGGCGCGGGTTTATCGCCAACACCGGCGGCATATCTGGCTGGGGGTGGGTGTTCTGCTGGCGTTGCTGCTGGTCTGGCAGGGCGTCAGCCTCTATATACGTTATCGCGCCTTCAAGGCAGATGCGGATCAACTCCAGGCTTATCTGGATGGGCCCCCTTCGCTGGACGCAATGGCACAGGTCGGGGACTTACTCTCGCGGACCCGGGCAGATGCCCTCTCCTTACAACGTCAGATGCGTCTCTGGGGGTGGGCGGGACGCCTTTTGGGCTGGTTGCCAATCATCGGAGGGGATCTCGCCTCCGCGGAGGAGCTGGTCGATATGGCGACCGCGCTGGCTGTGGCGGGAGATGAGGCGTATCAGGGGGCGGCTCCGTTGCTTGCCGGGTTTGGGGCGGACGATGCATTTTCGTCTATCCCGGAAACGCTGGCAGCGTTGACCGCTGCGCAAGATCGCTTTTCAGTTGCTTTGCAGGCTGCCAACCAGGCTTTGACATCCCGGGAGGCGATTGATCTGCCCCGGCTTTCTCCAAAGACCCGCGCACTGGTGGAGCGGCTTGATCCTTACCTGCCGCTGTTGAGTGATGGCCTGGGGCTGCTGAACGCCTTGCCGAAAATACTCGGCGCCTCGGGGTATGGCCCGCAGACTTATCTGATTTTGATCCAGAACGAGGACGAGCTGCGCGCCACCGGTGGCTTTATCACCGCCGTGGCTGTGGTGACCGTCGAGCAAGGGGAGATCATCTCTTTACAGGTGGATGATTCTTATGCTATAGACGATCTTAATAAAATCTACCCTCTTCCCCCCTGGCAAATTGTCGAATATCTTCAGGGAGGCGTGTGGCTGTTGCGTGATGCCAACTGGTCGCCAGATTTTCCCACCACCGCCACCTGGGCGGAATACCTGTACGCTATCGGGCGCGGTCATGCAGTGGATGGCGTCTTCGCCATTGATCAGGAGGCCCTGCGCCTGCTGCTGGCAGCGGTTGGGCCTGTGGAGCTTCCTGATGCGCCGGAACCGATCTCGGTGGAGAATTTTATTGCCTATGTGCGCACTGCCCGCGGCCCAGACGAGGGTGAGACGGACTGGTTCGCCTCCCGCAAGGAGTTCATGGGACCGTTGGGGCGTGCTCTCCTGGAGAAACTGCAGAGCGATACCCAGATTTCCTGGCAGGCTGTCGGGCAGGCGGTGCTGCAGGCCCTGGATGAACGTCACATCCTTTTGCAGTTCGACGATCCGTTGATGAGCCAGGTAATCTCTCACCGTGGTTGGGATGGTGCTGTGCGTCCCGGTGAGGGGGATTTCCTGATGGTGGTGGACAGCAACCTGGGGTTCAACAAGGTCAACGCGGCGGTGGAGACGACTTTGCGTTATGAGGTGGATCTTTCCGATCCTCAGGCGCCACGCGCTGAAGTATGGATTACACACCGCAATCCCACCAAAGGAGATGAGCCTTGCCGTCATGCAGCCTATGATAGCGGCGATTACGCTGCTTTGATCGCACGCTGCTATTGGGATTATCTGCGCGTGTATACGTTGGCCGAGACGGAACTGCTCGACGCGGCGACGCATGAAGTCCCTGGCAGCTGGCTGCTTTCGGGGAAGGGCGTTCCTCCGCGCGTGGATGTGCTCGATAACCAGGGCTTGCTGGATGAGAACCCGCCTGGCTTGCGGGCCTATGGCACGTTGCTGGTTGTGCCGCTCTCGGAGCAGCGGGAGACGCGTTTTGTCTTCGCTCTACCGCCGGATGTCGTGCAATTCGATGAGGCGCAGGGGGCGATGACTTACGCCTTGCGGGTGAAGAAACAACCCGGAACGCAGGGCAACGCTTTTCGTTTGCAGGTGCGCTTGCCCGCGGGCGCGCAGGTGCAAAGCGCGGTTCCGTCAGGAGATTTACAGGATGGTATCTGGACGTTGGAAACCCGCCTGCGTACGGATCTGGAAGTGAAGCTGGTGTTTTCCCTGCCGTGACTGCGAAAATGAGAATCGAATGGCCGCCTCTGATCCTGGGGGGTGTGCTGGCGGGGGTGTACGCCGCCACGCTGGCACCGGGGTACACCTGGGCCAACCGTGCTGCCGATGCTGGCGATCTGATTACCGCGGCCTATACAGGCGGCGTGCCGCACCCCCCGGGCTACCCGACGTATATTTTGCTGGCGCGACTGTTTCAGTTTTTACCGTTTGGCACGCTGGCTTTTCGCACCAACCTGCTTTCGGCGGTCTGTGCTCTGTTGGCTGCCCTGGTGTTGATGGATTTAACCCGCCGCGTCTGTCTTGCCGATGAGCGGGTGAGCCGCTGGGCGGGGTTTATCGCCGGGTTGGGCTTTGGCCTTTCGCCCTTGTTCTGGTCGCAGGCGGTCATCACCGAGGTGTATGCCCTGCATGTCCTTTTCGTCGCCTTGATTTTGTGGCTGATGTTTGTGCCGATTGGAGAAGTCCGACTTTTTAATAAAGTCGGACTTCTGGACGCGGCGTCCTGGCGAGAGCGGTTGATCGGTCTGCTTTTGGGCCTGGCGTTGGGGAATCAAGTCACCGTGATCTTGCTTCTCCCCGTCTGGCTGTTCCTGGGGGAAGCGCAAAGCGATTCAGGGAAAACCACTGTTTGCTTTCAGGTTGACGGGAAAACCCTGGCGCGCCGCGTCACCTGGTTGATGATCGGGCTGCTGGTCTATGTTGTCATTCCATTGCGGGCACGGGGTGGCTCGCCGGTTAACTGGGGTCACGCCGTGGATTGGGAAGGGTTCTGGTGGCTGGTCTCCGGGCAGCTTTACCAGGGGAAGCTCTTTAACTTCAGTCCGGACTATTTCCTTCCGCGGCTGCGCAATTGGGCTGGCATGCTGCGAGATCAATTCGGTGTTTTCGGGATGGCCTTGGGATTTTTCGGCTTGCTGTATGGGCAGGCTCGTCGCGTTGTTGTCGGGGTCACCTTATGGGTGGCGATTGCTTTTTCGCTTTTCTCTATTACCTATACAACTGAGGATTACTATGTGTTGATGTTGCCCCTCTATCTGGTGTTTGCGCTTTGGCTGGGGATGGGGGCGGCGCGCCTGTTGATGCTGATGTCTTCTGCAACGACGTATGCTCGTTGGGCGTTCCCGTTGAGCGTTGGGCTGTTTCTTGTGTTGATTGGTTTGAACGCGAGTCGTAATTACGCTGAAGTAGATGCCAGCCGGAACCGCCAGGCGGTGGATTTTGCTCAAAGTGTGCTTTCCCGTGTTCCTCAGGATGGATTACTCATGACCGTGCAAGATGAAGACACCTTCGTTTTGTGGTATTACCACTATGCCCTCGGCCATCGCCCAGACCTGATTGTACTCCACGAGGGCTTGCTGGCTTATGCATGGTATCGCCAGGTGATGCAGGCTTATTATCCTGAATTGAAACTGCCTGTTGATTGGGAATGTTTCCCCTGTGCGATCAAAGAAGTGCTGCGCCTCAACCGGCGGCCATATTGTCAGATTCAAGCAGACGGGGCTCCCGCGCTGTTGTGTTGGTAAGAATTCGGACAGAAATCGGAGTGGTCAGCGCAATCCGGACGGAATCCGGTTAAGCTTTGTTAAAAGCTGTGATAAGATGCAAGTACTTTGATGGAAGCGATTCTGTCACATTGTTTTTTGGAACGACTTGAAAGGAGTGAAAGATGAAGAAAGCGAAACTGTTTCTCCTGATGGCCATGGTGCTGGTGCTCTCGCTGGTGGTGGTCGGCGCTGCTTCGGCGCAGACATTGCCGCCGCCTCCGCCTGGAGCGCCTCCGGCCTCGGCTACGGGTGGTAGTTTTACGCCGGTGACGGAGACACCGGATGGGGATCCGATCCCCCCGGCGCAAATGGGGTTCCAGGCTTTGAGTGAGCCCTTCCTTGTGGGGGTCCCCGCAGGCAGCACAGTCCAGGTCTGTATCCCTATTCCTGAAGGATTCCGTAGAGCTCCGTTGATGTTCTTGGGTGGTGATGGCCAGTGGCACACTCTTCCCACCACCATTTCGGGTGGTATGGCGTGTGGTAACTTGTCGGTGACTTCTATCGTCCAGCTTCAGGGCTTCTAAGCGGACGCCCGAAAGAGATGTCAGGTGGGGCTGAGTGATTGCTCAGCCCCGCTTGCTCTTAAGGAAAAGTCGGTTATACTCCATGGTCAGGAGGTGAAGCATGTTGATGCGACTGCGTTATCTGGTGGGGTCTATTGCTCTGGCGTTGTTCTTTTTGTTGACGGCCTGCAACGCTATCCCCTCCGATATGGCTGCCGACGCCGATACAAACGGGCAAAGCGGGGGAGAGACAGCCAGCGCACAGATATTGACCGCCGAAGAGCCGTTCCGGATCGCCGGGCAGGAATCTATGCTCTCGGGACCATTTCGACTCCAGGGGGCTGGCTTGATCCATGTGTATTATCGCCAGGACTGTAGCGAGTTTGTCTTGAAGATGGTGAACACCAACCCCTCGCTGGCGGAAGCGCCGTATGGCACGGTGATTTTTGCGGCCTGGCGGGCACCGGCGGAGTCCACCGAAAGCGACCCGTATAATCAACCGTTTGAATATGTGCCAGGTGAGTATCAGTTCGATGTGCAGGTAAGCGGGCCTTGTGATTGGGAAGTCTGGGCGGTGGTGGAGTACCCTGAGGGGCAATGATTGCATAAGGGGATGTAGTCTGGCGCGAGGTCGATGAATATTCTTCCAAAAATTTTAATCACAGGTGGGGCTGGGTTTATCGGCTCTGCGGTGGCGCGCCGCTGTCTGGCAGCGGGCTATCATCTTGTCGTTGTAGATAACTTCTCGCGTGGTCATCGCAAGGGCTTACCCCCAGACGTAGCAGTCTACGATGTGGATATCTGCGATGTAGATGCATTGCGAGATGTCTTTCGTCGGGAGCGCCCTGAGATCGTCAGTCACCACGCTGCGCTGGTTAGCGTGCGTGAGTCCGTGGAGCAACCAGAGCGTTACTGGCAAGTCAACGTTGAGGGGACCTCCAGTGTGCTTGATGCTGCAATGGATGTTGGCGCGCAAAAGTTTGTCTTCGCGTCCAGCGGCGGAGCAATCTATGGGAATGCCACACGGCTGCCGCTGGCGGAAGAGGCGCCCTGTCACCCGATCTCGCCCTATGGGAAATCCAAACAGGCCGCCGAGGATTTGATCGCTGCATCGTCTTTCTCAGGGCAAAAGATCATCCTGCGCTATGGCAATGTTTACGGGCCGGGGCAGGATCCACGCAGTAACAATGGCGTGATTGCCATCTTTGCTCATGCCTTACTCAATGGCGGGGAACCGGTGATTTTTGGGGATGGTTTCCAGACTCGCGATTACGTTTATGTGGCGGATGTGGCTAATGCTCATTTGGCTGCATTGCGAGCGGATCATTCTGGTGTGTATAACATCGCCACCGGGCAGGGTCGGACACTAAACCAGGTTTACGACTATATAAAAACAGCGCTGGGCGTTTTGGGTGTTTCTCCCCGACGTTTGCCAGCCCATGCCTACGAGGTTGCACATAACGTCCTCGATATTCGTCGGGCCCAGCGTTTTCTCAGGTGGATGCCGCAGATTCCTTTTCAACGGGGGCTCGCCATGACGTTACAAAGTATCTGCCAGGAGATGGAAGAAAACGGATCATGAGCCAACCTCGCACCCGCACAGTGTTGTTTTCGGTGCTCAAAATACTGATCGGTCTGACTCTTCTGGCGGTGTCTCTGTGGGGCATTGACTGGGTGCGGTTCGGGCGAAGTTTCGAGCGCCTCAGCCTGGCCTGGCTGGGCGGATTGGCGGCGATGGTGTTGACGAGCCTGTTGCTGAAGGTGTTCCGTTCTTATATTTTCCTGCGCAATTTTCAGGTGCCACTTTCGTTTGGCCGGGTGTTTGAGGCCTTTTTTTTAGGGCAGGCGGTCAGCATTTTGTTACCCTCTCGCGGAGGCGAAGTACTGCGATTGGGCTATCTTGGCGCTGGTGCTCCATCCTCTTTCCCGCAAATCACCGCCGCGGTGATGTTGGAAAAATTCCTGGATTTGATCGCCATGACGGTCATTGCTCTGGGGGTGAGCGCTTATCTTCCTGGGGCGGAGGTGGCCCGGGTGCGTGCCTGGTTGTTGCCGCTCAGCGCCTCAGGCGCGGCCGGGTTGGGGATTCTGGTTATATGGGGCTCGCGGTTGTGGGGCGTTCTGCGGGGATGGATGGCGGATCGCAGGGCACCCTGGTTGCCACGCCTGTTGCGTATAGGCGACCAGCTCGTCGCCAGCAGTCTATGGCTGAGGCGGCCTGCGCATTTTCTCCCCGCGCTCTTGTTGACGCTGGTCATCTGGACTTCGATGTGGTTCACGAATCTGGTCCTTTTCCATGCCCTGGCCCTGAGTCTGCCGTTCGCCGCGGGAGGGCTGGTGTTAATTCTGGTTTATATCGGTGTGTTACCGGCCTTAATGCCGGGCAACATTGGCCCGTTCTATTTTTTCGCTCAACTGGGGGTGGCGTCTTTCGGCGCGCCTCCAGAAGACGCCGCGGCTTTTGCGGTCATCCTGCACGCCGTTGTGACGCTGGTGCCGCTGCTGACAGGTGGTTTGACGTTTTTGTTTTCTGAGCAGGTACGTTTGATGATTCTATCGTTATGGGCGAAAAACAGATCTCCCTCAGCGTGATTATCCCCGCCAGGGACGCGGGCGAAACCATCGAGGCCTGCTTGCGGGCTGCACTGGATCAACGAAACCTGCCGATGGACTATGAGGTCATCCTTGTCGATGATGGTTCCGTGGATGAGACAGCCCAGATCGGGGAACGTCTGGGCGTGCGCGTGATTCGTCAGGAAAACGCTGGCCCGGCAGCGGCGCGCAATGCTGGGGCGGCGGCCGCGCGTGGGGAGATTCTGGCCTTTACGGATGCGGATTGCCAGCCTTCCTCGGAATGGCTTTACCACCTCACGCGCCCCTTTCAGGATGCCGCGGTTGTTGGCGTTAAGGGAACTTACCTCACGCGGCAAAGAGAGTTGACACCTCGTTTCGTTCAGCAGGAATACAGTTTCAAGTACCAGCGCATGGCCGCGCAAGAGCAGATTGACTTCATAGATACCTATTCTGCGGCCTACCGGCGGGACGTTTTCCAGGCCAATGAAGGGTTCGACAGCGCTTTTGCCGTGCCATCGGTGGAAGATCAGGAATTTTCTTTCCGCCTGGCGCGCAAAGGCTATCGGATGGTCTTTGCGCCTCAGGCGGTGGTTTACCATCAACACGACCGGAGTTTGGGGGAATACGTGCGCCGCAAGTTCGGTATTGGGTATTGGAAGGCCTTTATGCTGCGCTGGTTGCCGGAGAAGACTTTTCAGGATTCGCACACGCCGCCGACATTGCGCTGGCAGATTTTGCTCCTGGCCTGTAGTTTGTTGACCCTGCCCGCTGTGCTGATCTGGCCGTCCGCGTTGTGGCTGACACTGATCTTTCTGGCAGCGTTTTACGCCTCGGCGCTGCCGTTTTTATTTTTTATCGCCCGCGCAGATCGTCGCGTGCTAACCATCGCCCCGTTGATGCTGTTGCTGCGAGCTGGGGCGTTGGGTTTTGGCCTGGCATGGGGATTGATTTCACCGCCTCGACGGGAGCCGCGCGTGTACACTGGTTTGTCGCCTGTGGAGCGGTTCCTCAAGCGTTTCCTGGATCTGGTCGGCGCCTCGGTTGGGTTGATATTCTCTGCTCCGATGATTTTGCTGGCCGCGGTTGCGATTAAGCTGGATAGTCGTGGCCCGGTTTTCTTCACGCAGGAGCGGGCCGGAGAGAACGGAAAACCGTTTCGGGTGTATAAACTGCGTACCATGGTGGTGGATGCCCCGCAGCAGGTCGCCGAGGTGCTGGCGGAGAACCCGCTGGATGGGCCGGTTTACAAAATCCCCAACGACCCGCGCGTGACTCGCGTAGGGCGCTTTTTGCGTCGCTGGAGCCTGGATGAGTTGCCGCAGTTTTGGAATGTGTTGCGTGGCGAGATGAGCCTGGTGGGGCCGCGCCCGGAGGAAACCTGGGTGGTGGCGCAGTACACCGATGAGCAGCGTCAGCGCTTGGCGGTCAAGCCAGGTTTGACCGGCCCGATGCAGGTCAGCGGGCGCGGCGAGTTGGATATGGATGCGCGCCTCTCTTTGGAGATCGAGTACATTAACCACTACTCGATCTGGCGAGACGTGCTCATCCTGGCGCGCACCCTGCCGGCAGTCTTCTCTGGCAAGGGGGCGTTTTGAGATGCGCCGTGCCGATTTTCTTTTGGTGGCTTTTTTGGCTTTGCTTGTCTGGGGGTTGAAATCAGACCTGACAGCTATCCCTCCGCCAATGGGCGCACGCTGTGGTTTTTTCGAGGTGGAAGTGCGCAAATCCGCGCCGGAACGGGGGGAGCCGCCTCCCAGGGTGGAAACTATCCCCGAGGAGGGCGCGCCTGCTCAAATGGAGATTGAGCAGGCTCCTTTGGCGTGGGATCAATTATCCCCCAGGGCGGGATTTGGTCTGACCTCTTCCGATGATGCGGAGACCTGGGCGCGACGATTGGGGGCAGGCTGGTATCTGGACTGGCGCGTTTTGCCTCGTTACCCGGAACAGAAGCCTCAACACTGGCAGTTGATTCGCCTGGGACGTGGCTGTATCTATCCTGCACCGGAATCAATTCGATGGCTGGCCGCGCGCTACCCGGGCAATGTGTGGATCATCGGCAACGAACCGGATAATCCCTGGCAAGATAACATCACGCCTGAAGAATATGCTCAGGTGTATCATCAATTGTATACCCTGTTGAAGCAGGTTGACCCGCGGGCGCAGGTTGCTGTTGGGGGCGTCACGCAGGCCACGCCTTTGCGGATGGCCTACCTGGATCGAGTGTTGACTGCTTATCAGGCGCTCTATGGAGAGCCGTTGCCGGCGGATTGGTGGACGGTGCACGGCTTTGTGTTGCGGGAAGAGCGTGGTGGGTGGGGAGCGGGTATCCCGGCTGGCTTTCCTGATGTAAACGCGGGGACGTTGTACCAGCCGGAGGATGTGGGTGATGTGCGTCGTTTTCAGGAGCAGATTGTTGCTTTTCGGGCGTGGATGGCGGCTCGCGGTTATAAAGAGACTCCACTGGCGGTCACCGAGTTTGGCATTCTCGCGCCTGCGCAGGGCAGCTTTTCCCCGCAGGCCGTGGGGCGCTATTTGCATGAAACCTTCACCTGGTTGGCAACGGTCGCAAACCCGGAAACGGGCTATCCACTAGACGGGAATCGCCTCGTGCAGCGCTGGGCCTGGTTTAGCCTGTATGATCCCCTCTACCCGGCCTCCAATCTGGCGCACCTGGATGCCGATGGCCTGACAGCGATTGGACAGGCGTTTCGAGGTTTTGTTGTGCAAACTGTGGCAAGGTGAAAGATAGTCATCAGAGCTGGATGGAACGACCAGTTTGTGTCCT
>CAZZFZ010000079.1:0-2860 GCA_964653835.1 uncultured Anaerolineales bacterium
TCTGTATAAAACCGCGTACTGGCAAAAAAGACGGAAATATTTCGGAATAATATCCCGTGAGGGGGAAAGATCAATAAATCAAACTCCCTTTCCCCCGATTTCAGTATAGCAGAACTCATCCGGATGGCAAGGCGTCAAATCATCACTAGCCCTTCAGATGACAAATCCCTGGTATAATGAATGCACGTGAGCCTATCGGCCGCGCAATCACTGTCCCCCCCAATGTTTGGTTACTGAAAAAAGAGAAGATCCTGGCTTTGGCCAAATGGTGAGGCCCGGGCACATTCTCGGCCCGGTACCATGATCGCGGCCGGCGGTAGGGTCATATAGCAAAGTTGAACACCCGTCAACGAAGGTGGACGAGGTGATATGGAGCCTCGCCGTCAGAGCGACGAACGTGTATGGCCGGGCTGATCATCAAAGTGTGGGCGAGCTGACTGACAAGCCTACACGCGGAAGTTCGGCCCTTCAGGGGGTCTTTCCTCCTGATTGTATATGAGCTCGTCTGATGGATGTAGGTCTCTTTTTAGCTAGGAGGAACAAGAGTGTTATCTAATAGAAAACGCAACGCAGAATGGGATCCCGATGATTTGGCTGATATATTTCGGTGGTTCGCCAAACGCCAGAGGTCTTTGTTCATTGGGATCATGGCCGTAGTGCTGATCCTGTGGCTGGCATCGGGCATCTACCAGGTGGCGCCGGGCGAGGAGGGCGTCATCCGCACGTTCGGCCGGTACACGGTGACCACCGGCCCTGGCCTCCACTACCACCTGCCGAGGCCGGTGCAGATGGTCACCATCGTGGACGTGGAAAGCATCCGCCGGGCGGAGATAGGGTTCCGGACCACGGCGGAGGGGACCAAGCGAGACATGTTGGATGAGGCCCTGATGCTGACCAAAGACGAGAACATCGTCCAGGTGGAGCTCCTGGTCCAGTATCGGATCGGCGATTCGCGAGATTTTGTCTTCAACGTGCAGAACGCGGAACGCGTGCTGCTCACCACCGCCGAGGTGGCCTTGCGCAGCACGGTCGGGAATATGACCATCGACGCCGTCATCACCGAGGAGCGAGCTCGAGTCCAGGATGAGACGCGCGAGTTCCTCAAGCGGCTTTTAGAGGAGTATGGTTCGGGGATCCTGGTGACCGATGTTCGCCTCCAGGTGGCTGACCCTCCCAGTGAGGTGCGCGACGCCTTCCAGGAAGTGGTTCGCGCCCGGGCCGATAAAGAGCGGCTAATCAACGAGGCCCAGGCCTACGCAAATGATGTGGTTCCCCGGGCCCGAGGTGAAAAGCAGAAGCAAATTGAGGATGCCACGGCTTTCAAGGATCAGCAGGTGCTCCTGGCCACCGGAGATGCCGAGCGCTTCCTGGCCGTTCTGCGTGAGTATCGCCTGGCCCCGGGAGTGACCCGGGAGCGGATGCACATCGAAGCCCTGGAGGCCATTCTGGCCCAGGTAGAACTGATCCTGTTGGACATCGGCGCCGGTAACCAGATCCTGCCTTTCTTGCCTCTGAAGGACATGGGTGGGCCCATTCCAGGATTGGGAGGAGAGTGATTCCATGCGTATTCTTCGTTGGTTAATTATTATCCTGATAGCCGGGGTAATCCTGGCCGGACAGATCTTCTTCGTCGTGGACGAGACCAATCAGGCCATCGTCCTCCAGTTCGGCGATCCCATCCGCATCATCCGTACTCCGGGCCTCGCCGCCAAGCTCCCCTTCATCCAGAACGTGATCTTCTTCGACAAGCGGATCCTCTCCAGCGACGCGCCTCCACAGGAGTACCTCACCACGGACAAGAAGCGCCTGGTGGTGGACCACGTGACCCGTTGGCGGATCGATGAGCCCTTGCTCTTCTTCCAGGCGGTCGGCACGGAGGCGGGCGCCCGAGCACGCCTGGACGACATCGTGTTCTCCGAATTGCGCGAGGAGCTAGCCAAGGTCGATTTCGTGGAAGTCATCTCTCGAGAACGGGAGAGCATCATGGAGAGGGTGGCCGCATCCGCCGCGGAGAAGGCCAGCGAGTTTGGCATTGAAATCGTGGACGTGCGCGTCAAGAGGGCCGACCTGCCCGAAGAGGTGGAGCAAAGCGTCTACCTGCGCATGCAGGCCGAACGGGAGCGAGAGTCTTCGCTCTTCCGGGCAGAGGGCGAGGAGCAGGCAGCCATCCTCCGCGCGAAGGCGGATCGAGAACGGACGGTCATCCTGGCCGAGGGTTACGCCAAGTCCCAGAGCCTGCGGGGCGAGGGCGAGGCCCTGGCCATCAGTATCTATGCCCAGGCCCTGGAGCAAGACCCGGAGTTCTACGCCTTCATCCGGCGGCTGGAAGCCTACAAGACCATCCTCAAGAACGGGGACATTATCGTCCTCCCCGTCGATTCAGACTTCTTCCGCTACCTGATTAGCGCCGCGTTTGTACCGGCGGGGGGCGAAGCTGCCGGCGAGCCAGGCGTGGGGCCATAAGCAAATAGCCTCGAAGCATCGAACAAAGCCCATGGCGATGGCAAAAGGCCATCGCCATGGGCTTGATGCAGGGGAGTGGCCGCTTTCGCAAGAGCGTTGCGGGATCACACCGCGGACGACCAGATTGTCAAAGTGGATGCTTCCGCAGCCACCCGCCACAACACTCACAATTCGCCGTGTCTGGCATGCGGAAAAATCCGTCCACATAATGCTGTGCCACCAGGGGTTCCCCATCAGTTGAACTTTTTGTGATTGTCTCGAAAATCTCCGTCCTCAATAGTTCGTTGGACAAGGGATAACTTTAGCTGGGCGCACATAGATTTGAAATGGCCCCCAGGGATTGGACACGTGGTATAGTAAGACACGAGTGCAAAAAAAGGAGAACACAATGGCCAAA
>CAZZFZ010000079.1:2960-13166 GCA_964653835.1 uncultured Anaerolineales bacterium
GGGGTCCACTACACAATGACTTTATCACACCCCACCAATGAACAACTTCATTGGTTGAGAGAGCTGGTGCATCACGCCCAACCTTCCAACTGGGAGGAGATCTCCGACCTGCTGATGCTACTCAGGGACAAGAAGAAGGCAGCCTCCGCTCAAGTAGCCGATGACTATCTTCAGTCTTTTGCCAGAGGGACAGCTTTTATCACCTTCAGCTATGGCATCGATGGAGTCACCATCGAGGTGGCCAAATATGCCCAAACCTTAGAAGACATCTACGGCCATCTCAATGCAGGCGCCATTTACCTGATGGGGGAAAGCTTCGCCCAGGAAACCGCGTCCATCTTCAAGCCTGACTGGCACCTCGTCCAATTGAACGGGATAAACGGCTGGGACAAGTGGGGGAATGGCATCTGGTTCGATGCCCTCTTTAGAAAACCGCTGATATACAAGAGCGACGCATCACGCCACCTAGCCGTCGAAATCTTCAGGCAGGCCACCTCAATCGCCGAGCGCCTGATCCGGTTTCTAATCGAACATCAGATTGCATTGCTCATCCCCGTAAATATCGCCTCGAACCCTGGGAACCTGGCTGCGACCCTTGGGGTTGTAATGGCCACCGAGACCCTCGGCACGTATGTGCTCAACATCAACCACGATTTCTACTGGGAGGGGGGTAAATCCCTGGAAGAAAGAACACCAGGGGAGATTCCCGGTGTTCGAGATCACTTCTTCAGAAACGTCCTCAACCGATCATTCTTTAGGTTATTCAGGCGGCTCTATCCGTGGAACGGTGGGCGCTGGCTACAGGTCAACATCAACGCCCGCCAATCGAGAAGACTGATTCAAAAACACCGTTTCCCCCGCGAAAGCGTCTTTGAGATTTCAACGTGCGTCAACGATAAATTCTTCGAGCCATACGACCACCAGGACATCCTGGATTGCAGAATCCGCATGGGGTACATCCTTTCGAACGGGAATGCCCTCGTACGCCCCATCGCCATTCACAAACACATCGCCGCCCTCGATCCTTGGATGAACGAACAAAAACCCTGTGTGGTTGGCGCCCGCCCCGGTTTATCGATCGACCCCCGCTCAAAGGATCTGCTCATCCTCCTGCAACCCACTCGCGTGATTGGCCGCAAAAGGATCACCAAAGATGTAGCTTTGATGGAGGCTCTTTTGACAAAGAGCAGATTGCGGGAGGAGTTCGAAAACAACCCTCTCAGGCAACTCGTTTTACACATCACAGGCCCCACTCCAAAAGAACACAAGGCGGACCTGCTCAGCGTTCTACAGAGTTACAAAAACACCATCCATGCCCTGCCCGAAAGGATAGCGGAACGGGTGTTTCTCGCTTTTTCCGTTGGTCAGGAAAGCCATCCATCCTTTTCGCAGCTGGGTTTTGAGCCGTTGACCATCGAGGATATCTACCGCCTGGCAGATGTGGTCGTATTCCCCAGCGCGACCGAAGGTCGGGGGCTGCCGATCATCGAGGCCAGCGCCAGTGGCATCCCCATCATTTGCAGCCGTTATTCACCCAAAGAGGTGTTCGAAGAGGTTGTGGGCAAGCGCCTGCCGGAGGCGCTGCGAATCCGCTATATCCGTTTCCCTGAAAAGATCTTTAGCCCGGCGTACTTAACCGAAGTAACCGATCTGCTGTTGAATCCAGAAACAAACCCGTTGTACAGCCAGCATAACCGCGAGGCTGTCAGGGCGAGATACAGTCGCGAAGCCTTTAAGATAAGCTTTGAGCGATTGCTGGAACATTTACACCGCCTGGATCAGAAAGAAGAATAATGCATATTGGATTTATCGAAGACACTCACCTCCATGGAGGCACCCAAATCTGGGTAACAGAAGCCGTGCGGGCTTTTCTCGACTGCGGTCAAGAGGTGACCTTAATCGCCCCCCATAAAAGCTGGGTTGTTGAGCAGTGCCGTTCCACAAGGGCACGCATTGCCACCTACGATTGGGAAGAGGTTGTTTCGGAGAACGCTCACAACATAGCCATATGGACGAACGCGCTACGGGAATGCGATGTCGCTATTTGCACCGTACACCCGCCCCGGCAGGGCTTCCACTGCGCTGTGTTCGCGGCGCGATGCATTCGGGAAGGGGCGTTATCCACCCACCTGATCACCAAAACCGGCACGATTGTACCCGAATATCAACGCGAGTTTTATTTACCCGACGAGGACATTCGCTCCTCCGTCATCGCGATCACAGATTTCACCCGCCGATACCTGATCGAGACATACAAAATCCCCGCCGAAAAGATCAGCCTGATCTATCAAGGGACGGATGTAAAAAGATTCCAGCACTCGAAAGAAGCGCAAGAAATCGCGCGTCAACGCTACCCCATCCCCCCGAACGCATCGCCGGTGCTGGGAAACCTCGGTTCATTCGAACCTCGTAAAGGGCAAACGCTCTTGTTTGAGGCCTTGCGAGAATTGGCAAACACCACCCTGCCGAATATCCATTTGATACTGGTCGGTGACGGCCCTGATGAGGCAATGCTAAAAAGAAAAGCCCTTGAACTCGGTTTGCAACAGCATATCTCCTTCTTCCCCTTTACAAAAGAACCCAATTATGTGTTTGAGCAAATTGACATAACGGTTTTGCCCAGTCTTTACAAAGAAGGCTTGCCCAATGTTTTGTTAGAGTCGATGTCGATGGGTGTGCCAGTGGTCTCATCGAACGTCGGTGGAGTCCCTGAGATCGTCATCGATGGCCTCACTGGCTACACGGTGAAGCCGGGGGATGTCGCCGCGCTGGTGGATGCAATCACTAAACTGTGGGCGGATCAGGATAACTATCAACAAATGCGGAAAAACGCGCGGAGCCTGATGACGAAGAATTTCGATAAAGATGCTCAATTCAACCGCTTTTTAGCCCATTTTCAGGCACTCGTTTTCTTTTCACAGGATAAAACCACCCAACATCTTTGATGGTGGGCATCTATGCTGATCGAGGATAACCATGAACAATCTGGCCAAGCGGGCACTCAACATCGGGTTCATCTCTTTTCGTTTTCACGGAACGGACGGGGTTTCATTGGAAACATCCAAATGGGCAGAAGTGTTGGAAGAAATGGAGCACACCTGCTACTATTTCTCCGGGCGTTCAGATCGTCCGGCGGAACGCTCAATGGTCGTCGAAGAAGCCCATTTTCTTCACCCTGAAATCCGCCAATACTATCACCGGTTTTTCAGCACCACGCAAAGGACAGAAGACGAAACCCGCTGGATTCATGCCAAAAGGGAATCCCTCAAGAAACACATCAGACGATTCATCGCCGAGTTCAAGATCGATTTGCTCATCCCTCAAAACGTGCTATCGTTTCCGCAGAACATCCCCCTTTCCATGGCGCTTACCGAGGTGATCGCGGAAACCGGCATCCCGACCATCGCACATCACCACGATTTCACCTGGGAACGAAAGGCCCTGTTGGTCAATTCGATCTGGGATTACATTTACATGGCTGTACCTCCAAATCTGGGGGCGATACAACATGTGGTCATCAACTCGTCTGCCGCGGACCAACTGGCCCGCCGCATTGGCGTCAGTTCGACCATCGTCCCCAATGTGATGAATTTCGAAAAACCGCCACCGGCATTGGACGAGTATTCCGCCGATTTGCGGGAGGCGCTGGGCATCGCGCCCGATGAGCTTTTCATCCTGCAACCCACACGCGTCGTCAAGCGAAAAGGCATTGAGCATGCCATCGAGTTGGTCAGCCGATTGGAGAGAAAAGCCAAGCTCGTCATCTCCCATGCCTCTGGAGACGATGGATACGAGTACGAAGCCAGAGTGCGCGATTTTGCCAACCGATTGGGCGTGCAGGCGATCTTCTCCTCGGAGCGTTTCGACGAAAACCGCAGGTTGACGGAGGACGGCAAAAAAGTTTACAGCCTCAGCGATGCCTACCCTCACGCCGACCTGGTAACGTATCCCTCGCTGGTTGAAGGGTTTGGGAACGCTTTTCTCGAAGCGCTTTACTACCGAAAGCCCATCGTCGTCAACAACTATGCCATCTACGCCACGGATATCCGCCCCAAGGGATTTAACGTCATCGAATTTGATGACTACATCACAGAAAAAACGATCCAGGATACGCTGAAAGTCTTGGACGATCCTCAACTGCAACAAGAGATGTGCCGGCACAATTATTCGCTCGCCTTGCGGCATTTTTCGTACAAGGTGTTAAGGAACAAACTGCGCGCTCTTTTGGCAAACGCATTCGGATCCAACAGCAACCTGCAGGGGGGATCTTAAGGTATACTTGCTCCTCGACTCATCCCCTCCCAGATGTACCCATGACTGCCAAAAGAGACGCCACACTGTACATCCTCGTCGCTGCCACATTATGGGGCACCACCGGCACAGCGCAAACCATCGGATTGGCCAAAGTTTCACCGCTGGCGGTGGGCGTGATGCGCATGCTGATCGGCGGGCTGGCGCTCCTGCTCTTTTCCCTGCGCCCTGGCGAACGGGAGAGACAAAGCACCCTGCCCTGGAAGCTTCTGGGAGCCGCTGCCATGGGGATGGCGGGATACAACGTGTTTTTCTTTGGGGCTGTGGCGCGCACCGGGGTGGCCGTGGGCACAGTAACCACCATCGGCAGTTCGCCGATCCTCGCCGGATTGCTCGGTTGGTGGTTCTACGCCGAGCGTCCCACGCGACGCTGGTTGCTCGCGACCGCTTGCGCCATTGCCGGGGTGGTGCTGCTGGTGCTCTCGGGTCGCGTGGAACAGGTCAACCGGACGGGCGTAGTGCTCGCCCTGATCGCGGCCCTATCCTACGCTGGGTTTTCCGTGGCGGCCAAAAGATTGCTGCTCAACCAACCTGTTGATCGCGTGATGGCTGCCGTATCAACCCTCGGCGCAGCGCTGGTGCTCCCTTTGCTCTGGGGGCAAGACCTGGGCTGGTTGATGCAACCGCGCGGCTGGGGTAGCGCGCTTTACCTTGGGGTGATCACCAACGCTGTAGCCTATCTGCTATACGCCCGCGGCCTGCGCGAGACGCCGGTCGGCCAGGCCGTCACCCTGGGGTTGGCCGAACCGCTGACCGCCAGTCTGCTGGGCATCCTTTGGCTTGGTGAGCTGCTGACACCGCTGACCGCGCTGGGGATGAGCAGTCTGCTCCTGGGCTTGCTGCTGTTGGCCCACCAGCCACAAGAAGAAGTTTAGGGGTAAAATTAACTTACCACCAATTTCACAACTTGCTTCTCAGCGTTCCACGCTGGTTTGGCTCTGGTAGACTTCAGGAGGCAGACATGAACGCTAGGACACCCCCTTCCATCAACTGGGGAAAGCAACTGGCATCCTTCCAAGTCTCCAACAAGCGCAAAAGTATCTGGCAACTGATCAACACCCTGATCCCTTATTTCGCTCTCTGGGCGTTGATGCTCTACAGCGTGCGCATCTCTTACTGGCTGACACTGGCGTTGGCCATCCCCACCGCGGGATTCACGGTGCGCACATTCATCATTTTCCACGATTGCGGCCACGGTTCGTTCTTCAAATCCAAACGCGCCAACACCATCACCGGCATCATCACCGGGATCCTGACTTTCACACCCTGGCAGCGCTGGTGGCACGATCACGCCGTGCACCACGCCACTGTTGGCGACCTCGACCGCCGCGGCACAGGCGACGTATACACCATGACTGTAGAGGAGTACCTGGCCGCACCCTGGTGGAAAAAACTCGGCTATCGGGTGATGCGCAACCCGATTGCCCTGCTCGTCATCGGGCCGCCAATCGTCTTCGCCGTCATTCAGCGCTTCCCCAGCCGCAAAGGCGGCCCCAGGGAGAAAGCCAGCGTGTGGTGGACCAACCTCGCCCTGGCCATCCTGATCGGCTCTCTCGTCTGGCTAGTGGGCTGGAAAACGTACCTGATGGTGCAAATTCCCGTGCTCATGCTGGGCACGAGCACAGGTGTGTGGCTGTTTTATGTGCAACACAACTTCGAGGGCACGTCCTGGCAACGGCACAAAGACTGGGATTACTATCAGGCCGCGCTGGAAGGCAGCTCATACTACAAACTTCCCGCGCTGCTAAACTGGTTCACCGGCAACATCGGCCTGCACCACATCCATCACCTGGGGCCGCGCATCCCCAACTACAACCTGCCGCGCGCCCTGCACGATATCCCCGCGCTACAGATTCCCCCGCTCACCCTGCGTCAAAGCCTGCGATCCCTGCGACTGCGTCTGTGGGATGAGAAAAACCACAAAATGGTAGGATGGGAAGCTGTGGCACATTTGCTATAATGGGTGGTACCCGAAATATTGCTCAGCTATTGACCTCGCCCTGGCCGCAGCCATCCAGCGCGAGCCCGACTCGGAACTCACCAGCGCTTTGACCCGCGCCCTGGGCCAGATCGCCACCCCCAAGAGCATCACTTGATCAAACTCCTTGACACACCACACATCCAGACTGTCCAGCTGTGGATGTGCTCTTCCGCCCTGAAGTTGAATCTGAAGGGATAAACCACATGCTCTTAAACCAAACCAACCAGGATGCTCTGGTCAGGCTGATGCAACAGTCTATCGCCAGAGCTTCGGCGGCGCTGTCTACCTTACTCGGCCAACCCATCGAGCTACACGCCTCCGATGTGCGCGTCCTGAGGTTAAACGAATTACCATCCTTCCTCGCCGCGAGGCTGGATGGCGAATTGATCAACGTTCACATGACGGTGGAGGGCGCGCTGGAATGCGCTGCCGCCCTACTGTTCTCGTCACAGAGCGCTGCTGAATTCGTCCATCTGCTCACCAGGCAACCCACAACGCCGCAATCACTGACCATTTCTCAGCGAGAAGTGTTGCACGAAGTTGGCAACATTCTGCTCAACGCCTGCCTGGGATTCCTGGGTAACCACCTGGGCGTGAAACTCACCTACAACTTGCCCCACCTGGACATCGACGATCTGAGCATGCTGCTCGCCCATTTCTCCAGCGCAACGCACGAGAATCGCCTGGTGATCCTCGCACGCAACGTTTTCCAATTGAATACCGGCAGCGCCACAGGCTACAGCATCATCATGCTGAACAAAGAATCCCTGAATCGTCTGCTGACAAGCGACCTGCCCCAATAAACGAGACCAACCCACACATGCTTGGTATCCTTTCCCTCACTCCCGACCTGAAGATCGATCGCTGGCCTAGCTGGCTGGCAGAGTACACTGGACGCCGCGCCGCCGAAGTCCAGGGGAAACCGCTCTTTGAGGCCTTCCCCGATCTGGAAGCTCGCGGTCTGAGGGCGGCGTTTGAGCACGTGGTTGAAAACGAAGCGCCATTGCTGCTCTCCCACACGTTGCACAAATACATCTTCCCCCCAGCTAGCGGAGATCCCATCCCCCAATCCGGTTGGTTGCTCCCTGTGCACCAGGAAGGCCGTCTCACCAGCATCATCCTGACGATGGAAGACGTGCGCCAGCGCAGCGAGCTGGAAGCCGAGCTGCAACGCCGTGTGGAACACATTGAAGCACTCCTGAACATAGACCGTCTGATGCTCCGCGGCGATACGGCGGAAATCCTCAATCGTCTGGTAGAGACCGCTGCGCGCCTGTTCAACGCCCCCCAGGCGGAGATTTTCATCCTGGAGGGCAACCGCCTGGTGCTGACGACCAGCCACAACACCAACGGCTGGGAGACCACCATCCTGGTCATTGGTCTGGACGAGGGCATTGTTGGCCAGGTAGCGCGCACCGGCGAGGCCGTGCGCGTGCTGGATGTGACCACGCACCCCGCTTATATCCCCGGCACTCCGGAGGTGGTGGCGGAGATGGCCGCCCCCATCCGCGCGGGCGATAAAATCTTCGGCGTGCTCAATGTGGAAAGCGACACGCCAGACGAGTTCGCTCGCCCCGATGCTCTGCGCATCCTCAACTCGCTGGCCGATGAAGCGGCCATCGCCATACAAAGCTCGCTGGCCCGTCAGCACGAACGTCAGCGAGCGCGCGATCTGGGATTATTGCGCCAACTCAGCCTGCGCCTGACCGAAGCAGGCAACCTGCAAACCATTTACCGCATCGGCGTGGAATACGCCCTGCGCCTGCTGGATGCTTCCGCGGCGTTCATTTACACCTACAACCCCAAAAACGATACCGCCGCTCTCGACGGTGGCTCAGCCGATCCATCGCATAGTACCGGCCTTGAATATGCTGCCGGGCCGGGGATCCCTGGCCTCTCCGAACATAGTTTCCGCCCCCCACGCCCCGGCGGCGTAACCCACACAACAGCCCGCACCCGCGAGCCGATCATCGTCAACGATCCACTCAACAGCCCATTTTACGGCGCAGAGCAAATGGCCCAGGACGATTTTCAGGCAATCGCCGCCTTTCCCATCCAGCACGGCGAAACCCTGTTCGGGGTGCTCACGGTCAGATTCAATTACCCCAAAGCGATTCAAGAGCCGCAGGAAGAGGTCTTAAACCTGCTCGTCGAGCAACTGGCCGCCCACATCGAGAACACTCGCCTGCACGCTCAAACGCTGCGCAACCTCAGCCGCATGACCGCCCTTCGAAAAATCGAAACCACCATCACCTCCAGCATGAACCTCAACCTGATCTTCAACGAACTGCTCGGGCATGCCATTTCGCAGATCCAGGCTGAGGCCGCAACCATCCTGCTGCTGGACCCCATCACGCTGACGCTGCATCACGCTGCCAGCCGTGGCTTTCGATCCACGGAGATCTTGAATACAGAAGCGCACCTGAGCGACGACCACGCTGGCCGGGCGATTCTCGAGCGCCACCGTGTACATATCAGCAACCTGCCATTGCTGGAGGCAACCCTTAGCCGCCCCTGGCTGGTCACCCTCGAGGGATTCGTCAGCGGTCTGGTGCTCCCATTAATCGCCAAGGGGCAGGCGATTGGCGTCCTGGAGCTATACACACGCCAACCGCTTGAAATTGACGATGAAACCACCGATTTTTTAGAAACCCTCACCCGGCAGGCCGCTGTGGCCGTGGATCACATTCAGCTCTTTGAGCAACTGGAGCAATCCAACCTGGAATTGACCGCCAGCTATGGCGCTGTCATCCGCAGCTGGGTAAGCACGTTGGAGGCACGCGGCTTCGAACCGCCCGGTCACATTGACCGCGTGGTGAACCTCAGCATGCAGTTGGCCGAAGCGATGGGCGTAGACGACGATAAACTGCTACATCTGCAACGCGGCGTTCAGTTGCACGATATCGGCAAATTGCGCCTGCCAGACGCCTTGCTCCTTAAAGACGGTGAGCTGACCGCAGACGAATGGAAAATCGTGCGCCGCCACCCTCAATACGCAGCCGAGATGCTCGACCCAATCCATTACCTCCGGCCAGCGAGGCCGATCCCGCTCTGTCATCATGAGCGCTGGGACGGCAGCGGCTACCCTCGCGGCCTCAAAGGGGAACAAATCCCCCTCGAGGCGCGCATCTTCGCGGTGGTGGATGTGTGGGACAGCATGCGCTCGGAACAGCCTTACCGCCCCGCCCGACCTGCTGACGAAGCCTTGCAATTCATCGCCGACCAAAGCGGGATACTGTTCGACCCCCGCGTCGTCGAGACTTTCCTGCCCCTGGTTACGCGAAATAATCCTCTCACAGGCTAGAAACCTGCGGGAGGATACCTTGCATCACAATATCAACATAGCATCGCCGAACGAATAAAAACGATACCCGGCGGCCTTAGCAGCCTCATAGGTGCGCAAAATGCGCTCTCGCCCGGCGAAAGCGCTCACCAGCATCAACAGCGTGGAGCGCGGCAGGTGGAAATTGGTAATCATGGCGTCCACCAGGCGGAAGGTGTAGCCGGGCAGAATAAACAGATCCGTGGGGCCTTCAAAAGGCACAACGATCTCCCCCGGCGTGGCGGCGCGCGCCGCCGATTCCAGCGTGCGCACGCTGGTGGTCCCCACCGCGATCACGCGCCCCCCGGCCCGCCGCGCCTCCCGGATGGCCGCCGCCGTCTCCGCGGAGAGACGGCACCATTCGGTGTGAATTTTGTGCTCGCGCGGATCCTCTTCCGTAACGGGGGCAAAGGTATCCAGCCCCACATGCAGGGTGACCTCGGCAAAGCGCACCCCCTGCGCCCGCAGGCGCTCCATCAACGCGGGCGTGAAGTGCAGCCCGGCAGTGGGGGCAGCCGCCGACCCCGGCTCGCGGGCGTACACGGTTTGATAGCGTTCGGGGTCTGCCAGGGGGGTGTGGATATAGGGGGGC
>CAZZFZ010000080.1:0-12880 GCA_964653835.1 uncultured Anaerolineales bacterium
TCGTTTTGATTTTGGTATTTAATTTTGAAAAGATTTTTAGGAGGAGATCCAATGAAATACCCGTTTTATAAACCACTATTTTGGGCAGCGGCGTTTGTGTTGATTGTTGGGCTGGCCTGCGGCGCGCCTGCTTCGGATACCGAGCAGCCAGCCGCTGAACCGGCTCAACCCGCAGCCCCGGCGCAGCCTGCTCAACCTGCTGAACCGGCTCAACCAGCTCAACCAGTGGGTGCAACCGGCGCGGTTTCTAATTTGCAGGATGTGCAAAAAGCTGTAATCCAAATTGAAGCCGTGGGCACTTTTTACCCGCTTGGAGAAGGGCCTGTCACAACGGGTTGGGGTGGTTCGGGATTCATCATTGACCCCTCCGGCCTGGCGGTGACGAATAATCACGTGGTCACTGGAGCTGGTTTGTTGAAGGTGTATATTGGCGGTGATCGAACCAAGAGTTACAACGCCACTGTCGTGGCGGTCTCAGAGTGTTCGGATCTGGCCGTCATCGATATTGAAGGTGATGGTTTCTCTTATCTTGAATGGTATACGGGGGATATTTCTGTAGGCATGGATGTCTATGCTGCTGGATTCCCTTTATTGGAGCCGGAATACACGCTCACCAAAGGGATTGTCGCCAAGGAGTCCGCGGATGGGAACACCTCCTGGGCTGCGGTGGAAGCAGTATTGATGCATGATGCCACCATCAACCCCGGCAACTCCGGCGGGCCGCTGATTACCCCCGATGGCAAAGTGGTGGCGGTAAACTACCGCACTGATTCCAGCACCGCCTCGAACATCTCTACCCAGTACTTTGCGATCAGCCGGGATGTTGCGGTCCCGATCATTGATCAGTTGAAGGCCGGTAACGATGTGGATACGATCGGCATTAACGGCCAAGCCTGGGTGTCTTCCGATGGCAGTGTGTCGGGCATCTGGGTCTCGTCGGTGGAATCCGGTTCGCCAGCCTCGAAGGCAGGCATTCAGGGTGGCGATCTTCTCCTCACCATCGAGGGGTTGCCTCTGGGTGGAGACGGCACCATGTCGGCGTATTGCGATATCCTGCGCTCGCATAACCCGACGGATACTATGAAAGTTGAAGTATATCGCCTGGCGACCGATGAGTTTTTGGCCGGCGAGTTCAACGGCAAGGCGTTAGAGGTGGTTTCCAGCGGTGGTAGCGGCGGTTCCTCCAGTGGTGGCACTTCAACTGCTGGTGGAGGCGGCGCGACAGGAGAGCCACCGGCTTTCTTCACCGAGGAATTCGATGTTGAGACGCTGGATAACTGGGTTTGGCTGGTGACCAACGGCGATTCGGATTTGTTCAATCTGTATACGCAGAACAGTCGCCTGGTGTTTGAGTTGAACGGAGCGAATCTGTTCACCTATGTGTTCTACGATCCATGGGTATATTCCACTGTTCGACTGGATACCGAAGCGGAGAATCGCGGCAAGAACAACAACAACGTTGGGTTGGTGTGTCAGGCCACCGAGGATGGCTGGTACGAGTTCAGCGTGGCGAACAACGGCTTGTGGTGGATCTGGGCCTACGATGGCCGCACGAGCGAATACAGCATGCTGGCCAATGGCGGCTCCACGGCTGTTCGCATGGGCAAGGATGTGAATCAATACACCGTCATCTGTGACGAGAACAAGCTCTCACTTTACATCAACGGCCAGCTCACCAAGACGATAACGGATACGAAGTATGCCTTCCGTGAAGGGCAGGTGGGTATTGGAGTCTCGTCGTTTGACGTCTTGCCGATCATCCTGGAGTTTGACTACATCACTATCTCTCAGCCTTAACCACAAAGAGAAGGGCTGAATTCCCCAGGGCAGCGGGTAACCGCTGCCCTGTTTGTTTTGCAACGTTTTAGTGGGAGAGCAAATAGTCGTAGCGTGCCCGCAGGGCGTTGTAGATGTAGTTTTGCCACATCATCACCACACGATCCTGTCCGTATGAATGACTGGAGTACGTCTGGATGATCAGACGACCGTCGATGCAGCTCACTGCGGTGGCGTAACTGTCGCTCACGTTGGCGCGCGCGCTCCATAACAGTTGGGCGTCGCTGCCAGGTCGCAGGCGGAGCAAATCTCCCAGGTCGGTGCCCAACCAATAGCCGGATGGGTTGGTCAACGAGATGCCTTCATTGGGGGTGTGGTGGATGGGGTGGCTGCCGTTGATGGGGGAGAGCAATTGCTTATCGATGGGATCGTTGAACCAATCGCGCTGAAATTCCACGCCGCAACGGCTCAGGATCGTCGCGACTTTGCCCGAAGCGATGCTGTCCAGATCCCACTCCTCGATGATGACCGAGCTGCCCTGGTTGAGTGCGTCGTTGAGGTAAACATAGAATTCGCCGGAGACGTTGGAGCGTAGTTCCTTGCCGGAGATAATCAGATCCCATCCCTGACCACCGGGGCCACCAGAGAGCAACTGGTTTTTGTAGATACCCAGGGCGTCTTTGACGTCGGTGTAGGGCAGGCTCATGGCGTCCAGCGCCAATTTGATGTAGCGAAGAACGGAAAAATCCCCCGACATATCTTCATAGAGCAAGATGTTGGCCGAGCGCATCCAGGTCTCGAAATCGGGCAGGCTGGGGGTGGACGGGGCGGCAGGCGCGTTTGTGGCTGTGGGCGGGGATGCCACTGCAGGCGCGTTTGTGGTTGTGGGTGGGGATGCCGCTGCAGGCGGGGCGCTGGTGGCCTGGGAGGCGTTTTGTGTGGCCTGCTGCGCATTGACGGTGGCTTGCACGTCCAGGGCGACCTGCGTGGCCTGGGATGCAGCCTGTGCCTGGGCTGCACCAGCCTGCGCTGTGAGCGTGCTGTTCATGGCGATTTGAGTCATCTGCACGTTCAGGGCGATTTGGGTATCGTTAGATTCCTGGTTTGTTGTCTCCTGGGCTGGTTGGTTGCAGGCTAACCCAATGAACAATACAAACAGAATTGCTGCGCTGAGGACACGTACCGGGGAGTGCAGCGTGGGGGCTGATGAGTGGGTGGGCATGGCTTGCCTTCCTTTCGGGGGTTATCGACCGAGTAGGACCTGACGGATGGTGCGCGGGGAAACCCCCGCGGCGGCATCTTGGTGGCCAAGCAAAATGTTGACCAGAAGATCACGTAAATCTGGGTTGCGTGCAGCCATGCGAACAAAACGTTTGACCAGCACCGGGTTGATATAGAGGGAGCGGATGCGGCTGAGGAAAACAAACAGTCGCTGGAAATGTTGGCGGAGCAGTTGGTCGTAGGCCTGCAGGCGTTGGGTAGAAAAATCGCCATCGGCAAACATGCCGGCGATGTGGACCGCGGCCAGCTTGCCGCTTTCCAGGGCGAAGTCAATCCCCTCGCCGGTGAGGGGATTGACCAGCCCGGCCGCTTCGCCCACCAGCAGGCAGCGCTTTCCGGTGGTTGGCGCGGTGGGGAAGTCGATGCGGATGGGGTATCCCTTGACTGGTTCGATAGGCGAGGCATCCGCCAGCAAGGCGCGCAGCGGTGGGCTGTTGACGAAATGGTCAAACGCCTGACGCACGTTTTTGGGCATCCGTCGCCCGCGCCAGCCGTGGGTCCAGTACCCCAGGCCGATGTTGGCCTCACTCTCCGAGATCGGGAACACCCAGCCGTAGCCGGGGAGAGGAATGTTATCGAAGTGCGCCTGCACGTGGTTGTTAAGATTGGCAACGTCTCGGTAGTAAGTGCGCGCCGCGCGGATGACAGGCGGCGTGGCGGGCAAAATGCCCAGCGTTTTGAGTAGTTTCATCTGGGCGCCGGTGGCAATCACGATCAGGCGCGCAGATATGCGTTGTGCGCGGCCGTGATGGCTGCACACGACGGTTGCGCTTTGGTCTTTATATTCGAGGCCGATGACGTTCATCTGGCCCTGGAAGTACGCTCCGGCGGCCACGGCCCGCGCCTGGATGTACGCATCGAGTACCTGCCTGGGCAGGGTGAGCAGGTAATCGGGCAGTCCGTTCTTGCCTGGAATGGGCATATCCAGCGTGGTGCCGGGGGCGGCGTGCAGGTAAATGCCATTGATGCGATAGCCCTCCTGTCGTAGCGTGTCCAGAAGCCCCATCTCCGCAAGCACACCAAGGGCGCGCGGCGTCAGCCCATCCCCACAGGTTTTTGGGCGGGGAAAATCCGCTTTGTCGAGCAGGATGACGTTCACCCCCTGTTGGGCGAGGAAATACGCTGTGGAAGAGCCGCCTGGCCCTGCCCCGATAATGGCGACATCATAGTGGGGTGTCGTCATGCTGCTGCGCTCTCCTCTTCTACCTTTTTGACGATGGAAATCACCGCCTCGCGGGTGAGCTTTTCCTCACCGCGCTCCAGGGTGTCTAAGGTAGCATAGGCCAGCGCCTGCGGAATGCGGACAAACTGGTGAAAACTGGTCATCGGCATCCCGTTCAGATAGGCGCTAAAGCGGTCGAGGTTGGCGCGCGCGTAGGCGAACATCGCAGCCACATCCCATCCCTGGGGGAAGAAATCCACCCCACGGGCCAGGTCTTCCGCCCGGTTGCGCAGGATGTTGACGGACTGCAACCCACGCCCAAACTGGATGGCTAAACCGCGGTGAATCTGCACTTTTTCGAACCATCCCCACAAATCGCATAACATTAACCCCACGGCTCCGGCTACTCCGTAAGTATAGCGGTCAAGATCTGCTTTGGTGAGCACTTTCCAGTTGTTCAAGGCCCATTGCGCCATGCGGTTTGCCATGGCTGAGGTTGCTTCCCAAACGCGGGGAGCGATGAACGCGGGCGCCTGGCAGGCCCATTCCCCGATGCGCAAGGTGACTTCGGGGAGGAGGTGTTGAAAATCTTTAAAAAGTGCTTCCAGCTCTTGAAAAGTGAAATCCTCCAACGTGGTTTGCGCCTGCATGGCGCGGCTGATCCCGGTCAGCAAATGCGCTTTGCTGGCGCTATCCAGGGTGGGGTGATCCTCGACCTCATCGATGGCCCGCATGCAGAGATACCCGGCGGCGACGGCCTGTTGCAGCCCCTGAGGCAACCGGATGATGGGTAGATAAAAAGTGCGGCTGGTATGTTCCAGCACGTGCAGTGCTTCCGGGTAACTGGCCATACTCTTCCTCCTCTTGCCGAGTGTTGTGGCGATCCAGTTGGCGAGCAGATCGGTTTTTAGCGTGTGACGGAAAACGTGATGGAAGCCTGGGTTTCGTTGCCGGCGCGATCTACGGTGACGATGGTTAAAGTGTGCTTCCCCAGGCGCGGCAGCCAGGGAAGGGCGAAGGGTGGTTGGGTTTGACTGTTCAGCAGGCGATCATCCAGGTAATAGTCAAGACGGCTGATGCCGGTGTTATCGCTGGTTTGTGCTTGGAAGGTGATGGGAACCATGGCCTGGTATTCAAAAACCTGACTCTCCTCGGGGTAGAGGATGGTGACCTCCGGCGGCTGGTTGTCGATGGTGACCTGGATGGTGTGGGTTTCGGCGCGCTGCCCGCTGCGCAAAACGATCAACTGGATGGCGTAAAGCCCGTTTAAACCGCTTGTATCCCAGCTTGCCAGCAGGCCGTTTTCCACTGGCGTGGTGACCGGGTCGCCTAGAGCCAGCCAGCTTTGGGGGTTGAGCCCCTGCCCAACCTGCACCCTGTAAGAGACAAAATCCTCTCCCGCGGCTGTACCCTGGATGGCGATTTCTCCTCCCAGGGTGGTGAAAATCTGGGGTGAGGTGATGACTGCTTCAGAAGATGGCGTGGGCATGTGGATGACATCGTAGGCGGTTGGAGGGGTGGGGATCCCGGCTTCTTTTGCCCAGGAACTGGCCTCCGGTGGCACCAGCATATAAACGCGCTCCTCGATCAGTTCTGGCGGAGTGAACACGGTCGCCAGGCGCCCGGTCTCGCGGTTGATCTGATAGCGACGGAAGAGGGTATCCAGGTGGGTGGGCTCATGGCCGCTGAGGAATACATCGCTGACCACGGTGGGGCAGTCCACGGTGGGAAGCATGCCGGATGGGTCGCAAACGGCCATCGTGCTGATTCCCGGCGGGGCCTCCCAGGTCACGCTGGGTAGCTCGCGCGTGGCATATTGCATCACCGCTCGCCACAGGGCGGCGGAGGCTTCAGGGGGCAGGGTGACGCCCACGGGGGCTGATGCTTCGAGGCCAACCCACACCCCGACGACGATTTGCGGGGTGTATCCGATCGTCCAGGAATCCTGCCCCTCAGGCGTTCGCCCGATCTTGGCGGCGACGGGACGGCCGATCTCCAGCATATTGGGATGCCCCAGGCGCGGCCAGCGCGCCGATTCGTCGCTGAGGATGTGGTTGAGCAAGTAAGCCAGTTGTTCGCTGGTGATGGGGAGGATGTCGGAGGCGGTGCGGTTGAACCAGCGGGTGCCGTGTTGATCGCGCACTGCCTGGATGGTGATGGCGGAGAATTGGGGGTTTTCCTCTCCCGTGGAGACTTCTCCGGCAAAGTTGCCGCGGTTGGCCAACACCGCATAGGCTTGCACCACGTCCATCAGGGTGATCTCGCCCTCGCCGAGCAGGTAATCGCAGCCGGAGCAGCTCCCTGACGTTTCGTCGGGGGGTGGTGCGTTCAGGTTGATGCCGAATTTCTCCAGCGTGCGCCACAGGTTCATGGCGCCAACGCGTTCCAGCACGGTAAGGGCGGGGACGAGGGCGTCGGTCGCCAGGGCGTTGCGCAGGCGCAAGGGGCCTTGAAAATCTCCGGTGGGGTTGGCCGCGGCGGTGATTTCTTCGGGGAAGAGGGTGGGGATATCCCACAGCAGGCTGGCGGGGTTGAAGCCGCGGGTGAAGGCGGTCAGGTAGAGGAAGGGGGTGAGCAGCGACCCCGGCGGGTGGCCGGGGAGATGCACTGGATCGGCTCCTGGTGTTGCCTCGCCAACCATGGCAAGCACCTGCCCGGTGGCTGGATCGGTGATTAGCACATTAGCTTGTGGCTGGCTGCTCCCCAGCGAGGGGTTGGCAAGCGTGGGCAACAGGCGGGCCGCTTGGCAGTTTTTGCGTTCATTTTGGCGGCGGGTGAGCTGGGCGATATGTGCCTGCGTGACGCATCGCGATTGTGTTTGCAGGTCGTAGTCCAGCGTTGTGATGATTTCAAACCCGCCGCGACGGATGCGCTCCGGGGGCAGTAATTCGCTGAGTTGTTCCCATACCAGCTCGATAAAGGCGGGGGCGATATCCTCCTCGGAGGCTACCGGCGGACGGAAGGTTATCTTTTCTTCCCTGGCCTCCAGTGCTTCATTGCTGCTGATTAGGCCCTGGGCCAGCATGGTGTCTAAAACGAGGAAGGCGCGCTCGCGCGCTTCTTCGGGCGCGCTGTGAGGGTTGATCGTCGGCGTTTCCAGCACCGCAGCCAGGGTGGCGGCTTCGGCGAGGCTGAGTTCGCCTGCGGCTTTGCCGAAATAGGCCTCCGCCGCGGCGGCCACGCCATAAAGCTGATTGCCGAAATAGGCGTTGTTGAGATACCATTCCAGCACCTTCTCGCGCCCGAACTGGTTGGTGATTTGCGTGGCCAGCAGTCGCTGTCGCCATAGGCGGCGCGTACCGGCAGGCTCATCCCACAGGAGGAGATCGGCAACCAGTTGCTCAGCCAGTGAGAGTGACGCTGGTGGATTACTCAGGCTGACAAAGCCAGGGTGTGACCAGAAAGTGGGGTCCTGGTAAGCGATGACCGCCTCAACCAGGAAGGGGGAGATGCTTTGGGCTTCGTCCTCGCCAGCAAGCGGCGCGTACACCCGCCGGGTGATGGCCGGGTTTTCCAGTACCTTTAGCAGGTATTCGCCGCTACGATCGTAAAAGCGGGTGGGGGATAAAAGTAACCCATTGGGCGGTTCCAACAAGATGGGAATTGTTTCGATGGAAGGGATGCCTTGCAGGATGGCGGCGTAAATCGCAGCAGCGCTGAGGAAAAGGACAGCGATCAGGATGCCGATGGTAGTGATGCAACCGAAAGTTCCCCAGCGCATCAAGGGGCGCTCATTGTTGCGGCGGTTTTTGCGGCGTGCAGCGATGATGTAGGGGATCGTGGGCATGATTTGATTGTACAATACATTGGGTTAAAGGAAAAGTCAGCTGCGAAGAGCTTGGATTTCCCCGGCTTCGCGGCTGACTTCCCTGCACTGAGACAGGGCCCCTAAACATTTGTGATGTTCCCCCCTCTACACCTGCCTCCCGGTACGCCACTTGATGATGCGCCCAGGATACCAGATGGGAGTTGCCACAACGTTGCCATTCGGGAGAGTGGGTGGGGGGTATTATCCAGAGCCGGTTGCATCCAACGCGCTCGCCTGGAAACGCTCAAAGATGGGTTCCAATTCAGCGTGGTGGATCTCGGCGCGGAGGTGATGAAGCGCCGCCCGGAGTTGAGCATCTATGGATGCTTCGGGTTCTTTGCTTTGCCTGGCGATGGCGCGGAGCGTGGAGAGCGTCTGGATTTCGCTCCAGAGATGAGGCATTTGATGGGCGAGTTGCAGCGCCTCTTGCCCGTGCTGGCGAGCGGACTGGATGTCTCCCAGCGCAAGTTCGGCCTGCGCCTGCGCTGCCAGGGTGGCGGCCAGTTGGGGCTTCATCGCCCGATCGCTCGCCTCCTCCACAACGGCGATGGCGCTTTTCCTGGCCTCTTCCCATTGCCCGGTAGCCGAGAGCGCCTGGGCTCGAATTGCGCGCGTCAGGAAGGCGCCCAGTTCGAGGCCGTAGAGAGCCAACCCCTGTTCAGCCTGTTGCAGGATGGTCATCCCTTTGTCAATTTCTCCCAGGCGGCACAGGGTGCCTCCTAACAAGAAGAGGTTGTACATGCCGCTGAAGTGCTCGCCGCCCCGCTCAAATCCCCGTTGGAATATCTCGGCCCCGCGAGGTAGATCGCCCAATAAAGCGTGGACGCTCCCTTGTTGGGAACAACCCAGGGCGTATACATCGTTGTGTCCGTGTTCCTCGCCGATCTTCATTGCCATGCGGGAGTAGTCCAGCGCCAGGCTGATCCTCCCCATCCCCAGGGCACTCATGGCCGCGTAGGTGTAGGTGTATCCCAGGATGCGCACGGCGCGGCTCTTTTCCCCCAATTCAATGCTGCGCATGGCGTGTTGCAGGGCGGTGGGGTATTCTCCCAGGTATTGATACGCCAGCGCGGCAACGCTGTGGGCGGTGTTTAGCGCCGTTGCCGAAGCGCAGACTTCAGCATCCTGAAGGGCAAGCTGGGCGTGGCGACGCCCTTGCACAGGACGGCCTTGAAAACAACGGACCACCGATAGCTGGTAGTGGGTGTGGCTGCGGTAGCGGAATTCGACGTTAGCGTGGGCGTTGGCCCCTAGCGTTAACGCTTCCTCTAGCACTTCGGCGGCATCGTTGATCCGTCCCGTCATATAGAGGAATACGCCGTGGTGATTATAGGTTTCGATCAGCGCGGCGCGGTGCTCGCCGCCACCGAGGTGCGCCAGCGCCTCACTTGTATGTTTTAGGCCACCGGCGTAGTCGTTGACGGTGAAGCAGGCGTCGCTGAGGATGTCGTGCCCTACGCCGATTAACGCGGGGCTATCACGCCTGCGACCGAGAGCGATCAGGTCTTCACCTAACTGGTGCAGGCCCTGGGTGTCGTTGACGTTGTAGGTGATTTCGCCCCAATTTTTAAATAACAGGATGATGTCGGCGTTGGAGATGATGGCGGCATCCGGGCGATCCAGCAGACGGCGAGCGCGTTGGAAAGCCTGGACGGCTTCGGGGAAGGCGGTGATGTTTTTTGATTCCTGCCCGGCTTTCATCCAGTATAGAAAAGCGGATTGTGTATCGCCCGCGGCTTCATAATGGGCTGCCAGGATGTTGGCTTGCGGCGAGGCTATATTCTCTTCAATGTGCTCTGCCACGCGGCGGTGATATTCTTTTGCCTGGGAGATAGGGACTTCGCCTTCCAGTACTTCGCGAATGCTATCATGGATGAAACTGTAGACCACCTCACCCCCGGCGTGCGAATCGGCTTGAATGAAGCGCTTGTTTTCCATCTCGGAAAGCGCTTCGAGCAAAGCATCCCGGCGCATTTCGGTGACCGAGTGTAGGGTTGAGAGGTCGAATACCGGGCCGATGATGGCTGCCGCCTCGAGGGCACGGCGCGTGGCGGGGCGCACACGTTGCAATCGCAGGCTGAGCAGCTTACGCAGACTCTCGCTGAGCGGGAGCGGCGTTTCGCCCGAAAAATCGATTTCTTCTGGGAATTGGGCGATCGCGCGCAGGATCTCCAGGGTGAACAGGGCGTTACCGCCTGTGGCGCGGTGCAGGCGGGTGGTGAACTTCGGTGAGGGGATGATGTGCAGCGTGGCGCGAGTGAGTTCGGCGACGTCGTATTCGCTTAGCCCGGTCAGGTGGATGACCACGGCGTTTTTTGAGCGCTGGATGGCTTGTTGCCAGTCTTTCAAGTAGGATGGCATTTCTTCGAGACGGGCCAGCACTGCCAGAGTGCAACGCGTGTGGAACGGCTCGCGCGCAAGCAAATAAGCCAGCGTGGAGAGCGTGGCCTCATCGGCCCATTGGGCGTCATCGAGGACGAAAAGCAAGGGGGTTTTCTGGCTGAGTGCTAAGAACGCCTGACGGATGGCCTCCATGAGCATGCTGCGCGCCTGTTCCGGGTCGGTGGGCAGCAGCGGCTGGTGCAGATCTGGGCGGTATTCAAGGATTTCAGGGAGCAGGAAGGAGAGGTACCCGGCCCAGGTAGCAGGGATGGCCTGCCAGCCTGCCATGGTCATCACGCGCTGCAATGTGTCGCGCAAGGGCTGCATAGGGATGGTGCTTTCCAGGGGGCGACAGGTTGTCAGCAGAATCTGCGTGTGTGTTCGAAGGCTCTGGGTGACTTTTTGGAGCAGCCGCGTTTTCCCTGATCCGGATTCTCCTAGTACAATCACGGCCTGATGCTGCTGGAAAGCGCGCCTGATGCTGAAGCGTTCGTCTTTGCGGCCGACGAACGGCGCATTCATTGTCGTATGGAGTTCCCATTCGGGTAACTGCTGCGTGGTAGGATGGTTGGCAAGCGTTTGGAGAGCCTGGTAGATGGCTGTCACCTCCGCCCCAGGCTCAATCCCTAATTCATCGTGATAGCGTGCATCAATTTCCTGATAATATTCGCGCGCTTCGCTCACCCGGCCCAACTCAGCCAGGTATCGGATGACCCAGTAGTGCAAATGGTCGTTGAAAGGGTTGTTTTCCAGCGCCGCGCGTGTATAGCTCAGGGCGTCTTCGAGTGCGCCAGAGGCGTAAGTGTGCATAGCCAACCGCTCGAGGATGCGCTCCCTCAACTGACAGAGATTGGAGTTGGTTTCCATCAGCCAGTGGTCAAACTGGGGCGTGCTGGGCAGCGATTGTGCTGCCAGGAACATGTTGCCCCGCCATAGCGCGATGGCTTCTTCGAGCGTGGCTGCGATGGAGGCCGGAAGCGGCTCGCTGGTAGAGAGCTGCCAGGGGGTCTTTCCTGTTTGTTGAATCAGGCTTTCAAAACGATGCTGGTCAACCCGGACGCGGGTGGTATCCAGTTGTAGCGTCCCCCCTGTGGAGATCAGCATTGTTGGGTCGGGCAGCTCTTTTCGCAGGCGGCTAAGCGCCTCGCGCAGACGGCTGCGCGCGGCATCGAGAGGTTTGTCATCCCAAAAAAGGGAAAGCAGTCTGTCCCGCCCGACGGGGATTCCCTGGGAAGCGAGGTAATACAAAATCGCTCGCGGGACGCGGCGATTGATGGTGATTAGTGTTTCCCCCCAACGAACTTCTGGTGGCCCAAGCAGGAGTACATCTAGGTATGTCATGGGAAATCGTGAAGCGTCAGGGGTGGATCGCTCCATTGTTGGGAGATTGGCAATAGCTTGCCGGGCGAATATTTTACCAGAAACATTGTGACTGGGTAGCTCTCTTTAACACGAATCGACTTGCAATTGCGTAAGGGATCTAAATCGAGATACGCAAAGGAGACCGGCGCGCTAGTGGTTCCGGTTTTTGATTGTTATCGAGAGAGTTGATGGAGTGTGCGATTGGGGATGAGGTCGCTCAGGCCTGGTGGGTTGTCTCCCAGGCGGTCTTTAAGATTTCACCTGCGGAGTGTAGCGTGCTTTCTGTGACATCACCCAGCATCTGCGCCAGCTCGCGCAGGCGCTCTTCGCCTTTGATTTCAACGGCCTGGGTGATTGTGCGCTCGCCATCAACAAACTTTTGCACACGGAAGTGCTGATTGCCGAAAGCGGCCAGTTGTGGCAGGTGGGTGATACACAGCACCTGGTGGCTGGTAGTCAGCAACCACAGCTTGTGCCCCACAATGAATCCAACGCGTCCGCCGATGCCCTGGTCAATCTCGTCAAACACCAGGGTAGGGATGTGATCGACGCGCGCCAGCACGTTCTTCATCGCCAGCATCAGCCGCGAGGTTTCACCGCCGGAGGCGACTTTGACCAGAGGCTTGAATCCTTCGCCGGGGTTGGTTTCAATGAGAAACTCGACCCGTTCATGCCCGTTGGGGGAAAAGGCCACGCGCTCGCCGTCGGGCAGGGGGATGCCGTTGGGATCGGGTTGCTGGTGGAAGGCCACTTTAAAGCGCGCCCCCGGCATGCGCAGGTCGGCCAGCTCGGTTTCCATGGCCGCCTGGAGCATATCGGCGGCCTGATGCCGTTTTCTGGAGAGGGCAGCTGCGTGCTGGCCGAGCTGATTGAGCAGGTCCGTCTCTTGCTTTTCGAGTGCTTCAATCCGCTCGCCAGCGTGGGTGATGGCGTCAAGATCGGCCTGCGCCTTTTGGCCGTAGGCCAGGATAGCCTCGATATCGGGGCCGTACTTCCGCTTGAGGTTGTTTATCAGCTCGAGGCGCTCTTCAACTTGGTCGAGCCGCTGAGGGCTGAACTCGATCGCTTCCACGTACAGGCGCAGGGAGCGGCTGAGGTCCCCAAGTTCT
>CAZZFZ010000081.1:0-12655 GCA_964653835.1 uncultured Anaerolineales bacterium
TCTCCATCCGGCCCGCGGTGAACGATGGCCGCGTTCATGGCTTGGAGGAGTTCCCGGTCAACGGGACGTTTATCGGGGTGAGTGATTCCGCAAATGCCGCACATGGTTTTAGATGGGAGACGGAGGACGGGGGACGGAAAACATCAAGTGCAGGTAGGCTTCCGCGGCACGGCGCCAGGAGAAGTGTTCTTCGACGCGCGCTCGTCCCGCCGCGCCCATGCTCCGACGCAAGGCGGCGTCTTCCAACAGTGGGCGCAACGCTGCCCGCAGCGCGTCCGGGGCTTCCGGCGGAACCAGCAGGCCAGTCTCGCCATCCACCACCAGCTCTTCGTTCCCGGCGATGCGCGAGGCAACCACCGGCAGCCCGGCGGCCATCGCCTCCAGCACGGCGTTGGGCATACCCTCATGCCGGGAGGGGAACACGAACAAATTGGCCTGTTGATAGGCGCGCACCAAGTCGTCGCCATCCAGCCAACTGGCAAAGCGCACGCGCTCCTGGAGGCGATGGGTCTCTACAAAAGCCTGTAACTCAGGGCGCTGCGGGCCATCCCCAACCAGGGTCAACGCCCAGGGTCGCTCTTCCAGCCCGGCCAGCGCTTCCAGCAACAAATCCACCCCTTTCTGATGAACCAGTCGCCCGACCAGGAGCAGATGGGGCGGATCCCAGGCGCGGCTGGCGGGCTGATAACGCTCCAGGTCCACGCCGTTAGGGATCACAGAGATCTCCGTGGCAGGGTCGAACGTCTGCGCCAGCGCCTTCAGCCCGGCGCTGTTGGCGACCACATGAGCCGCCTCGCGCCAGATCATACGGATCAGCGGAGCCGCCAGGCGGTGATAAAGGGCAAAGTCATACGGGCGAAAGCCGGGCACATCGCCGCCGCGCAGCGAGACCAGATACGGCACGCCCGCCAGCCGCCGCGCCGCCCACCCCGCCAGCCCGCTGGGGATGCCGAAAAACGCCAGGATCACATCCGGCCGCCAAGAGCGCAGCAGTGCCAGGGTCTTCAACGTGCTGACCACCATGAAAGCAATCTGTTCCACGGCGTTGGAGCGTTCCTGCCGCCGACGCATGGCGCACACCCGCATCAAGCGCACGCCATCTTGCTGCTCTTCCACGGGTAAATCGCCAAAGCGCGCCGTGAGCACGGTGACATCCTGCCCCAGCGCGGCCAGTTGACGCGCCAGGTTGGCGCTGGCGTTGCCCGCCCCGCCACCGATGGGAGGATACTCGCTGTTGATGATTAAAATCCGCATTCTTCTCATTTTCTTGTTTGAACCACAGATGAACAAGATAAACACAGATGCTTATGGTTTCATCCTATTTATCTGTGTTCATCTGCGGTTTGTTCTCAAGTCGCAGCAAAACACCTTAAGGCTCGACATGTCTCGGTCAGGGTGTGCGGGCCGCCAGCTCCGCCCGATTCGCCTCGATGATCGGGCATTCACGCGCATCAGGGCGCGGATAAAGCACCTGCACATGCACCTTACGCAGCGTCAGGCGCGGCTGATAGTAACACAGAAGCGGCCGGGCGACATACTGCACCCAGAGATTGTGCTCCTCCGACCACGGCTCCGTCCGATCTTTGTAACGGTCTGCCACCTGATCCGACACGATGGCGGCGTAACGCTGCGATTCCAGGGCCCGGTAGAACGCTTCCAGATAAGTCGGGTTGCGCGCCATCACCATTTCCATGAAAAAGACCTTCTCATACTCCGGCTCCAGCGGCAGGTTGAGGGCGGGGTCAAAATACAACAAATGCCGTTGCGCGATGAACAACACCGATCCGCCCTGGCGGGCGGCGTGATTCACAACCCTGTGCATCGCATCCAGCGAAGCCGCGGCAACCGGGCGAGAGGGCAAATCCAGCGGCGCGCCGGATTGCAGCGCCAGGACGATCGGCACAGCCAACACTGCCAGCGCCTGCGGCCAGGCAGAGCGAATCGGCTGCCCCTCCAGTTGATCTGGGACAAATCGCTCGAAGAACACATATGCCCCCGCAACCAGTAACAGAGAGAGGTAGGCATCCAGATTGTGCAAGTTGCTGCCGCCGCCGATCTTGACGCTCACCACCAGCCCGCCCGCCAGGAAGATCAGCAGAATCGCCAGTACCCCCGCCACCCGCAGCGCGGCCCACCGCCCGGCGCGCAGCCGCGCGAACAGAACCCATCCCAGGGGCGCGGAAACCAGAACGGTGTTCAGCACCAACCCCAGGGGGTAGATGCTGTTCGGCCACAGGCGGTACCACAATAAATCGGAGAAAAAGCTGGAGGCGAACTGACCGGGGTCG
This sequence comes from uncultured Anaerolineales bacterium, assembly GCA_964653835.1. GTDB lineage: Bacteria > Chloroflexota > Anaerolineae > Anaerolineales > UBA11858 > J130. The sequence goes on from CAZZFZ010000081.1 coordinate 2,289, forward strand.
TTCCCCGACCAGAGCACATACAGCCATTGCGCGCCAAAGGCCGCCGCCAGCCCGGCGCTCCCCCAAACAAACGGCGGGAACAGGTAACGATCCCAGCGATCATCCCCCAGAGGCTTTTCCATCAGGTAGAGCAGCGCGGCCAACGCCCCCGGCATGGGGAACCAGTTGACCCGGCTGATCCCCGCCCAGGCCGAGGCCAACAGCACCACCCCCAGGGTGCGCCAGAACTTCCGGGAGTCAAAGCCCACCAGCACCAGGATCAGCGGCACGACCAAGTGGTAATACACCGGCCCCTGGAAGAGGAACAAATACGCCCACAGCGCGGTCATCACCGTCGGCAGCCAGCGCCCCAGGCGCAGACGCAGCGCCAGAGCGAACGCCGCTCCCAGGGTGAAGGACAGCCATAATAACGCCTGCCAGAGGCGATGCCCCCACAGGGGGACGCCGTTCAGCGCAAAGGGGAGCGACTGCATCAGATAGCGAGTGGGGTGCAACACCGAAGTAGGCAGGCGCGCCCCATAAAGTTTGCGAGCGAAAAACAGCGAAGCGTAATAATAACGGCTGGTCTCCGACCAGCTCAAGGCAAAGGGAAAATCAGTGACCACGACAAAGTGCGCCGCGGCGTGATAGGCAAACGCCAGGCTGAGCGCGGCGACCACCCCGGCGGCGCGGCCGCTCAGCCGGGGCGCGGCAGACCGCAACGCGCCCGCGCTCCCCAACGTCAGGATGGCGTAAACCAGCAACCGCGGGAAGATATCGGCCAGGATGTCGCTCGCCCACACCAGCACGAGCAGCGGATAGAGCACCTGCGCGACGCAGAAAGCTACCCAGCCCGCAGGGCGTCCCAGGCGCGGCAGGGCCGCCCCCCCAGCGATACGCCGCCCCCAGGATGTGAACGTCGCCCCCAGCGCGCCGAGCGCCGCCAGGCTGAGGGCGTACAGCCCCATCACCAGCCACCAGCGCTGCGCCCGCAGTGAAAAGGGCGCGCCCAGCGCCAGCAATTGCTGCGAAATCTGGTACGCTGCCCCGGCCAGCAGCACGGCGAACACCGCCAGCAACCAGCGTGTCACAAGGCGCGGCTGCAAAGACGCGATCAGGGCTTCCAGCCTGTTGTGTTCAATCGACATCAGTTACCTCATCCGCGCGGACGCCCGCCAGGATTGCGGGGACAAAGGCGGCCCCCGGTAAGCTGGCGAGCATCTGCAGGGTGCGCACCAGCAGCGCGATCGTCAACCCACTTTGCAGTGTGATGCCGCCCACATGAGTAAAAATCAGCGTCATGGCGACTTCCTGCACGCCATAACCGTTGATCGAGATCGGCAGCAGCGTGATCAGGTAGACGAAACTCCACAACCCGGCGATCAACCACAACGGCATCGGGTCGCGCATCCCCATCAGCAACAAGCCGATGGCGCTGAACAGGCACAGCATGTGGACGCCGGTCATCCCTAGGGAGAGCAGCAACGCACCGGGGTGCGCGCGCCATAAAGAGAAGGCATCCCCCAGCTTGCGGAGCAATTCCCTCCCGCGGGCCAGCAAACCGCCCGCGGAGACCATGCTCACCCCAAAAAGGTCGCGCCAGCCCTGACGGGCGATCAACCAGCCCCACAGCGGCGCGGCCCCCAGGGGGACCGCCAGCACCATCCCCAACAGGCCAATCAACCGATCCACCACCAGCGAGGCCGCGCTGACCGCGCCATCCAGCCCCAGTTGAATCGCCCCCGCCAAGCGCACCACATCACCGCCCACGGTGGTGGGTAAAAAATTCGAGGCGAACAACCCGGCAAACGTCAAGCGGATCACATCGCGCCGCGCCGCTCCCACGTCAGGGATCGACAGCAGCGCCGCCCAGCGCCCCCCCACCGCCAGGCGAGAAACCAGGATCAACCCAAAAGCTACGATCAGATTCCAGGGCGGGATCTGTCGGATGGCCGCCAGGATTTCTCCCCACCCCTGACGGCTGAAAAGATAAACCAGCAACGCGAGAGTCGCCAGCGAACCAACCCAGCGCAGGGTGGTTTTTGCGCGTCGCCCATTCTCACTCTTTCGCATCGCAATCTCGCGTTTCCGCCGGGTCAGCGCGGCCCAGCGACGTTCAGGGCACACCGTACCGTATATGTGGGCTTGCGCTGCGCCTCGTAATAGGTGCGCACCTGCAACTCGGCGATCAGGCCCATCAGAATCGCCTGAAAGCCCATGATAATCAGCATCAGGCTGATAGGGAAGAACGGCGATTCAAAGACCGAAATCAGCGTCACCATCCGGCGCACCACCAGGAAGAGTAACAGCGCTGACCCCATCCCCATCATGGCTAGCCCCGGCCCGCCGAACAGGTAGTTGGGTTTGTGCCCGTAGCTGATCAGGAACTTGACCGTCAGCAAATCCAGGATCACCTTGATGGTGCGCTCCAACCCATACTTGGTTTTGCCAAATTTGCGGGGATGGTGGCGCACCGGCACTTCCAGGATGCGCGCGCCCACATAACCAGCATACGCCGGGATAAAGCGGTGCATCTCGCCGTACAGGCGAAAGCCGGTGATCACCTCCCGGCGGTACGCTTTAAGCGTACAGCCGTAATCGTGCAGCCGAACCCCGGTCACCCAGGAGATGATGCCATTAGCGATGCGCGAAGGCAGCGTGCGGGTGATGAATTTATCCTGCCGATTCTTGCGCCATCCGCTGACCACGTCGTAGCCCTCGGCCATTTTCTCAATCATCATGGGGATATCCGCGGGGTCGTTTTGCATATCAGCGTCCATCAGCACAATCACATCCCCCTGAGCGTAATCCAGCCCCGCGGCGATGGCCGCGGTCTGCCCGAAATTGCGACGCAGACCAACCACGCGAGTGTGCTCCACATCGGCCTCGGCCAGCCCGGTGAGCACCCGCAGGCTCTCATCCGTGCTACCATCATCTACATAGACGATCTCCCAGGGGATATCCAGCGAACCCAGCGCATCGTGCAACGCCTTGTGCAACTGGGGCAAACTCTCATGCTCGTTATAAACCGGGATGACAACCGAAAGTTGTTTCATCTCATCCATCATATCACTCACCTCAAGCGCCGGTTCATCCTCGCGGCCGGCGCAAAATCGGGAGGCATTGTAGCCCACCCCCCGCAGAACGGTCAAGCAGCCTCCACACGCCGGATGGGACGGGCAGGGATGCCCCCAACAACCGTATAGGGGGCGACATCCTCAGCAACCACCGCTCCGGCGGCGATCACGCTGCCCTTGCCTATTCGCACGCCGGGCAAAACCGTCACCCGCGCCCCAAACCAGACTTCGTCTTCCACCACAATCGAGCGCGGCTCAGTCCTGCGGCGGCCGTTTTCATCCACCATCAGGGTGTGATTCACGGTTTCAAAATAACATCCCGGCCCGATGAGCACCCGCTCGCCGATCTGAATCGTCGCCGGGGCGCGCGCCGCCAGGCGCACATAGCTGTTAATGAACGTGTCCTTCCCAATCGAAATCCGCGCCGCGCCGCCGATTGGGCGCACGTCCAGCGGCGACCAGATGTGCGCCGGATAGCGCACTCGCATCCCCGCCAGGCGGAGCAGAAGCGCCCGCAAAGCGTCCGCGGTGTGCAGGCGGGGGAGATGGTTCGCCAGCCACAAAAAGACCAGCTCGCGCAAAACACGCAGAGAGAGATCGCGGCGCACAACCCGCCAGATTTCTGACCACATCAGGCCATCTCCTCGGTGGCCGGGGTCGGCGCGGCACGCGCCACGCGCAGTGCATCAGAAATCCACAGCGCCCCTGGCACTGTCTCCAAAATCAGGATCATGCGCGTGACCACAGTCAACGCCGAGGCCTGCTCCAGCGTCGCGCCCAGTTGAACGTAGAGCGTGGTCATGGTGACTTCTCGTAGCCCTAGGCTGTTGATCGAGATCGGCAACAAGGAAAGCACATACGTGACCGCCCCCACGCCGATCACCTGCCACAAATTGACGCCTATCCCCAGCCCGCGCGCCAGAATCCAGACCCCCGAAAACACCGAAAGGCGCGCCAGCCAGGAGACGAGCAGACCGAGCAGGAGCACATATTTACGCTCGCGCCACATCCCCAACGCCACGCGTATCTTCCATAACCCGCCGCCCACCTTCTTGCGCAGCGGAACCAGCCAGGCAGCCGCGAGGCCTCCATAGCCAGAACCACCACGCCGCCCAATCGCGGCAGCGGCAGCGGAAAACCAGCCCACCGGCTGCAAAGCAAACCAGGAAATCGGCAGCAGCGCTGTCATGGCGGCCACGTTAATCAGGCGATCCACCACCACCGAAGCCAGGCCGATCGCCCAGCCGGTGGTCTGCGAGGTGCTCACAATCCGCACCGTATCCCCGCCTACAGTGGAGGGCAGGAAGTTCGAGGCGAAATTCCCCGAAAGCACAATCCGCAACAGGGCGGTGTAGCGCACATTCATCGGCTGCACCCGCAACAACAAATACCAGCGCAATGTGTTCAACAGCACCGCGGTGAAATAAAGGCCAGCGGCCAGCGGCAACAACCAGAGATCCATCCGGCGCACCGTCGACCAAAGCACGCGCCAGTCCTGACGGCTCAGCAGCCAGAGGAACAACCCCGTGGAGACCAGCGTCCCCCCCCAGCGCAGCCAGCGAGCGTTCATCCACTTCTTCATCCCAGATACCCCAGATCGCGCAAACGCTTCTCCAGTTCGAGGCGCTCCTCGGCGCTCATCGTCGGGGCGGCTTCACCTGGCCCGGCTTCCGGCTGTAACCGGACGTACCGAATCGCCGCCCGCCGCTCCGGGGTCAACGCCTCCAGCAAAACCTCACCATCCAGGTCATCGGGGACGGGCAGCCCGGCCAACGCCAGCATGGTGGGCAGCACATCGGCGACGGCGGCGTCCTGCACTTCGACGCCGGAGCGCACGTCCGGCCCGGCCATCACCAGAATTCCCTCCGGGCGGTGGCTTCCCGAATCCTGGTATTCCGACTGCCCCAGGATAGACTCGCTCTCCAGGCCCATCTTGACCGAGGCCTGGTAAAGATACCCCTGGATTGAGAAGAGGATGTCCGCCGCCTGCTCCAGCCAAGGCCCAGAGAAGATCTCCTCCCGCAGATGAATATCGTCAATCAGCGGTTCGCCCGTCTCTGGGTGCAGCAGGGCGCGCAGGGCCTCCACCAGCTCCGTCACCACCTGGCGGTACTCGTCCCCAGGCTTCACAATCCCCTGGGGTTCGCGCCCCTTCAGGTTGACGAAAATCTGGCCGAACGCGCCGCGGGCGTAGGCACGGGTGCGCGACCAGTCAATATCCTCAAACCCTAAAAACGAACTCACCACCTTGTTGCGCGCCGGTTTGGAGACCAGGTTCGCCACCCAGCCCAACCCCAGGCGGCTGACCAACCGATAGGCGCGGCCAATCAAATCGGTGCGCGCCAGCCACAACTTGAGCCGAGTGCGCGGGTCATCGTGCAGGTGCAGCATACCGATCTCATGCAGCCAGCGGTTGATGTACATGATGCCGTGCACCGGCCCGCCGCCGTGATCCGAGAGGACGATGTAGTTGACCTCCTCGCCCAACGCGGCCACCAGGTCGCCCAGCAGGGCGTCCATGGCGCGGTAGACCTGCTCAATCGCATCGGCAAAAGCGCCGTCTCGCTGCGGATTGTAGCCGGGGTAATCCGGCGAGAGATAGCGCCAGAACTTGTGCTGGGCGTGATCAATCTGCATCAGCACCAACAGGTAGGCATCGCAGGGGTGATGCTCAATCAGGTAGAGCAACGCCCGCCGCTGATAATCCAACAGGGCGAGCATATCATCCAGGTAGGCGCGCTCATCCCCATAGCGGTAGATGGCGGTCTCCGCGTGGCGGAAGGGGCCGATAGCGCGCTCCAGCTCAGCGATCAGCTCCGGGGGATAGGCGAACCCCTCGGCGTGGGCATCGGGCGCGGCCAGGCCGGAGAACATAAAGCCATCCAGAGGGACGGCGGGGTACAACATCGGCAGGTTGAACACCCCAATGCGCCGCCCGCCGCGGTTGAAATACTCCCAAACCGGGCGCGCCTTGATCTGCCCGGTGTGCACATATTCCACCTGATAACTGCCCGGCTTGCGGGCGAACCAGTCGAAGACGCCGTGCCTGCCGGGGTTCTGCCCGGTGATGATGGTGCTCCACGCTGCTGGGCTGACCGGCAGGGCGGTCGAGCGAATCGTCCCCGAAGCGCCGCGTTCCATCAGGCGCGCCAGGTGAGGCAACTTGCCCTCCGCCAGCCAGCGCGAGGCCAGGTCCCAGGTGGCCGCGTCCCAGCCGAGGACGACCAGCGGCGCGTGATCGGTTTTTGCTGCGGTGTCAACCATCGAAAACTGAACTCCGTCCTCGTCGCTCGTTTAACACATCCAGCAAGGCGGTCTCATAAGCGGCGACGATCTTGCGAATATCAAAGCGGCTGGCAAGTTGGCGGCTGTTGCGGCGGAACGCCAGCAACTGCTCCGGTGAGGTGAGCAAGGTTCGCAGCTGCTCCACGCCCATGTGTTCGGCATGCTGCCCATCGATCAGATATCCATTATAGCCCTGCTCCACCAGGTCCACAAAACCACCCACCTGCCCGGCCACGATAGCCAGCCCCATCGCCAGCGCCTGCACGCCGACGACTGGCAACCCCTCCGAGAGGGAGGGCATAAAAAGCAGGTCACTACGGCGGAACTCGGCGACCACCTCGTCCGGCGTCACCCAACCAGTGAGGGTGAAACGCGCACCCAGTCCGCGGGCCTGGATTTCCGCTTCCACCGCGGCGCGCAGCGGACCATCCCCAACCATAACGCACTCCCACGGCAGATCGCGCAGCGCGCTCAACGCCCGCACCACCTGCACCGGGTTCTTCTGCGCCACAAAACGGCCGGCGAACATCACCCGCGGCGGCGTGTTGACCCGGATCTCGCCCGGATCAAGCATCTCCAAATCCACGCCGTTGTGCAACACATCAACCCTCATACCGTAATGCTGTTCGGCGAGCTGACGGGTGAAATCGCTGACTCCGAAGACGCGCGCCGCCCGCTTCCAGATCGGCGGGGTGAGTGGGAACACCCAGCGGAACCAGCGATCGGTCTTGTCCGGCACGCCGCCGGGCACATCCCCCAGGTGCGCCGTCAGGATATAGGGGACGCCGGTCAGCAGGGAGAGAGGAAGAGCAAGCGCCCCGCTAGGGACGGCAAAATGCACGTGGATCACATCGGGTCTCCAGCGCCGGATCAGCCGTAGAGCAGGGAGGAAACCAACCAGCACATACCCCAGCATATCGCGCAGATAGGCCTTGAACGGCAGCCGCCGCCCCACCGCCACGCGCTGCACCTGCACGCCGTCAACCACCTCACGGCGCGGCAAATCGCCGTAGTGGGAGGTCAACACGCGTACTTCGTGGCCGCGCCGCGCCAGGCCGCGGCAGATGTCCTCAGCCACCCGGCCGCCGCCGCCGCCCACAGGCGGGAATTCGTAAATCAACACAAGAATACGCATTGGTTAAGGCAATCGCCGGTAAATGTGCAGGCTGGTCCCTGCCCGGCAGCCGACCTCCGGCGCGGGGGTCAACTCCTCGAACAGGCCCGAGGTAACGTACTCCGCCAGGCCCCCGCCATATTGCCGCTCCTCAATCAAAATCACATCCGCTTCCCGCTGCCAGCGAGAAGCAAGCTCATCATTCCAAAATCCGTAGCGCACCAGGGTATCGACCTCCCCCAGGCGCAGGGAGTAATCGGCGTTCAACTGCGGCGGGAAAAAGCGCGGCCGATCCAGATATAGCAGGGCCACCTGTGTATCGCTGCCCTGCCAGTAAACCCGCGAACCAGGGGTAATACGCGCCCGCAAATGCTCCCCGGCTTCCTCATAAGAAGCAATTACATCACGCCCGCACGCATACAGCGAATCGGCGCGCCCCAGAATGCCGATCGGCGTGAGCAGCCATCCGGCAAGCAAGAAGAGCACCAGCGCCCCGCCTGCGGCGCTTTCCGGGATCCAGCGCACGTTTCGGGCACGCAGCCAGCCAGGCAGACGGAAGAGCGCGACCAGCAACAGCGCCATCAGCAGGACGGCAGCGATGCCGCGCGCCCAGGCATCCAGAATCTGCATGGCGCTTTCATAAGGGTAACGCTCCAGCAAACGGAACTTGTTGAGCAGCAGCCCCCACAGTGCGATCTCCCCCTCCGCCAGGCGTCCACCAGAGAAGCGCGGCACCGGCATCTCCAGCACCGCTTTGATCAGGCTGTCCAGCGCCGTCTGCGCGCCGCTGCCGAAATGGTAGGCATATCCCCACACCAGCGCGCCCAACCCCGTCAGCACCACGCCCAGTGCCGTCAGATTTCTACCGCGAGAAAGCTCCCTCCGCCAGAAGCGCGCCGTCAGCAGAATCAACAACAACCCCAGCGCCTCGAAGAAGAAAAGATACCCTGAGAAACAATAAACGCAGTGCTTCCCCCCCAGCGAAGCCCAGGCATGGATCACAAATAAAAACCCATAAGAGACCGAGAGAAAAACAGCCATCCGGCGTTCGCTGCGCCTCCAGCGCCGCGGCCACAAAATCCAGCTGGCAAGCACGCCAATCAGGGGCACAAAGTGCAGATAATACCCCTGGAAGAGGCTGGTCAGGCGGGCCTCGGCGGGGATGGGGGGACGCGGCCAAGGCGCAACCCCGGCATAGCGCCAGCGGTCGAGGAAGGGCGTCAGTTGTTGCGGGAACCACTTGACCCACATACGCAGGATACCCGGATAATAATAAGCATGCCCGCCGAGGAACATCAACAACCCCGCAGCCACAGCCCAACGCCCCGCCCGCTCCCCATGCTGCGCCCAGATATAAATCAACAGGAAAAGCAGCAGCGGCGTCATGTTGAGGCGCGTCAACGCCAGGACTGCGGCGAGCGTGGCCCCCAGAACAACCTGCCAGTCCCGACGGCCCTCCCCCAGCGTGAGGAACAGAATCCAGATCAACATGCAGGCCACCAGCCCCTGGGAAGTCGCCAGGCTGTAACTCTGAATCAGCGCCGGGTTCATCGCCAGAGTCCAGACCGCCAGGGCCGCCAGTCCATCCCCGGCCAAACGCCGGGCTACCAGCCACACACCCAACACAAACAGCAGGGAAAGCGCCAGCGCAAAATACCGCCCGGTGCGCAGCCCCGGGTCGAAAATCACTTGCACGAAACCGGGAATATAAAACGAAACGGGCATGTGGTTCGTCCACAGCCCATATTCCTGAAACGGGCGATACTCCCCGGAGGCGAACAGATACCCTTTCAACAAGTACAGCCCCTCATCCAGCACGGTATCCAGGGTGTGCACGCTGCGCCACGCCTGCAAGCCGTACACCACACCCCCCACCAGGGCGACTACCTCCGCCAGCCGGGGCAACCCCAGCAACCGCCTGAGGCGGCCCGTCCACGCCATTACTAGAGTGCCTCCCGCCCCAGGTAACGCAGATCGGCGTCCACCATCATCTGCACCAGCTCTTCCAGACTGACGCGCGGCTTCCAGCCGAGTTTCTCGCGTGCCCGCGTCGGATCGCCCACCAACAAATCCACCTCCGCCGGGCGGTAGAAGCGCGGGTCTTGCACCACGTAATCGCGGTAATCCAGCCCCACATGCCCAAAGGCGGCCTCGCAGAACTCGCGCACCGAGTGCGTCTCGCCGGTGCAGACCACGTAATCATCCGGCTCATCCTGTTGCAGCATCAGCCACATAGCTTCGACATAATCACCGGCGAAGCCCCAATCGCGGCGCGCCTCAAGGTTGCCCAGACGCAGCTCATCGGCCAGCCCCAACTTGATGCGCGCCACCCCGTGGGTGATCTTGCGGGTGACGAACTCCAGCCCGCGGCGGGGACTCTCGTGGTTGAACAGAATCCCGGAACAGGCAAAAATGTCGTGGGACTCCCTGTAATTCACGGTGATCCAGTGCCCGTAGACCTTTGCGACCCCGTAAGGGCTGCGCGGATAAAAAGGCGTGGTCTCCTTTTGAGGGACTTCGCGCACCTTGCCGAACATCTCGCTGGAAGAAGCCTGATAGAAACGCGCTTCGGGATGCGCCAGGCGGATGGCCTCCAGCATGCGCGCCACCCCCAGGGCGGTCACTTCGCCGGTCAGCACCGGCTGATTCCACGAGGTGGGCACAAACGATTGCGCCGCCAGGTTATATACCTCATCCGGCTTATACTCCTCCATAATGGCAACCAGCGAACCCTGATCATGGAGGTCGCCCTGCACAATTTCAATCTTATCCTGAATGTGTTCAATGCGCCCAAACGTCACCGTGCTGGAACGGCGCACCATCCCCAAAACACGATATCCCTTCGCTAATAAAAACTCGGCCAGGTAAGAGCCATCCTGGCCGGTGATGCCGGAAATCAAGGCCGTAGGCAT
>CAZZFZ010000082.1:0-12596 GCA_964653835.1 uncultured Anaerolineales bacterium
CAGCCAGCCCGACCTGAACTTCGACAACCCAGCGGTGCAGGAGGAGATGCTCAGGGTGGCGCAGTTCTGGCTGGAGATGGGGATTGACGGCTTCCGCGCCGACGCCGTGCCTTACCTGTTCGAACGCGAGGGCACCAACTGCGAAAACCTGCCTGAGACGCACGCCTTCCTCAAACGCCTGCGGGCGTGGATGGAAGCGCGTTACCCGGGGTGCATCCTGCTGTGTGAGGCCAACCAGTGGCCCGCGGATGTGCGCCCCTACTTTGGCGGTGACCCCGATGATCCCTCCGTCCCAGGGGATGAGTTCCATATGGGGTTCCACTTCCCCCTCATGCCGCGCATCTTCATGGCGCTGGCAAAAGGCCGCCGCGACCCCATGGTCGAGATTATGAATCACACGCCAAGCATCCCCGAAAACTGCCAATGGTGCACCTTCTTGCGCAACCACGACGAACTCACCCTGGAGATGGTCACCGAAACCGAGCGCCGCTTGATGTGGGAGACCTACGCCCCGGAGCCGCGCATGCGCCTCAACCTGGGCATCCGCCGCCGCTTGGCTCCGTTGCTGGGCAACGACCGCCGCAAAATCGAGCTGGCGTACTCGCTGCTGTTCACCCTGCCGGGCGCGCCCACGCTCTACTACGGCGATGAAATCGGCATGGGCGACGACATCTCCCTCCCGGACCGTAATGGGGTGCGCACCCCCATGCAATGGGACTCCAGTCCCCACGCCGGTTTCACCGCCCCTGCCGTGCAGCCCTATGCGCCGGTCATCCACACACCGCCTTTCGGCTATGCGCAAGTCAATGTGGCCGCCCAACTCGCCGACCCAGACAGCCTCTTCCACGCCATTCGCCGGATGATCGCCGTCCGCAAAGCCCACCCCACTTTCGGCGAACCCACTATCGAATGGCTAGACACCGTTCCCAAAGTGGCCGCCTACTTCCGCCGCAACGCTGGGGAGACGCTGCTCATCCTCAACAACCTCAGCTGCCAACCGCAGACCGTCACCCTTCCGGCAAGCCGTTTCATCGACCTCTTCGACCAACGCGCTGCCAGCGGCCAACTCACCCTTCCTCCCTACGGCTACTGGTGGGGACGGGAAACGGACCGCTGACGATGGACAACGGACCACGGGCGGCTGGGCAGGCGAACTGCGCCTTCCAACCAATGAATCAATGCAACCAGCACAACCCATGAACCACTCAGACCAACTAGACCAATCAAACTAATTGAACCAACTCACCCAAATGACCAACCCACTAATAGCCGGCATCGAAGCCGGCGGGACCAAATTCATCTGCGCGGTGGGCACCGGCCCCGATGACCTGCGCGCCGATGCACGCTTCCCCACCACCTCGCCCGCGGAGACGTTGGGACGCGTGGTGGACTTTCTGCGCGCCGCCCAGGCTGAACACGGCTCCCTGGCCGCCATCGGCGTGGCCGCCTTTGGCCCGCTCGACCCCGACCCGGCCTCACCGACTTACGGGCGCATCACCACAACCCCCAAACCCGGCTGGGCGCACACCGATTTCGTCGGCGCGCTGCGTCAGCACTTTGACCTCCCCATCGCCTTCGACACCGATGTCAACGGCGCGGCACTGGGCGAGTGGCGCTGGGGCGCGGCCCAGGGGCTGGACACCTTCCTCTACCTGACCATCGGCACAGGGATCGGCGGCGGGGGCATGGCGCGCGGCCGCCTGCTCCACGGATTGATCCACCCGGAAATGGGGCATATCCGCATGGTGCGCGATCCGCAGCGCGATCCCTTCCCCGGCATCTGTCCCTTTCACGGCGACTGCCTGGAAGGGCTGGCCTCCGGTCCTGCGATTGAAAAACGCTGGGGTCAGAAGGCTGAAACCCTGCCGTCCGATCACCCCGCCTGGGAGCTGGAAGCCGACTACCTGGCGCAGGCGCTGCACACCTTCATCTGCACCCTCTCGCCGCAGCGCATTATCCTGGGCGGCGGGGTGATGTCGCAGATGCACCTCTTCCCACGCATTCGCGACCTGGTGCTCGCCTCCCTCAACGGCTACCTGCAATCCCCGGCCATCACCGAGCGCATCGAAACCTACATCGTTCCCCCCGCGCTGGGTAAGCGCGCCGGGGTATTGGGCGCGATCGCGCTGGCGGAAAGAGAGATAGGTAACGAAGGTCGCCAGGCAACAAGGTAACGAAGCAAAAGAGAACCGACACAACCAATGCAACCAGTGCAACCAACACCCCAATCCACCCACACCCTGGCCCGCCTGCTGCCCCGCCTGGAAGCGCGCCTGAGCGAGACCGTCGCCACCCGGCCAGACGAATGGGAAACCTTCCGCGCCCGCCTGGATCAGCACTTCCCGCGCCTGTTCGAGCACCTGCTAACGCTCTACGGCAGGCAATATGACTTCTTCTACTATCTCGAGGAGCTGGTGGTCAACATGGCGCGCCAATGGCTGAAACGCCCGCGCGCCCTCAAAGCACTGGACGCCGAGCGCGAGTCGCACCCCGACTGGTTTCAATCCCATGAGATGATCGGCGGGGTGTGCTACGTTGACCTGTTCGCCGGAGATTTGCGCGGCCTGCACCAGAAAATCCCCTACTTCCAGGAACTTGGCCTGACTTACCTGCATCTGATGCCGCTCTTCAAAACCCGCCCGGAGGAGAACGACGGCGGCTACGCCATTAGCGATTACCGCACCGTGGAGCCACGCCTGGGCACGGTGGACGACCTGCGGGCGCTGGCCGAAGACCTGCGACGGGCGGGCATCAGCCTGGTGCTGGACTTCGTCCTCAACCACACCGCCGAGGACCATCCCTGGGCGCAGAAAGCCCGTCAGGGCGACCTGCTCTACAGTCAATACTATTGGATTTTCCCGGATCGTTCCCTGCCCGATATCTATGAACAACACCTGCGCGAAATCTTCCCCCAGGAACATCCAGGGGCCTTCTCCCCCCTCGCACTGGACGGTCAAACCCGTTGGGTGTGGACGACCTTTCACACCTATCAGTGGGATCTGAATTACAGCAACGCGGCCACCTTCGTCCAGATGGCCGACGAGATGCTCTTTCTCGCCAACCTGGGCGCGGACGTGCTGCGCTTTGACGCGCTGGCCTTCACCTGGAAGCAAGCAGGGACGAATTGCGAAAACCTGCCGCAGGCGCATACGCTGATTCGCGCCTTCAACGCGGTGGCGCGCATCGCCGCGCCGGGGTTGCTCTTCAAATCCGAGGCCATCGTCCACCCCGACGAGGTGATTAAATACATCGCCCCCGAAGAATGCCAGCTTTCCTACAACCCCCTGCTGATGGCGCTGCTATGGAACACGCTGGCGACGCGCGAGACCAACCTGCTGGAACTGGCGCTGCGCGAGCGACACACCCTGCCCGCGGGGACATCCTGGGTCAACTACGTGCGCAGCCACGATGACATCGGCTGGACGTTCTCCGATGAAGATGCCGCGCGCCTGGGAATCAATGGTTACGACCACCGCCAGTTCCTCAACGCCTTCTACACCGGGCGCTTTCCCGGCAGTTTCGCTCGCGGCCTGCCATTTCAGGAAAACCATAAAACCGGTGACGCACGCATCAGCGGGACATGCGCTTCCCTGGCGGGGCTAGAGAAAGCGCTCAACGAGGAAGGCCCCCAGGAGGTAGAATTCGCCATTCGCCGTATCCTGCTCCTCCACGGCATCATCCTGACCGCCGGGGGCATCCCCCTGATCTACCTGGGAGACGAGGTCGGCACACTAAACGACTATCCCTCGGCGCACGAGCCGCGCAAGGTTGGCGATTCGCGCTGGATCCACCGCGTGGCCGCCGATTGGGCGCGCATGGGGCGGCGGCAGGACCCTACCACCCTGGAGGGGCGGATATTCCAGGGCCTGCGCCGCCTGATCCAGATTCGCAAGGATACGCCCGCCCTGGGCGGCAACCAGTTACAGGTCATCCCCACCGGGAATCGTCACCTGCTGGGCTATGTTCGCACCCACGCCGAAGAACGCGCCCTGGTGCTGGCGAATTTCAGCGAACGCCCGCTGACCCTCGCGGGGGATTTCCTGCGCGTCTCCGGCCTGGGGGATAACTTCTACGACAAGGTACACGCAGAAAACATCTCCACGCGGCAACCGTTGAGTATGCCGCCGCTGACGTTGCGCATCCTTGTGCACAACGACCGAGCGAGCGCCAGTTCATTGGTATAATCCCTTTCGCCATGAAAAAGAAAATCTTCCACGGTGAAATCCAGCCAGAAATGTTCGCCCGCGCCCTGATCGCCGAGTTCGACCGCGGCAACTATCAGGCGCGCCAGATTTCTACGCCCCAGGGGCTTATCGTCCAGATCGCCACGCGCGCTCACCGCCAGTCGGGCGGTCAGACCGGCCTGACAATCGCCATTGACCGCGTGGAAGACGGCGTAGCGGTGCAGATCGGCGATCATTCCATCTTCGGCGTGGCAGCCAGCCTAGGGACGACGGCGCTCGCCGCGTTGCAAAACCCCTTCAGCCTGCTGGGAAGACTGGACGACATCGCCCAGGATATCGAAAGCCTGCAACTGGATGATCGTGTGTGGGAAACCATTGAGCGCGTTGCCGCGGCGCATGGCGCTTCGCTGCAACTCTCCGAACGCCTGCGCAGACTGATTTGTGAGTATTGTGATACGGCCAATCCTGTGGGGGAATCCAGTTGCATCGCCTGCGGCGCGCCGTTGGGGAACGTTCAGCCACTCACATGCCCCAACTGCGGCTTCGTCGTTCGGCGGAGCGAGACCATCTGCCCCAATTGCAAACGCCCCCTCTGATTTTCAAATACGGGATTAAAGATAAGCGCCCTGAGTAGCACGGAGCGTTAGCAACGTGCGTATCGAAGGGCGCTGACTGCCTTTATAGATTGTTCTAACCCAAACTAAGGCTGACGCAGTAGGGTCAACGTGCTTTGAACTAGGGGCAACAAATCCGCTTCTTCCTGAAGCGCCGGAGGGGCAAAGGGCATCCGGCGCTGTTCTCCCGCCCGCTTCGCCAGCCAGTCCGCCAGCCGCTCCAGGCGGCCTATGGCCTCAATAAAGCCAATCTTCCCCAGCAAGCGGATCGCCCGATCCCGCAGATTCACCCCCACTTTGCGATCACAGGCCAGATCAACGAGAATGTTGCCGGCATGGGAGCACAGGGTAAACAACGCAGTGGCGTGCGGTTCGATGGAATCATCCGCTATGACGGCCTCCAGAACGGCCAGCACGGTGCCGCGCCCCATGACCATACACCGCGCCCGCAGATAGCGACGGACTTCCTCCGTCGGTTTATCCTCCCCTCGGGCAGCAACCATCTCCCCCAACGCCTGGATAACCCGAATACGGAAGGTGATATCCGGATCAATCAATCGGGTAGCCAGCATATAAGCTGCCAGCGGTGAAACGCGAGCCGCCTTTAGCGAGATCAGGCGCTCAAGGCTCTCATAGCGTCGCGGAGGCTCCGGGGCGGCCAGCCCCTCAATGGCCTGCCACACCGCGGGGAACAGCTCAGCCGTGGAGGGCAAGGTATCTGCAATGTCAAATAAAGATAACTGAGGAAATGGCGATTCGACCATGGCGCAAGTATACCGCAGAATTCTAAAGTTCAAGCCAGCCTAACCATTAATGCGGCTCTCGACCGCGGCGAGCAGGGCAGTAAATGCCTCGGCAAACTTGCGCACGCCCTCCTGCTCCAGCTCAGCCGTCACCGTTTCCATAGAAATTCCCAGCCCGGCCAGGGCCTCCATTTGCCCCTGAGCGGCGTCCAGATTTGCTTCCAGGGTCGGCGCCGCCGTCCCATGATCGCGGAAGGCTTCCAGGGTTTTGGGCGGCACGGTGTTGACGGTGTTAGTGCCGATCAACTCGTCCACATACAGCGTATCGGGATACGCCGGATTCTTGGTGCTCGTGGAGGCCCAAAGCGCCCGCTGGAGACGCGCCCCCCGCCCCGCCAGCCGCTCCCAGCGCTCGCCTGAAAAGACCTGTTTATGACGCGCATACGCCAGTCTGGCATTGGCGATGGCGATCTTCCCTTGCAAGGCGCGGGCTTCCGTCGCCCGCTTCCCTTCCCCGTCAACAATCGCCTGCAGCAACCCATCCACCTTGGCATCAATGCGCGAGACGAAGAAAGAGGCCACCGAGGCGATGGTTTCCACGCTGCCCCCCTTCGCCAGGCGATCTTCCAGCCCCGCCAGGTAAGCCTCCATCACTTCCTCGTAGCGGGCGATGGAGAAAATCAATGTGACGTTGACATTGATGCCCGCGGCGATGGAGCGTCGGATGGCCGGCAGGCCAGCGCGTGTGGCGGGGATTTTTATCATCAGGTTGGGGCGGCTGACCTGTCCCCACAGGCGGGCGGCTTCCTGGCAGGTGGCCTCAGTATCCTCTGCCAGGTAAGGGCTGACCTCCAGGCTGACATACCCATCGCCGCCCCGCGTCTGTTCGTACAGGGGGAGGAACAAATCGCAGGCCGCTTGGATATCGGCAATCGCCAGGGCTTCATAAATCGCCTCGCTCGAAAACCCCTGGCGCGCCAGAGGGAGCAGGGCGTCATCATAATCCGTCGAGTTGGTGATGGCGTTGTTGAAGATGCTGGGGTTGGAAGTCACCCCGCGGATATCCCCTCGGGCGATCATCGCCGCCAGCTCGCCGTTTTTCAGCAGACGGCGCTCAATGTTATCGTACCACAACGATTGACCCAGGGCGTGCAGTTGCTCAATCGGGTTCATAGACCATCCTTTACGTTCTCTTGGAGTTGAAGGCTCCCGCTGTCTTCAGCCTGCGGAAGGCATTTTTTCAGCCGCGACTATTGTACCGCGTTCTGGTCTTCATCCGGCGAGGTCGGCTGGGTCATTGCCTCTGGGCGCACGAGACGATCGAATTCCTCCGCGCTGACGTGGCCGCTCTCCAGCGCCGCCTGACGCAAGGAGATCCCTCGCTCCAATGCAGCGTGGGCGATGGCCGCTGCACGGTCATAACCGATGTGCGGCGCCAGCGCGGTGACCAGCATCAGCGAGCTTTCCACCAGCTGGCGCAGACGTTCGCGATTCGGCTCAATGCCGCGCACACAACGCTCCGTAAAACTCAAAACCGCATCCGCCAGCAAAGTGATGGATTGCAGCACGTTATAGATGATCACCGGCTTGAACACATTCAGCTCAAGGTGTCCCTGCGCCCCGGCGATGGTCACGGTGACATGATTGCCCATCACCTGAGCACACACCATGGTCAACGCCTCGACCTGAGTAGGGTTAATCTTGCCGGGCATGATGGATGAACCCGGTTCGTTGGCGGGCAACTTCAATTCGCCCAGGCCGGCGCGCGGCCCGGAGCCAAGCAGGCGGATGTCATTGGCAATTTTGTTCAGGCTGACCGCCAGGGTGTTCAGCGCACCCGAAATGCCCACCAGTGCATCATGCGCCGCCAGGGCTTCAAACTTATTCGTTGCAGAAACAAAGGGGAGAGCGGTAAAACGCGCCACCTCAGCGGCGAAATGCTCACCGAACTCCGCTGGGGCGTTCAACCCCGTGCCCACAGCGGTGCCACCCTGCGCGAGAGGATACAGGCGCTGCAGGGCATCCTCCAGGCGCGCCATTCCCAAACGCATCTGCTCTGTATAGCCAGAGAATTCCTGCCCCAGCGTCAACGGCGTGGCGTCTTGCAAATGGGTGCGACTGATCTTGATCAGATCGCGCCAGCGGCGCGATTTCTCATCCAGCGCGCCATGTAATTCCCGCAAAGCGGGGAGCAGGCGATGATGAGTCTGTTCGACCGCGGCGATGTGCATCGCCGTGGGAAAAACGTCATTCGACGACTGGCTGCGGTTGCAATGATCGTTCGGGTGAACCGGAGATTTCGCATCCAGCGGGTAGCCCAACCGTTGATTGGCGCGGTTGGCGATCACCTCGTTGGCATTCATGTTGGACTGCGTCCCCGAGCCGGATTGCCACACACTCAGAGGGAAATGCTCATCCAGCTTCCCAGCGATCACTTCCTGCGCCGCGGTGGCGATCGCCTCCCCCAAAACTGGCTCCAGCACCCCCAGTTTCACGTTCACGCGGGCGGCGCAATACTTGACGATACCCAAAGCGCGGATCATGGCGCGAGGCATCCGCTCCTCCCCAATGCGAAAGTTCTCCACCGCCCGCTGGGTTTGCGCCCCCCAGAGTTTTTCGGCGGGGACTTCAACGCTACCGAGGGTATCCTTCTCCAAACGTGTGGCGGACATCATCTTACTTTAAACATGCGTGTGCATCAGGCGGTGCGCGACGCGCTTGCGCCAGGAGGTGAGGGCCAGAGTCAACGAGAAGACCGCCGCCTGCAACAGCACGATGCTCGCCCCTGAAGAGACGTCAATAAAATAACTGACAAACATACCCACCAAGCCGGTTAGCGCGCCGATCGACACCGATAACAGCAGCATGTGGTTAAAACTATCCGTCAGCAAGCGGGCGGTGATCGCCGGGATCACCAGGGCGGCAGCGATCAGCGTCACGCCGAGAATCTGCATCGAGGCGATCAGCGCAGCCGCCAGCAACAGGGCAAAGACCGTATCCACCCATTCGGTGCGCACCCCATATGCGCGGGCGACCTCGGCATCGAAGGTGGTGAAGAGCAACTGTCGGTACATGAAAAAGATGACCGCAGCGACCAGCAGCGAAACCCCGGCCACCACGTAGACATCCTGACGGGTGACGCCGAGGATGTTGCCGAACAGCGCGGCGTCAAAGGAGCGGGTGAAGCGCTGGTAGCGGCTGATTAAAGCCACCCCGGCGGCGAAACTCGCCGTGGTGATCACGCCGATGGCCGCGTCCACCGAAATTTTGGTGCGCCGCACAGTCTGGTTAATCAACAGGGCGGCGAGGAAGCCCCACAGCCCCGCCCCGATGTAGAAATTCCACTGCATGACGAACGAAACCACCGCGCCGCCGAAGATGGCGTGCGAAAGCCCATGCCCGATGTAGCTCATGCCGCGCAAGACGATATACACGCCAATCAGGCCGCACAACGCGCCCACCAGCACCGCAGCGATCGTCCCGTTGCGGAAGAACTCGAACTGAAACGGCTCAATCCAGTATTCCATCGCGGCGCGCCTCCTTTTTTGTGGGGGGGATTTCTCCAGGCACAGGCTGCGGCAGGATGTCTCGGTAGTTGTGGTGGTGCGGTTTCTGCTGCACAAACAACATGCCATCCTGTTGCAGCACAATCATATCGCCCTGATAGGTCTGGTTCAGTATCTCCACGCGGAGCACGTCTTCCGGAGCGCCCTGGGCAATGACGCGGCGATTGAGGCAGATAATCCAGGGCAGGTGTGCCGCGGCGGCGTTCAAATCGTGTGTGGTGATCAGGATCGTCATCCCCTGCTGATTGAGATCCGCCAGCATGTGCAGGATGTTCTCGGCCGTGCGCATGTCCACGCCGGTGGTCGGCTCGTCCAGCAGGAGGAGGTCAGGGTCGGCGATCAGGGCGCGCGCCAGAAAGACGCGCTGCTGCTGGCCGCCGGAGAGATCGCGGATATGCCGGCTCTCCAGCCCGCCGAGGTCTAGGCGCTCCAGCGTCTCGCGGACGCGCCGCCGGTCTTCGGCGCTGGCCCACGGCCAGATGCCCGCCTGGCGCACGCGCCCCATCAGCACCACCTGCTCCACGGTCACCGGGAAGTTCCAATCCACGGTTTCGAGCTGGGGCACATAACCCACCTGCGGGACGTTGCGGCGGCTGAGCACCCGCCCGTGGATGCACACCTCGCCGCGCACGGGTTGAAGCATCCCCAGGATCAGCCTGAGGAGCGTGGTCTTCCCCGCGCCGCTGGGGCCAACCAGGGCGGCGAACTGCCCCGGATGAAGGTGCAGGTTGACATCCTCCACCACCGGCTCGGCGCCATACCCAAATGTGACGTGATTGAGTTCTATGAGCGGTTGCAAGGCGTCTCCCTACTGCTGCTGTTCAACCATCACGTCGGGGCCGGGGATGTTGGAGACATCCACACCATCCATCAGGGTGGGATCCCCTCCCAGGGCCGCGGCCATGATCTTCAAGTTGGTAACCATCAGGCCAATGTACGAATGCCCTGGGTCGCCCGGCTTGCCGGGCAGGTCGTCATCCCGCAGATCATCCACATACACTGCCCCGCTCTCGCGGGCGATCTGCTCCAGGATGGGGGAAGGGAAGACCTCCGAGCCGAAGATGGCAGGAACCCCCGCGGCGCGGATCTGCTCAATCAGCGCGACCACGTCCTTCGCCGAAGGCTCGGCAAAATCCGATGGCTGGATCGCCCCCAAAACGGTCATGCCGTACCGAGGGGCAAAATAAGCCCAGGAATCATGATAGGTCAACAACTTGCGGTTTCCCTCCGGGATGCTCTCCACTGTGGCGGCGATGGCCGCATCCAGCGCGGCGATGCGTCCGGCGAAGGCGTTGTAATTGGCGCGGTAATACGCCTCATTGGCCGGGTCTTTGCGGATCAGGGCGTCGCGCGCCAATTCAGCGTAGCGCAGGGCGTAGATCGGGTTGGGCCAGAGATGCGGGTTGGGGCTGCCCGCCTCTTTGGGAAAGGAAAAATCGTAGACATACTCATCAGGGGTGATCGTCTGCTCGCCCAGCAGCACGATCTCGGCATCCGGCTTCTTGTTGGCCTCAGCCAGCTTGAGGGAAGGCTCCTCGAGGTGCAACCCGTTGATGAAAATCAGGTCGGCCTGGGAGAGCTTCTTCGCCACCGAGGGCGCCGGTTCAAAGGTGTGAGAGTTCACCCCCTCCGGCACAATCCCGCTGAGGTTGACTTTCTCACCGCCGATGTTATAGACGATGTTGGTGATCGGCGACACCGTGGTGACTACGTTCAGGCCTCCGTTTGCGGCGGGCGCTTCGGCCTGGCAGGACGCGGTCATCAACGTTAACAAAAGAGCAAAGAGCCACGCACGAAATTTCATAGAGTCTCCTCGGGGAAGTTTGAAAACCAGAGAGAGTATAGTAGAGCGCGCGAGGGTTGTCAAATCGGCCGGCATTGATAAAAGCCCCCAACGGGTTTATCATTCCCCAGTACAAGCGCAATCCCAGGAGGATACCCATGTCCCGACCCGCTCTCGGCGGCGTCTATGTCGCCGCCCTCACCCCGCTCAAACCCGATTTCAAGCCCGACCTCGAAGCGATCCCGCCCCTGCTGGAATTCTACGCCCGCCGCGGCGTACATGGCGCGCTGCTGCTGGGAACGACCGCCGAAGGCCCCTCTTTCGCCCCCCGCGAGCGCACGGCGATTCTGCGCGCCGCGCTGGCTGTGCGGGAGTCCTTCCCCGATTTCCGCCTGCTGGCAGGGACGGGCACGCCCAGCCTGGAGGAGACCGCCGACCTGACGCGCGCTGCCTTCGACCTCGGCTACGACGGCGTGGTGGTGCTGCCCCCCTACTACTTCCGCAAGGCCAGCGAGGAGGGGTTGTTCGCCTGGTTCAGCGCCGTCATCCGTCAGGCCGTCCCCTCGGATGGGGCGTTCTTTGGCTACCACATCCCTCAGGTCTCGGGGGTGGCTTTCAGCCTGGATTTGCTCGCCCGCCTGAAAGACGCCTTCCCGGCGCAGTTTGTCGGCATCAAAGATTCTTCCGGTAGCCCGGAGCACGCCAGGGCGCTCGGCGCGCGCTTCAGGGACGAGCTGACCGTGCTCACCGGCAACGACCGCATGCTGAGCCTGGCGCTTGAAAACCACGCCAGCGGCTGCATCACCGCCATGGCGAACCTGGTTTCACCCGTGTTGCGCCAGGTGTGGCAGGCGCACCAGGAAGGAGAGACCAGCCCCGATCTCCAGGAACGCCTGAACGCCTGGAGAAGCGTGCTGGACGAGTATCAACCCATGGCGCCCACACTGAAAGCGCTGCTCGCCCGGCACTTTGATTTCCCCCTGTGGCCGGTGCGCCCGCCGCTGCTGCCCTTGCCGTCCGAGCGCGCCGAGGAAGCCCTCTCCCGCCTGCAAGCCGTCGCGCCGTTACCCTGACGCCTATGAACGAATCCCTGCCCCCGGCCACGTGGCGTCTGGTGCGCAGCGCGCCCGCCCGCGGCGCGTGGAACATGGCTGTGGATGAGGCCATTCTGGAACACGTGCTACGCGGCGAGGTCCCGCCGACGCTGCGGCTGTACGCCTGGGAGCCGCCGTGCCTCTCGCTGGGGCACGCCCAACCCTTCGCCGAGGTGGACGCGGCGCGCCTGCAGGCCCACGGCTGGGAGGTCGTCCGCCGCCCCACGGGAGGGCGCGCCATCCTGCACGCCGCCGAGCTGACCTACTCGGTCACCGCCCCGCCAAGCGAGCCGCGCCTCCGTGGCCACGTGATCCACACCTACCACCCATCCCTTCACACCCTCCGCCGCTGCCGCCCGCGGCGGCCCGCGTGCCTTCCTGTTTTTCTCCGTGGCTGGGAGCTGGCGCGGTCGGCGGCTGGCTGCCTGTGGGCTTGCACTCCGAGCGCACGCCGGGGGTGCCGACGTTGTCGATATGCCAGCCCAGCTTCCTGTCGGGATGCCGGCCACCGATCGCGGCAGCCAAGCGTCCTCTCGCCCCATTCACGCAAAAGGCGCGCGGCGACCGTCAAAAAAATGCTGCATTGCGGTGCGGACAGTGGTAGGCTAAGAA
>CAZZFZ010000083.1:0-9783 GCA_964653835.1 uncultured Anaerolineales bacterium
GTGGGACGGTTTTCCCCTACCTCACCAACGTCGAGGCGCTCAAACTGGCCTCCCTGGGCTTTGAGAAGGATGTCTCCCAGTTAAGTTGTTGTGCGGGATAGAAGCATCTATGGATTTTTCAACGCCTCATCATGCTTTCCCACCACGCGTACCCGCACAATGTCCCCCGGCAGCCGTTCGTATGTCATGCGGTAGTTGCGGTCCACGCGGGCCTCGTAAATCCCCGCAGCTCCCTGGATAGGTTTGGTACGCAATGATGGATGGCGTGGATTGTCCGCCAGCAGACGGAGCGCTTTGCGTACCTTTTTTTGGATATCCGGCGGCAGTTTACGGTAGGCCTTTTTGAAACGAAGACTCGCTTCAATCTTCGGCATCGTCGTCTTCGTCCAGCCAGGTGAGCATGTCGTCTACGTTGTCGAAGCGCGCGGTGCGCCCGGCGTCAATGTCGGCCTGAACTTCTCGCTCCATCTGCTGCCAGCGTTTCGTCCAAAACCAGGCCTGATCTGGAGGGACGATTTGCACCCGCTCGACCAGCACCTGCCCTTGCTCATTGATATGGAAGATGATGTCGTCCCCTTCGGACACTTTTAGAATCTCCCGCACCTGGGCGGGCACGGTGATCTGGCCCTTCTTTCGCAGCCGGGTCTTGAAATAGGTGGCTTTTGTCATGAATGCACTCTGTTTGTTTGATACTCTGACTTTCCAACTTTCCGAAAGTATACCATAAGAACGATGACGACACCCTCCCCTTCCTCAGCACGGTTACAACTCAAAATCGGCGGTATGTCGTGCTCCTTTTGCACCATGACCATCGAGCGGGTGCTGACACGCATGGAAGGCGTCTCCGCCGTGCACGTCAGTCTGGCGCACGAGGAAGCCCTCATCGAGTACGATCCGTCTCAGCGTTCTCCGCTCGAACTGCGCGATGTGCTGCGCAAGTTCGGCTATACCGTGCGCGACCCCGACAAGGTGAAAGCCTTCGAGGAGCAGCAGACCGAACTGCGCCGCGCCCGCAATCTGCTGTTGTGGGGCGCGGCCTTCACCTCCGTCACCTTGGTATTGATGACCCTGCGCTGGCTGGGAATTTGGCAACCCTGGTTCCAGCCGGTGATGATCGCCCTCGCCCTGCTGACCACCTTTGGGGCCGGCGCGCACATCCTGGGGATGGCGTATCAGTCCTTGCGGCGTGGCATTCTGAATCAGCATGTGCTACTGGAGTTCGGCGCGTTCGCTGGATTGCTCGGCGGCGTGCTGGGGTTGTTCTACCCAATCACCTTTCCTGCGCATGAGTTTTTTGCTGTGGCAACCTTCATCACCACTTACCATTTGCTTTCCGGCTGGGCTTCGTTGCTGGTGCGCACACGGGCTTCGGAGGCGGTGCGCAAACTGCTTGCCATGCAGCCTGATACCGCCCGTCGTGTTGACCCCGATGGGAGCGAGGTCGAAGTGCCGGTGAGCGAACTGAAGGTTGGCGAGCGCGTGCGCGTGCGCCCGGGTGAGTCCATCCCCGTGGATGGGCATGTGTTGGATGGAACTTCGGCGGTGAACGGGGCGCTGGTGACGGGCGAATCGCTGCCTGTGGAGAAAGCCCCCGGCGATGAGGTCATCGGCGGCTCGGTCAACCAGACCGGCGCGCTGCTGGTGGAAGTCACCCGCCTGGGGGAAGAATCCTTTCTGGCTCAGGTGGCACGGCATATCGAAGCGGCGCGGGCGATGAAGCCCGGCATCCTGGCGCTGGCAGATCGCGTCCTGGTGCGGTATGTCCCCGCGGTGCTGGGCTTTGCAGCCCTGGCGATCTTCATCTGGACGCTGGGAGCCTGGCTGCTGACCGGCCAGCCGGACTGGGCGCGGGCGGCCTTCGCTGCGCTGGCTGTGCTGGTGATGGGCTATCCCTGCGCGCTGGGCATGGCCACGCCGTTGGCGATGATCCGCGGCGGCGGTGAGGCTGCCCGCAGAGGCATCCTGATGCGCTCTGGCGAGGCCTTTCAGGTCATCAAAGATTTGCGCTATGTGCTGTTGGACAAAACTGGCACTCTGACGGAAGGAAAACCGGTTGTCAGTGAGCGGTTGTCAGTGGCCGGTGGACAGTCGACAGTGAGAACTGGCAACTGGCTCAGGCTCGCCGCTTCCGCCGAACGTTTCTCCGAACACCCCATTTCCCAGGCTGTTGTGGAAGTTGCCCGCGAACGCGGCATTCCCCTGGCAGAGCCGCGGAATTTCGAGGCTGTGCCCGGACGCGGCGTGCGGGCGCGTGTAGAAGACCGTGAGGTGTTCGTCGGCAGCCCGCGTTTCTTCGAAGAGCAAGGCGTGGATCTCACGGTGCTGTGTGGGGAGCTGGACGCGCTGCAAGTGGCCGGCCAAACCGTGGTGGCGGTGGCCGTTGACGGAGTTGCGGTCGGATTGCTCGCCATCCGCGACGCGCTCAAGCCTGACGCCCGCGAGACGGTCGCCCGCCTGCGGGAACTGGGCATCGAGCCGGTCATGCTCACAGGTGACAATGCCCAAACGGCGCGCGCCGTGGCTGCCGAGGTCGGCATCCAGCAGGTCTTCGCCGGGGTGCTGCCGGGCGAAAAAGCGGAGAAGGTGCGCCAGTTACAGCGAATGGGAAATCGCGTGGCGATGGTTGGCGACGGCATCAACGACGCACCGGCACTGATGCAGGCTGATGTGGGCGTCGCCATCGGCGCGGGTACCGACATCGCCATCGAGTCCGCTGATGTGGTGCTGACCGGCGGACGTCTCTCCGCGGTTGTGGACGCTTTCCACATTGGGCGTTCCTCCTATCGCAGGACAGTGCAAAATCTGTGGCTGGCCTTCGCCTTCAACGGGATCGGCGTGCCGTTGGCTGTCACCGGCATCGTGCCGCCGGTTTGGGCGATGGTTGCCATGGTGGCCAGCGTCAGCGCGGTGCTGCTGAATTCGTTTGGTGGGCGGTTGATGCCCAAGAAGGTAGCCAGAAAAAATAATGGTTAAACATTTGACAGGCGATAGACCGATGTTTCAGGAGGATAGATAATGACTCAGGAAACCGTCAACCAGCCCCGTGCTCTGGGGCGCGTTCTTCGTTTTCTGTTGGGGGTGGCGTTGCTCTTTGCCGCGCTCACCCTTCCCCGCTGGACAATCCCGTACGCTCTGCGTGTGGGCGGCGTCTTCGCGGGATTGCTGATCTTTTATCTGTTGCTCGTCTGGGTTATCTCCCGGTTTTCCCTCAACCTGCATCCCTGGCTGGGATCGTTCCTCTCCAATGGCGTGATTGGGTTGGTTATGCTGACCGGTGTTCCCAACGGCTGGATTTTTGGACGTGGCGAGGGCTTCATCGGTGCAACGGCTTATGTTGGCCTCTCGTTGATGCTCGCGGCCTGGCGCGCTGACCCCGGCTGCGAGGTGATGACCTTGCCCGCTGCTTTGCTGGGCAGACACAAATCGCTACCCTGTTTGCTTTTTACTCCGCTCGATGCTCTCGAAAGGAAGTGGCAAGATGAGACTTAAATTCTCTGTTTGGGGGTTATTCCTCGGGTTGGTTTTGCTGGCCGCGGGCTGTGCCCCGCGGGAGCTTGGCTCAGTCGCGAAAACCAAGCCACCTGTCACCATCCAGGATATCCCTACCCTCACTCCGGCGCCGGTCACTCCTCAGGGGGAGCCGCTCACCGTGGGGTTCAATATTCGCGGCTGGACTTGAAGCGGCTGCACGGCGACCACGGTCGCCTTTGTCCGGCAGTTGCCGGGCATCCTGGAAATCGAGGCGGATTTGTCCACTAAAACGCTGGTGGTGACCTTCGAAACAACTCAAACCAGCAAGGAAGAAATCGTCCAGACTGTTGAAGATCTGGGGTACACCGTGGTGGGTGAGTTTGCCCCTTCAGGAGAATGAACATGCCATCGTTGAACCTTGCTTTTGCCTTCACCGCCGGAATGCTGGCGACGGTCAACCCTTGTGGCTGGGCGATGCTGCCTTCGTTGATCGCCTACTATCTGGGCGTGGAGGACGACGATTTTGAGGCGCGTCCTGCTGCAGCTCGTCTTGGCGAGGCGCTGGGGATCGGCGCGCTGGTGACGCTGGGGTTCCTCACCGTCTTCACTGTGATGGGCGCGGTGATCACCTTTGGCGTGCGTTTTCTGGTGCGTTACCTTCCGTTGGGAACCATCTTCATCGGCGCGTTGCTCACCCTGATTGGCTTGTGGCTGTTGTTAGGCGGCAAGTTGCCTTTAGCTTTGCCAGTTTTTTCTCCCCAGCGGGCGCGCTCGCCCAAAGCGATGTACACTTTCGGGCTGGCTTATGGGCTGGTCTCACTGAGTTGCACCCTGCCGGTCTTCCTGGCGGTGGTCGGCGTGAGCATCCCGCAGAACACCTGGCTCAACATCGCGCTGACCTTCACGGCCTTCGGGCTCGGCATGGCCGTTGTGTTAATCAGCCTGTCGATCAGCCTGGCGCTCTTCAAGCAGGAGTTGGCGAAAAAAGCCCGCAATTTACTGCCCTATGTTCATCGCATTGGCGCGGTGCTGCTTGTGTTGGCCGGGTTGTATCTGTTGTGGTATCAGGGGCGGTATTTGTCGGTGATCCTGGGAGGGTAAGTAATCCCCTAGGGCGTGGCCCATATCAGGTATTTGTCTTCCACACAGGCAAGTTCGCGAGATGTGGGTACGCAAACCTGATAGTTTACCCATGTTCCCTTTTGGGCATTGTCAAAGGGTGGGATTTCTATGGAAGTAAAGCCGTCCTGGCGTGTTGCTTGCATCCGGTAGATCCGAAACTGGTCGTCTGAGAAAGTCACTTCGATGATTGGCCGAACATCCGTTGCGGGTTGGCCGTCTTTGTAGACCCAAACGGAGATGATTTGAGAATCTGTAGGTGACACGCTGCTATACCCTTTGGAGACTTTTAATATGATGGAGCCTTCCGACTGAGACTCATTTTGAGATGTCTTCGTTTCCATCTTTTGATAAAACTCCTTTTTGTACAACTCGCCCAGTGCCAGAGGGTGCACCTGGAGTTCGGGGTGGCGGGCGGGATCGTATTCCAGGCACATATTATCAAAGCATTGCATATACGTTCCATCGCTTTGTTGCTCAAAGGCGCTCACCGGCTCTCCAAAAAGTTCAAAGCCAGCGTTTTGTGAAATGTAGTCCAGGAATACGTCGGGGACGTCATAGTCCAGCCCCAGTTGGGCTGGAAAGCCCAGCATAGCCGTAATTGGTCGTAAACGAATGCCGCCCGGGCGGCTGGGGTCGCGGACGACCACGGCGTTTGTGTAAATCCGCTCCTGATATCCGTCTGGTGTGAGATAAGCTTCGGTCAGAGGGGACCCAAGTAAGTTTTGGGGAAGGCGGGAAACCGCTTCTGCAAAAGGCGCCTGGATGATTTGCTCTGGCCTTGGCATGGTCTCCTCGGACGAGGTATATCCGCAGGCGGTTGAGCAAAGCCAGGAGCCGTAATGCAACAGGTGCACAACGTCGGGGGCGTCATTCTCCAACTGGTAAAACCCCATCTTCTCAAAGTATTGTTCGATGCTGCCGTGCTCGGTGTTATAGATTACATCCGTCAGGGGAAGGCCGACAACTGTTGCCCCACCCAGCCGGTCGTAGAAAGACTGAAAGCCGCTGAACACGGCATGCCCCCCTGGAGAATCGGGGGACGAAATGGGTTGTTGGATGCCCATTTGGACGCCGATAGGCGCCAGAGAAAACTGTTGGTTGTTTGGGAGGCGGGGGTCATACACCATCAGCACGGCTGGCGTATATTGGTAGAAGCGCCCCTCTTTAGGAAATTTGGGCGAGATTGCTGGGCCAACTACCTCTTCGCCTCCCAACTGTTGGTAAAACGCTTGAAAGAAAGGATCGATGACCAGATCTGTGTCTCTGCCCACGTTTTTCCCTTTGGTGGCAGGGGCAATAGATGCACAGGCTATCAATCCTATAGTTAACAATCCCACGAGGAGGTACATTCGCACTCGATGATGTTGGGATGATGTGCCTGTAGGGGCAAAGAAGAAGTGAAGGGTTAAGAGGGACTCCATCATGCCTCCTGTAAGCGCATATCCTTAATAGACCAGATATGCGCATAAAATAGAAATCAATGGCATAGCCATTGTTGCCAGGTAGGATGATTAAGTCTTAGGTGTCAGATAGCTTCCACGCTGCGTTGTTCACACAGCACTTCTCGCCCCTTATCGATATGAAGCGATCATTGGATGGGGATGTTCGGTTTGCTTCTGGCATATCTGATAGGGCGGCCTGGCAATCATAGTCTTTTTAAAAGACCTTAGACCCATGGCTTTGCGTCCCGAGCTTTCACCCGGTTTGCCTTTTTCCGAGTCTTGCTCAACCATATCACAAGATTGAGGATTTGAAAAGATGAAAAGATCATGTGATGTGCGCTGCGCTCCGGGATGAATGTCAGGGGCGGGCCGCGCCAGTGATCGTGAAGCCGCGGGATGGATGGGTAGTTGATACATTGACCAGTAGCGACGCAGAGGTTATGATTATGAGGAATTTAGGATTTTTTTGCGAAATTTGTCTTTATTGAAGGACATCCCATTTAATCGCTTAGAATTTAGAAATTTGTCGTGTTCTCTCCTACTAATCCCTTTATCTACGCGCGCAAGCTATACCGCCTGGAGGCGTACTCCCGCCTTGGGCTGAGCCTGCATGGGGCGGTCTTGCTGGCTTCGCAGGGAGGGGAAGCCTGGCAATGGATCCTGGTGGGGATGACCGCCATCACGGGCGTTATGGGGCTGGTTAGCCCGTTTAGAAGGCGGACGCTGCCCCGTCTGGCGCGCATCTTCTTTGTGTTGGTTGCTGGCTGGTTTCTGATGCGCGCCAGCGGGGGTCCGGGGAGCTTTTTCTTTTTGTGGTACATCGTCATGGCGGTGACAACCTCGTTGGCCATGCGCCCTCCATACAACTGGGTACTGCTGGGGGTGATCGCTGTTGCTTATCTTGCCCTCTGGCCAGCGACATCCGCCAGTGCAGTTCCTCCACTGGTGATCCTCATACGCACGTTCCTGCTGCTCTTTTTAGGTGGTTTGAGCGCCTGGGGAGGAACGTTGCTGCGCGTTCAGGCCGAGCATGGTCCGCTCAGCCCGCGCACCCACAGCCTTTTGACCGCCCTGGGCCGCCTCTCGGCGCAATTGCAGGCCGCACCGGATCTCAAACGGCTGTATGCGATTTTAGGGCGCGAGCTCAAAAGGCTGGGGGTGATCTGCTTTGTCTCCTTGAGCGGTGAAGAAGAGGGCGTTTTTCGTCTCGAATACCTGTCGATCGCGCCTGGCTTGCTCGCCATGGCAGAGAAGCTGCTGGGCTTTCGGGTGGAAAAGCTGGTCTTGTCCTCCGAGAATTTCCCACTCACTGAAGCGCTTGTAAAGACCAAGCAGCCTCAAGTAATCACCGAACCGTTTTCCATCGTGCGCCAGGTATTGTATGCGGCGCCGCCCGGATTGGTAAAGCAAGCCTTACGGATGGTTGGGCTGGCGGAAGACGCGTTCCTGATCCATCTCCCGTTGGTGGTGGAGGACCGATTGATTGGGACTCTGGCGCTTTGGGGAGAGAGCCTCGCCGAGGCAGACCTGCCGGTTCTAACCTTGTTTGCCGATCAACTGGCTGCTGCTTTGCACATGAACACTTTGTATGGGCGGCTTCACGCGCTTCGGGAGGAAGAGCAAAAATCCCAGTTGCGCTTTAGCCAGCAATTGATTGTGGCGCGAGGGCGTCAGGCGGTGATTGATCTGGCGGCGCAAACCACTCACCAGGCGTTGGGCGCCGATCTGGTCTCGATTATGCAACCGGACTTGATGGGGCAGCATCTGGTGTTGCGCGGCGGCGTGGGGTGGGATCCTAAGCTGTATGGTCAGTACCGGGTTAAGATCGCCGATTCGCGCGAGGGGTACGCCTTCCGGACGGGTAAAACCGTGCAGCAGGAAGATGTGCTCAGCGGTAAGCCATTTCCCTGCCCGGTGGAGCTGGCAGCACACGGTGTGGCCAGCAGCATGGCGGCCCCGTTAGTGGGGCAGGAACGCACGTTGGGGACGTTGTGCGTTCACAGCAAACGCCGTCGCCGCTTTTCCCCAGCTGAGGTGCGTTTGCTGACCGCGCTGGCGGCGCAAACCGCTCTGGCACTGGAGCGCGCCGCACATGTGGAAAACCTGGAACGTTTGTATCGTCTGGCGCTTGATCTCTCTCAGGCGGAGGAGCAAAGCGAAGTCGCCGCCCTGGTCAGCGAGGCCGCGGCTCACGCTTTCGAAGTGCCGTATGCTTTGCTGGCCCGCTTTGACCCTCAAACGAAAATGGTACAGGGTGTTCCACCGGCGTTTGGGATTGACGATGATCAGGCGAGAGCTTTTGCTTATTTGGGGGTCTTTGTAGAATCAGAATCCTTGTGGGACGTGACAAATCAATCCAACATGATGATTAATGATTTGAGCGCTGCGCCGAAACTGGTGAATGAGTTGGCTGCGCCGTATGAAGTTCAGTCTGCTCTGGCGGTGCGTATTCTGCCCAAAGAGGCCCCTTTCGGACTGCTGCTCATGGGACATCCGCAAAAAGATCACTTTTCCCCCCAGGCTGTCCGGCAGGCCGAGGCGTATGGACAGCTTGCTGCGTTGGCCCTGGAACGCATCGCGATAAGCGAGGAAGAGCGCACCAGCCGTCGGGCGCTTGAGCGGCTCTTGCAGGCCACGCTGGCCCTCAATCAATCCCTGGATTTGGGTGTGGTCCTCGACCGCATCCTGGCGGAGTTGCAAAAGGTGATCCCGTACGATAGCGCTTCGGTTCAACTCCTGCACGATGACCACTCCCTGGAAATTATCGCCGGGCGCGGCTTTGATGATTTAGACGCGATCGTTGGATTGCGCTTTGATATCCGAAACGATAATCCAAACCGGCGGGTGATTGAAGCGCGCGCCACGCAGATTGAACGCGATGTGCAGCACCGCTATCCAGCATTCGGCGAGGGCGCCTACGCCGCGGCACGCATCCGCGCCTGGATGGGGATACCTCTGTTCGTCCGGGAGCGCCTGATCGGTATGATTGCTATTAATAGCCGTACGCCAGCGTATTTCCAGCCCGAGCATGTTCCGCTGGCGGAGGCGTTCGCTGCCCAGGCGGCGGTAGCGGTTGAGAACGCCCGGTTGTATGAGCAAAGCCGTCGGCAGATCAGGGAGCTGGAGGTGTTGCATAACCTGTCCCAGGCGGTTCGCGAGGTTGAGACGGAGGCGGAATTGTTTTCCCATGCAGTGCGCTGGATAGGGGAGAGCTTCTTCCCAGAGAATTTTGGCGTGTTGCTGTTGGACGAAGAAGGCGGGGGACTGCGTCCGCAAGATCCGTATATTGGCGCAGATGCAGAAACTTTGGCGATAGTGATCCCCTTGGGGAAAGGCGTCACCGGACAGGTGGCGTTGACTGGTAAGTCTCTCCGCCTGGGGGATGTGAGCCAATCTCCGTACTATCTGGCTGTGAATGAGGGGATGCGCTCTGAAGTGTGCGTTCCGCTGGTGGTGGGCGGTAAGGTGATTGGGGTGCTGAATGCGGAAAGCAAGCAGGCGAATGCTTTTTCGCAGGAGGATGAACGCCTGTTGAATACACTGGCAGGTCAGTTGGCGACCGCTCTGGTATATTTCCGCACCAAACGCGTCGAGCAAGCCAGCCAGGCGCGATTGCAGGCCGTGTTGGATTCGGCTCCAGATGGAATTGTGATTGTGAATCAGGCGCAGCAGATCGTTTCCCTCACGCCAGCAGCGGAACGCATCTTTGGATATGCGGTGGAGGAAGTGATTGGGCAACCGTTGATGG
>CAZZFZ010000083.1:9883-12413 GCA_964653835.1 uncultured Anaerolineales bacterium
GCGGAACGCATCTTTGGATATGCGGTGGAGGAAGTGATTGGGCAACCGTTGATGGTGCTGTTTCCCAAGCGCTTTGCTGAAGCTCACGTCGGCCACGTCGAGCGCTTTGCCCGGTCGGATGAGGTGTCGCGTTTAATGGGAGAACGTCAGGGCATGGAGATTGTGGGGCGGCGAAAGGATGGCAGCGCGTTCCCGGCGGAAGTTTCAATATCCAGGTTTAAAACCGATGAGGGAGTGTTCTTCACGGCGATTGTACGCGACATCACCGAACGACATGAAGCGGCAGCGGAGCGCCGCCGCTTGTTCAGCGCCATGCAGCAAACCACCGATGGCGTTTTGATCGCTAACCGCGAGGGGGTGATCGAGTATGTCAATCCGGCCATGGTGGAGATCAGTGGATACGCTGAAGAAGAACTGCTGGGAGCGAATCCGCGCATCTTCAAATCGGGCCTGCACCCGGAGGAAGAGTACGCGCGCTTGTGGGAGACCATCCTGCGAGGGGAAGTTTATCGCACCCGGTTTGCCAATTTGCGTAAGGATGGGCGTAGGATTTATGTGGATCAAACCATTACGCCAGTGACCAATCTCCAGGGGGAAATCACACATTTTGTCTCTACGTGGAAAGACATTACCGAACAGGTTGCTCGCGAGCAGCAGGTTGCTGAACATGCCCGGCGGATGACTGAACTGGCTGTGGTAGGCGAGAAGCTGGCGCGCCCATATACGGAGGAGGAAGTGCTGGCGGCGATTGGCGAAGGGGCCTCCCGGCTTTGTGGCGCGCCTGGAGTGGTGGTCTATGTGCGCACGCCGGAGGACGGTGTTCTCTGCGCCTGGTCGTCAGGGGTTTCAGAGCATTATCTGGCCTCTGTCATTGCTGATTTCGAG
This sequence comes from uncultured Anaerolineales bacterium, assembly GCA_964653835.1. GTDB lineage: Bacteria > Chloroflexota > Anaerolineae > Anaerolineales > UBA11858 > J130. The sequence continues at coordinate 10,769 of CAZZFZ010000083.1, forward strand.
TCTATGCCTGGCGCTCGCTTGCGGACGACCACCGATCCGCTGCTGATTGAAGATGTGGCTGCTTTGCCTGTGCAGTCGCCGTTGCGCAGCTTGGCTTTGGGGGAGGGAATCCGGAGTATCGGGTTGTGGCCGTTGGTATATGAGGGAAAGACCATCGCCGCGGTAGGTTGTTACCGTCCGAAGGCCTACCGATGTGACGAGGCTGAGCGCGAGATGATGGAAGCATTTTCCCGACAAGCTGCGATCGCCTTGGTGAATGCCCGCTCCTACGAGCGCGCTCAGCGTCGCCTGGAACGGCTCTCTAGCTTGCACGCTATTGACCTGGCGATCACGGCTACGCTTGGTCTGAACACGGTGATGGAGACTGTGCTTACTGAACTGCGCCAGCGTCTGGGGGTCGATGCCGCGGCGGTGCTGTTGTGGAATGAGGCGGATGGTGTGCTGGAGTTTGCTGCTGGTAAGGGCTTCAAGACCGATGCTTTGCAGCACACGCGCCTGGAATGGGGAATGGGGCACGGCGGGCGCGCCGCGGCGGAAAAGCAACTGGTGCGTGTTCCAGATTTGAATGAACGGCCGGGGGAGTTTGTGCGCGCCCCCTTGCTGAAGGGCGAGGACTTTGTGACTTACCTGGGCACGCCCATGATTACGCAGGACAAAGTCGTGGGAGTGTTGGAGCTGTTCCACCGACGGGATTTTGAGCCGGATGCAGAGTGGATTGAGTTTTTGGAAATGCTGGCTTCTCAGGCGGCCATTGCGGTGGACAATGCTACCCTCTTCTATAATATGCGTCAGGCGCGCCGCTCCCTGGAGGAAGCGTATGAGAAAACGCTGGAAGGCTGGGTGCAGGCGCTTGACCTGCGGGACGATGAGACCGAGAATCACACCCGCCGGGTAACTGAAATGACCCTCCGGCTGGCGCGGCAGATGGGGTTTGAAGGAGAGGCCCTCGAACATATCCGACGCGGGGCGCTGCTTCACGATATTGGCAAGATGGGCGTGCCAGATGATATTCTGCTCAAGCCGGGAAAGTTAACCAAGGAAGAGTGGGAGACTATGTGTCAGCACCCGGTGTATGCGCACCAGTTCCTCTCTCCCATTGAATACTTAAGACCGGCGTTGAACATTCCCTACTGTCACCATGAACGCTGGGATGGCAGCGGTTATCCGCGCGGCCTGAAGGGTGAGGAAATCCCCATGGAGGCGCGCATTTTCGCGGTGGTGGATGTTTGGGACGCGCTGTTGTCCGATCGACCTTATCGCAAGGCGTGGCCGCCGGAGCGCGTCAGAGCCTACCTGAAAGAGCAGGCGGGTAAAATGTTTGACCCTCTGATTGTGGAGATGTTTCTCAGTCTGCTGGATGAGACCGGGGCATGATGCTGGGGGTAAATTGGCTCATAAAAACACCCCGCAGCATGTGCGCTGTGGGGTGTTTTTGGGTGTGAGCGCGGAAGGACTCGAACCTTCAACCAATGGCTTAAAAGAACCTAAAAGTGAATATCCCCCTGAATGTATTTCAATTAGATATCCTCGGGAACCCAGGAGTATCGATCTAAAATTCCCACCGGATAGAGGCGACGATTTATATTATTGGGTTTTGAAGGCCAGGGATTCGATACGTATATCTCTGAGACGGTCGCGGCTGATC
>CAZZFZ010000084.1:0-7672 GCA_964653835.1 uncultured Anaerolineales bacterium
TCCGTCAACTGTGCCACGCCAGGGATGGGAAGGCACAATGTAACGCCCTCCGCGGGCAACAGCGGCCATTGCCCCTCGGGCAGGTCGGCCTCCCAGGTCGCCAGGTAGAACCTCGGCCCCTCGAGAAAGGCGCGCACCCCCAGGGCGACATCCGAAGCAGGCGGTTCACCGCGCAGGGTAGCCAGGGAGCGCTCCACCGCGGAGAAGTCCAAATCGCGGCCCGCGGGGCGCAGCACCTGCACCGCCCGCCGTACCAGCCGCCGCTGAACAGCCAGCGGCTGCGCCCTCATCGCCCCCGCGTCAAAAGCGCAATAGCCCACGCCGCCATCCAGCAAGCACGCCTGCCAGGCAGAATTAGCGACCGCCTCCAGCGCGTCATCCTCGGCGGCCAGAAGGGCAGCCATGCGCCACAGGCGCTGACGAATTCGTGGGTTGTACGTCTCCAGCATCGGGAGCAGCTCATGGCGCAGTCGGTTGCGGAAAAAGGTGGTATCCCTATTGCTGGCATCTTCCAGGAAACGCAAGCCGCGCTCCTGGCAATAGGTCAGGATATCTGCCCTCCAGAGCGACAACAACGGCCGCACCAGGGGGATAGAATCGCTCCACGGGTTGGGCAACTGGAAAGGGCGCATACCGCGCAGCCCCGCGGGGCCGGCGCCGCGCAACAGGTGCATCAACACCGTTTCTACCTGATCGTCGGCGTGGTGCGCCACCATCACCGCGCCTGCGCCCTGCTCCTCCGCCGCGGCGAATAAAAAACGATAGCGCGCCTCGCGCCCGGCCTCCTCCAGCGATTGACCCCGCTCGGTCGATAGCTTCGCCACGTCCGCCGCCGCGGAGACAAATGGAATCCCCAGGGAAGCAGCCACCCCTTCAACCCAACGGGCCTCGGTATCCGCCTCGGGGCGCAGGCGATGGTTGAAATGGGCTGCCACCACCGGCCATCCGGCGCGATGGCACAAATCCAGTAAAAAGAGGCTATCTGCCCCGCCAGAAACCCCCAGAATCACCGGTTTTTGCAAATCCAGCGGATATTTCGCCGCGAAAACGCGCAAAAGGCCCTCAGCCATGCGTGAAATTATAACGTGTTTGCAAAAATCAGGTATACTTAGAGAAGAATTGAACGAAAAAACCGCTGTATAACCGATATGGCGCTCCCCACGCGGCTTGAGGAGGAAGAATGCCTGATAAAGTATTGATTATCGACGACGATGTTGAAACCCTACGCCTTGTAGGGTTAATGCTGGAGCGTCAGGGGTATTTGATCAGCGCCGCAGATAGCGGCGCACGCGCCATTCAAAAAGCCATTACCGAACACCCGGATATCATCCTGCTGGACGTGATGATGCCGGACATGAGCGGCATCGAGGTTGCCAAGCAACTTCGTGCCCGCCCGGAAACCGCTGATGTCCCCATCATTATGTTCACCGCCAAATCCCAGGTGGACGATAAAGTTGAAGGGTTGGAGGCCGGCGCGGACGCTTACCTGACCAAGCCCACCCAGCCGCGCGAACTACTTGCCCAGGTCAAAGCCCTGCTGACGCGCGCCAAGAAAGCCCGTGCGGCGGCTCCCGGCGTTTCCGCTCCCCCTCCTCGCCGCGGGTACGTCATCGGCGTGGTCTCCGCCAAAGGCGGCGTGGGCGTGACCACGGTCGCCACCAACCTGGCGGTGACCATCCGCAAGCTGACCAGGGAGACTGTGCTGGTGGCAGATTACCGCCCCGGCGCGGGCGGGATCGGCCTCTGCCTGGGTTTCACCGGCCCCAACGGCGTGCGCAAACTGCTCCGCAAAGACGCCCGGTCAATCAATGAGCGGGATATCAAGAACGAGATCAGCTCTCATCCATCCGGCATTCAGGTGTTCCTGGCACCAGACCGACCGCGTGAGGCGATCTATTTTGTGCGCGTTGAACAGTATCGCACCATTGCAAAACTGCTTCCCCACCTGGCCAAGTACGTTATCCTCGACCTCGGCCCGGCCCTCCCCCCGATCACACAGGCGGTGATTGAATATTGCGATGAGTTCATCGTGGTAGTCGACCCTTCCCCAGAAAGCACAATACAAACCAAATCGCTGCTCGACGACCTGAACACCCTCGGTGTGGGATCGGGGCGCGTGCGCGTGGTGATGGTCAACCGCCTGGCCAGTGGGTTGCAACTGACCTGGTCGCAGCTCCAGGAAAAAATCGGCCACAGCATTGAAACCGTGATCACTCCGGCGCCGGAACTGGCCTTCCGCGCTCGCCAGTCCCACATCCCCATGGTGCTGCAACAACCCAACGGGCTTACGGCCGAGCAATACACCAAACTCGCCGCCGCCGTACTGGAACTGGCCTGATATTCCCTCAACTCAAGCATGCGCAACATCCAGGTGGTATCAGAGTTCCAACAGGCACTCGCGTTGTGGCGCGAGGCAAAGAACACCGTCGTGCTCACCGGTGCGGGCAGTTCCACCCCCTCTGGAATCCCCGACTTCCGCTCCGCCGGGTCTGGCCTATGGACGCGCTACCTCCCCATGGAAGTGGCATCACTGACCGCCTTTCAGCGACATCCGGAACGCTTCTTCGAATGGTTGCGCCCGCTGGCCGATCACATGCTGCGGGCTGAGCCCAACCCGGCGCATTACGCCCTCGCACAGGCCGAAGCGCAGGGACGCATCCACGTCATAATCACCCAAAACATCGACGGACTGCACCAGCGCGCCGGATCCAGAAACGTACTTGAGGTCCACGGCACGCTGAACACCATGACCTGCATCGGCTGTTATCAACAATATGACTCAGCCGATTTTGCCCCGGCCTATCTCGAATCTGGTGTCATCCCCCGCTGCCCGGCTTGTGGCAGAATCCTTAAGCCTGACGCCATCCTCTTTGAGGAACAGCTACCCGCCGTTACCTGGACAAAAGCCCGACAGGCCTGTGAACACTGCGACCTGATGATCGTCCTCGGCTCTTCGCTGGTGGTCATGCCCGTAGCCAGCCTGCCATTGAAGGCCCTAAAGAACGGGGCTGACCTCATCATCATCAACCTGACCGAGACCTACCTCGACGATCAGGCTTCTGCGGTGCTGCGCGGCGACGTCGCTGAGATCCTCCCGGCGCTGACCACCGAGCTGGCCCATGAACACTGAGGCCCAACTTGCCCGCTACCAACACCTGATCGCCATCTCGCGCGATCTCGCCTCCACACTCGATCTGGACATTCTACTCGGTCGCATCGTCGATGCCGCCGCCGATCTGACGGCTGCCGAAGCCGCTTCCATCCTGTTGCATGACTCGCGCTCCGGGAAACTTCACTTTCAAGTCGCCACCAATTTCGACCCGCGCATGCGCGGCTTCGAGGTCCCCGTTGAAAAGAGCATCGCCGGCTGGATCATCAACACCGGTCAACCCGCCCGCATCGCTAACGCACAAAGCGATGAGCGTCTCTTCGCCCAGATCGGCCAGGCCGTCGGCTCCCCTACCCAAACCCTGCTCGGCGTTCCCCTGAAAGCGCACGACAAAATCATCGGCGTGTTGGAAGCGATCAACAAACGCCAGGGGGAATTCACGCCAGAAGATCAGGAAATTCTGGTGACACTGGGTGCTCACGCAGCCATCGCCATCGAAAACTCGCGCCTGTTCCAGCAATTTGATTTAATCGCCGAATTCGTCCATGAACTGCGCACCCCGCTGGCTGCGCTGCAAACTGCCGCCCACCTGCTCAATCATCCCGATGTGAACAAAGCCAAACGGCAACAACTTTCCACTAGCATCCAGACCGAAATCGCCCGCCTGACGGAGCTTTCCACCAACTTCCTCAACTTGGCGCAACTGGAATCCGGCCGCAGTCAACTCAGCCTGGAAACCTTTGACCTCAAAGCCCTACTAGAAGAATGTGCCGCCCTGATCCGCCCAGACGCGGAATGCCAATCCCTGAAGTGCAAAGTCTCTCTCCCCGATACGACGGTGAGCATCAAAGGCGACTGCGACAAGATCAAACAGGCCGTGTTCAATTTGCTGAACAACGCTGTCAAATACAACCGCCCTGGGGGGAGCGTTTCCCTCAAGCTGGAAGTAGAACCAGACGTCGTTTGCATCACCGTGACGGATACAGGCATCGGCATCCCCCCGAAATATATCAATCAACTGACCAATAAGTTTTTCCGCGTTCCTGGGGCCGAGAAACACGCCCAGGGAACCGGTCTTGGACTTTCGATCGTCAAGCGGATCGTCGAGGCGCACGGCGGACATCTTGAAATGAAAAGCGAAGAGGGGTCGGGCTCGCGCTTCACCATCCACCTGCCGCGCTGAAGCGCATCTTATTCCTCCAACGACACAAGCACCTCAAAGACATCTACAACCGATCGTCTTCCGCGCACACGAACCGGTCGCAGCGCCTTCAAGTGCCAGCCGCCCGCCTGCGACAACTCGGCGGCGGTTTCACCACTAAGTAGCAAGCGATTGGGACGAGCGTATTTCTGCAATCGGTAGGCTACGTTGACCGTATCGCCGAGCACGGTCAGCTCAACGCGCTCATCAGTGCCAACATATCCCACAACAGCCGACCCGCTCACCACACTGATCCCCACAGTAAAAACTTTCTCCTGCTGTATCTTGATCTCGCCCAAACGCTGCAATATCGCAGCGGCGGCTTGCACCGCATCCTGTACAGTGCTCTCAGTGCTCTCTCCCTCGCTCAACATGCCAAAAACAGCCATCACCCCATCCCCCAGATAGCGCACTACTCCGTGGTAGCCAAAGACGATCTCGGTAACCAATCCGTAGTAATCGTTGAGCAACTCGCCGAATGCGAGCGACCCCAACCGCTCGGCCAATTGCATCGAATCAGCGAGATCGGCGAACATCACCGTGACGCGCTTCTCCACCAGGCCGGGCAGTCGACCTTCCGTTCCGTAGGTCCGCAGCAGATACTCGCTTTCTTGAGGTGAAACGAAGCGTTGCAGCATTCGGCGCATACCCTGTTCACGACTAACCTGCTCCATCAAACGCATGCGCTGAATAGTCAGAGAAGCCTGATGACTGATCGCCACAGCTACTTGTAGATCGCCCTGAGTGAAAGGAGTAGCATTGCTGTTGCTCTTGACTACGTATACCAGGGCGATGACCTCCTCCCCAGCCACTACCGGCACACACAGAGCCACGCGCACCCCCATCTGATGGGCGCTCTGGCTGAGTTCCGCTCCCTCCCTCTGCTGGGAAAACACAACCGCCGAGCGCGTGCGAATGGCGCGTTTGGCAAAAGTGACCGGAAACCCTAATTCATGCAAACGGTCGAATTCCTCAGCCAGAATCACCTGACAACGGTCGGCCCCCATGTTGCTGCGCATCAGCGCCGAGACCTCGTTCAGTGCTGTATCCAGATCAAGCACTGTGTTGAGACGTTCAGCTGCCTCCGAGATCAACATAGCGTGATGATCAAGAGCCTCCAACACCCGGGCGCGAGTGTAGGGATGTGCGCCGGAAAGCTCCGACGTGCTGAGCGAGCGCCCCTGCTGCACAACCTCTAACAGTGAACTACCAATACGGATCACATCATTGACGCGCAGACGACGCTGCTCAGCACTGTCCACCCGCAAGCGATTAACATAGGTGCCATTCGTACTGTGCAGATCTCTCAGTGTCAACACATCCCCCCCAGCGTCCAGTTCGAGAACCGCGTGCCGCCGCGAGGCGGATTCATCGTTGAGGACGATATCGTTGGTGGCACGCCGCCCAAGTGTGATTTTCCCCGGCCTAAGGGGGATTGTGCGCGGTTTCTCCCCTACCACTCGGACGATCAGCGACCACTCAGCCATCATTACCCTTCTCTTTCATCTCATCGCGCTCCACGGCGACCAAATTGCCGTTCGAGCATATCCACAGAAAGATGGATCATCGTTGGGCGGCCGTGCGGGCAGGTGCGCGGCGACTGGCAGGCTTCTAAATCGCGGATCAAGGCCTGTTGCTCTTCTGATGAGAGAATCTGCCCGCCCTTGACCGCGGCGCGCTTGCACACGCGAGCGATGATGCGCGCTTCGATCTCGTTTTCCAGTGGGGATTCGTCCTCTTCAAAATCCTCCACCAGCACGCGCAAGGCAGCCGCCGGATCCATCCCCTTAAACATCGCAGGGATCGCCCGCAGCAGGAACGCCGCCCGGCCAAAGGATTCCACATCAAAGCCAAGCCGCCCCAACGTGGGCAACTGCTCGCCCAAAGACTCTGCGGCAGCAGGCGGCAACTCCACCACAACTGGCTCCATCAACTGCTGCGCGGTGATCTCCTCGCCCCGCTGCGCCATGAAACGCTCAAAGAGCACACGCTCGTGGGCGGCATGCTGATCGATCAGATACAACCCATCTGGCCCTTCCGCAACCAGATAAGTACCGGCAAGCTGCCCCACCAGCCGCAGCAATGGGACGGAAACCGAAGGCAGGGGAGGCTGAGCTACGTCCGCTTCTACCTCCGGCGAGCGCGGCATAGCTTCCCTCGCTTCCGCACTCCATAGGGTGGTCGCGCGCGTCGGGGGATTTTCCCAACGCGTCTCGCCGCCCAGTGAGGGCAAATCCGGCACTGGGGTATGTGCCAGCAAGGCCGTGCGCACCGCACGCCCCACGCCACGGAACACCGCATCCCGGTCGCGAAAGCGCACCTCCGCTTTCGCGGGATGGACATTGACGTCCACCTGCTGCGGCGGCATCGTCAGAAAGAGGGCTGCCAGCGGATAGCGGCCGACCATCAACAACGTGTGATAGGCCTTCAGCAACGCGCTCGTCATGGCGGCGTCGTGGACCGGCCGCCCATTGACGAAGAACAACAATCCGCCGCGATTGGAGCGCGTCAGCCCCGGCGGGCTGATGAAGCCGGTGATCTCCAGATCGTCGTATTGCGCCACCACTTCGATCATCTGACGCGCCTCCGCCGGTCCAAACAGATGCGCCAGCGCCTCGCGGCGGTCGCCGTTGCCGCTGGTTTGTAGCCCGGTGCGACCTTCCTGTTGCAGATGAAAGCGCACCTGCGGGTAGGCCAGCGCGTAACGGGTGAGCAGATCAAGGATATGACGGCGTTCGGTGCGCTCTGCTTTGAGGAACTTCAGGCGCGCTGGCACGTTGTAGAACAGGTCTTCCACGCGCACCACAGTTCCCGCTGGCGCGCCAACCGGCCGAAGCGGGCCGGCTACCCCGCCGTCCACCTGCAGGGTGTGGCCACTCTCGGCCGCGCGCACGCGCGAGGTAAGCGTCAACCGCGAGACCGAGGCGATCGAGGCCAGCGCCTCGCCGCGAAACCCCAGCGTGGCGATGCGGAACAAATCCTGTGCCGATTCCAGCTTGCTGGTAGCGTGGCGCGCCACCGCCAGCGGCAGCTCTTCCGCGGGAATTCCGCTGCCGTTGTCCGCCACCTCAATCAAGCGTTTACCAGCGTCCTCGATCGTCACCCGAATATGTGTCGCACCGGCGTCGAGGGCGTTTTCCACCAGCTCTTTGACGACCGAGGCAGGTCGTTCCACCACCTCGCCCGCGGCGATCTGAGAGGCGATCTCATCAGAAAGAATTCGAATAGGCATGCACCTCATTATAGCATCTGGTATGATTGGCAACAAATGAGCTTCCACACTGTTTTCTTCGACCTTGACGCCACCCTCTATCCGGAATCCAACGGGTTGTGGCTGGCCATCCGCCAGCGCATTGACCTGT
>CAZZFZ010000084.1:7772-12243 GCA_964653835.1 uncultured Anaerolineales bacterium
CCGCCACGCCCAACAGGTGCTCGATCACCTGGCGATTGGCGATTGCTTCGATGGCGTGATTGACGTTTGGGCGCTGGAGCCGTATTGCAAACCCCAACCGGAAGCCTACCAGCGGGCGCTGGAAATCGTCGGCGTGGCGCGGCCGCAGGATTGCGCCTTGCTGGAGGATTCGCCCGGCAACCTGAAAACGGCGCGAGAGATGGGCTTTTACACCATCCTGGTCAACGAGCGCGGCGAAGCGGAAGCCGGACAGCGCGTGATCGCCGACATCCACGAGCTACCTCTGGCCGCGCCGGAGTTATGGAACAATGTCCGATAAACAGATTTCCCTGTCCGAAGCCACCGCCTGGGTCTGCCCCGGCGATATCCTCGCCCTGGGCGGCATGACTCTCTACCGCCGGCCGCTCGCCTTTGTCCGGCAGTTGATCCAGCTTCCCCAGCCGCCAGGCGACCTCACATTGCTGGCTTTCACTGCCGGTCTGGAGAGCGACCTGCTGGTCGGCGCGGGGCTGATCCGGCGGGTTCGCAGTTGCTACTTTGGCCTGGAGATCTTCGGGCTGGCACCGATGTTCACCTACCGCGCCAGCCGTGGCGAGGTTGAAATCATCGAGGAAACCGAAGCCAGCCTGGCCTTTGGGCTGCGCGCCCAGATGGCCGGAGTGGGTTTCATGCCAGCGCGCGCCTGGCTGGGCACCGATCTACCCAAACTGCGTCCCGATGTACGCACCGTGGAAGACCCCTACAGCGGCGAGACTCTGATCGCCTTCCCGGCGATCCACCCCGACGTGGCCGTCATCCACGCCATCCAGGCCGACCCGGAGGGCAACGCCCTGATCGGCAAGAACAAAGGCATTGACGAAGAGCTGGCGGTCGCCGCCAGAAAGGTGATCGTCACCGCTGAGGAGATCGTCCCCCGGCTTCAACGGGCGGACCTCGCCGCCCCCGTGGTGGACGCCGTCGTCCACACCCCGCGCGGCGCCGCCCCGACCTCCTGCCATCCGCTCTATCCACTGGACGGCGAGGCCATCCTGGCCTACTGCGAACAGGTCAGCGACCCAGACAGCTTTCACCGTTATCTACACAATTTCTACACCACTTAAATACACCCCTCTTACATCAAATTTATGTTTCGCTAATCAAAATGTGGTAGCCTATGGTTTGCAAAAACCGATTGATTTCACGCGGGTTCGCTCGCTAAAGGAGATCTGATTTATGTCCACTCGATCGAATAAAATCGCCCTCAGCGCGGCGATCGTCCTCCTCAGCCTGACGCTGCTGGCCTGTCAATTGGCCGCTCAACTTTTGCCTCAGGTGGGAATCCAGCTCCCCGTGGTCAGCGAAAGCGCCGCTAACCAGCCAGCGGAGGGGCTGCCCGAGGGACACCCCGCCCTGGATAGCAGAATCCCGGCGCGCTCCGGGGAGGATTTAAGCCAGTTGTTCGCTCCGTTCTGGGAGGCTTGGGACATCGTCCACGAGCAGTACGTCGATCAACCTGTGGACGACGAGGCCATGATGGAGGGCGCGGTCAAAGGCATGCTGGAAGCCTTCCAATACACCCAGCAGACCACCTTTGAGGCGCTGACCATCCCTGGCAGCGAGGAAACCGGCACGCCGCCGGAGCTGGAGGAACTCTTCACCCCCTTCTGGAAAGCCTGGGCCTACGCTCACGAGCCGGATGATCAGGCCCTGGTCTACGGGGCCATCCGCGGTATGCTGGATTCGCTGGGCGACCCGCATACATCCTTCATGGATCCCGACCAATTCACCCAGGCCAACATCCCGCTGGATGGCACCTACGAGGGCATCGGCGCCTGGGTGGACCCCAACCGCGAATACCTGACTATCGTCAGTCCGATGAAAGGCTCACCCGCCGAAGATGCCGGGCTGCTCCCCGGGGATGAGATCATCGCCGTGGACGGGGAGGACATGACTGGTATTGACGGCAACTTGGTGATCCGCAAGGTGCTTGGCCCGGCTGGCACGAAGGTCATCCTCACCATCCGCCGCGAGGGCGTCTCCGAACCGTTCGACGTCGAAATCACCCGCGCCCGCATCACCATCCCCAGTGTGGAATCCCGCATGCTGGATAACCAGATCGGCTACGTGAAGTTGCTCACCTTCGGTGATGACAGTCGCGACGAGCTGCGCAAAGCCATCGAAAAGCTGCTGGAAGAACAACCGGTCGGCATCATCTTCGACCTGCGCAACAATGGCGGTGGCTTCCTCTCCAGTGCCATCGAGGTAGCTTCGGAATTCATCGACGAAGGCGTGATTATGTACGAAGATTACGGCGATGGCGAACGCGACACCTACCACGCCGACGGGCAGGGCATCGCCACCGATATCCCGCTGGTCGTGCTGGTCAACGAGGGCACGGCCTCGGCCTCCGAAATCGTCGCCGGCGCGATACAAGATTACGGGCGCGCCCCGCTGGTGGGCACCACCACGTTCGGCAAAGGCTCGGTGCAGAACTGGGTTCCTCTGAGCAACAACCAGGGCGCGGTGCGCGTCACCATCGCCCGCTGGCTGACCCCCAAGGAGCGTCTGATCCACGAGGTCGGCCTGACTCCGGACTATCCGCTGGCGGTGATTACCCAAGAAGCACTGGACAACGGCTTTGACATCGAATCCTTCGGCCTGCCCAAGGATCAAATTGTGATCCTCAGCGCCGAAGATGTGCAAAACGGAATCGACCCGCAACTCGATCTGGCGATCGAAGTTCTACTCGATTCGATTAACAAATAACACAATCAAGGGAGGTGGATGATGTTTTTCTTCAACCCTTACTACCTGCTCTTCATGGCGCCGGCGTTCATCCTCACCATGTTGGCGCAGCTCTACGTCAACTCGGCTTATAGCAAGTGGGGCCGCGTGCCCGCCAGCAGCGGAGTCAGCGGGGCGGAAGCCGCCGCCCGACTGGCCCGCTTTGCAGGTGTGTATAACATCGAAATCCAGCCGGTGCGCGGCCGCCTGACCGATCACTACGACCCGCGTAGCAAGGTGCTGCGTCTCTCGCCTAGCGTCTACCAGGGCACCTCGGTGGCCTCGCTGGCCGTCGCCGCCCATGAATTCGGCCATGCCTTGCAGGATAAAGAGGCCTACGCCCCGCTGAAGTTCCGCTCGATGCTCGTCCCGGCGGTCAACTTCGGCTCCTACCTGGGCTGGATCCTGATTATGCTCGGCCTGTTTCTGCGGCTGACCGACCTGGCCTGGCTGGGCGTGTTCGTCTTCAGCGGCGGTGCATTGTTCGCCCTGGCCACGCTGCCGGTGGAACTCAACGCCTCCCGGCGCGCCAAAGCCCTGCTCACCCAGGCCGGGTTGATCCGCACCGAAGAGGAGCAACGCGGCGTCAACGCGGTGCTCAACGCTGCCGCGCTGACCTATGTAGCCGCGCTGTTCACCGCCATCCTGCAACTGCTCTACTGGGCGTCGCTGGTCGCCGGGATGGGCGGCCGCCGACGCTGATGTAAAAACAAGCGTCCCGAGCAGTCCAGAGCGCAAGGAAAACGACATGGCCTGGAAACGCGTTGTATACACGCTCTTTGTGGTCGTCGTCGCGGGCATATCCGCGCTCAGCGGGGCGGTGGCTGGCGGGGTGGCGGTCTATTCCGCCATGCGCCAGGGGCAATCCGCCGCTACCCTCCCCGCCCCACCAACCGCGGAGCCGGTGGCTCAACAGATCATTACGACAGAAATTGACACCGCCATCACCCAGGCGGTGGAGAAAGTCGGCCCGGCGGTGGTCACTGTTGTCGGCATCATCCCCGGCCAGCCGTCTTTCTTTGGACGCACGCCCGATCAACCCGTCAGCGGCAGCGGGGTGTTCATCTCCGCCGACGGCTATGTGATCACCAACAACCACGTCGTCGAGGACACCTCCAAGATCGTCGTCATCCTGGCTGATGGCACCGAGTTGCCCGCTGAGATCGTCGGCGCAGACCCGTTCTCGGATATCGCCGTGCTCAAAGCGCAAGGTGAGCCGCCCGCCGTGGCCGCGCTGGGCAACTCCGATAACCTGCGCCCCGGCGAGACAGTGATCGCCATCGGCTCTCCCCTGGGCGACTTCAAGAACACCGTCACCGTGGGCGTGGTCAGCGCCACCGAGCGCTCCATCGAGGTCAGCCAGAACCGCCTGATGGAAGGCCTGATTCAGACCGACGCGGCCATCAATCAGGGCAACTCCGGCGGACCGCTGGTCAACCTGGCGGGCGAGGTCATCGGCATCAACACGCTGATTGTGCGCGGCGGGGGCTATGGCAGCGCCGTCGCCGAGGGGCTGGGATTCGCCATCCCGGCCAACAAAGTGCGCGCCGTCGCCGAACAGTTGATCGCCCAGGGGCACGTCGTCTACCCCTACCTGGGCATCCGCTACCAGTGGATCAGCCCCTCAATCGCCCGCACCTATCACCTGCCGGTGGATAGCGGCGTGTACGTAGCCGCCGTCGGCGCGGGGACTCCGGCTGCCAAACGG
>CAZZFZ010000085.1:0-11939 GCA_964653835.1 uncultured Anaerolineales bacterium
GGTTTATTGGATGAAAAACCCGGCCTCGTACGAGGTCGGGTGTGAAGTTCTGGCAGGAAAATCACCGCGGGCTAAAACGGTTCATCTTCGTCATCAATTTCATCGTCGAAGAAGAAATCATCATCTTCTTCGAAATCGTCATCGTCGGCGTAACCAATGCTAAGCTCAACATCGGTCTCCGGGAAGCGTACCCACAGGATCAGGAGATCGCCTTCCTCGGTGGTCAGGCTGCGGGCCGCCACAATGGGGACTTCATCGGGGAAACCATCCAGGGTGCGGTATTCCAATTGAATGGTCTGCTTGTTCCGCCAGGCGCGTCGGCAACGCTCCACCAGATTTTGACCATCAAAAGTGCGCAAGCGCGTGGTCACAATTTCAGATTGCAAGCTGCCCTCCGCCAGACCTTGAGCCCACAAATCGGAGGTGGCTTCAAACGTCGGCGCGGGGCCTTCGATAATGGTGATTTTATCTTCCATGCGTTCCTCTAAATGCCTGATTTGGCGAATTTCGGGAATCTTACCACAGTTAACAGCCGATAACAGCAATGAAACGTATCTGCTCAGGTTACCGTGAAAACGGCTCGATTTTTCACCACAAAGTACACAAAGTAGCGCAGAGGAAGAACTGCTGATAGGCCAAAGCGTTACAACGCATCAGCGATTGTTCTGATTCTGGAAAGCCGTGTGAATCTCCAGCAGGGCTAGCATCACGCCATCCATGAAATCGGTGATGCGCCGAAACATGTCGCTCCAAACAGCTGGCGAGCGCACTGCGGCGGCTTCGTACACTTCGTACATGGCTTCCAGCAAGTTATTGCGAAAAAACAGGAACGCCTGCGTGGCCTCAATGATGTTGAGATCTGCACGATGGGCGCGCACCGCATATTCATATCCCAATGAGCGGGCCTCCGCCTGGCCGCTGGCCCCGTCATCTGAGGAGAGATAAGCACGCAAGGATTGCAGCAGCGAGCGGCCGCTGAGCCGGTATTGATGGCGGGCGTTCTCATCCAGCTTTTGATACCAGGATTCCTGTTCCAACTGGCCTTCACCAATGCGAAAGCGTGTTTGCCGGAGGGCGGTGCGTATCACCAGCTCGGATTCATCCAGCGAGGTGGCATGGTTGGCCTGCATCCAGAACTCAATCTCATCGCGGCGGAAGCGACGATGGCCTCCCGGTGTGCGGTGTACAGGCAGTTTCCCTTGATCGGCCCAGTTTCTCACCGTGCTGGGGTGCACGCCAAGCAGCTCCGCCGTTTCGCCGAGGTTCATCCATTCCATCACAACAGTCTCCTCAAATCAGATCTCCGTTGCCAGAGCGGCGCGCTCCACAACAGGCAAACTTTCATCCGCTTCCCGACGAAAGGCGCTCACATCAACGCCTCGAAGCATCCACAGCGTAATCGAAACCATGACGGCCATCGCCGCGAACACAATCACATAACCGGCCACGCTGTTACTGAAAAGCAAATGGATTATATCGCGCGTGGCTCCGCCGAGAATCGAGCCCACCAGGCGAGAGACCGCGTTCGCCATCCCCCAGGCGCCAATGAACATCCCCACACGCCCCTCAACCGTCATATCCAGCATCAGGGATAAATTCGAAACGGTGGAAATCCCCGTCCCCACGCCCAGGAAAATCAAACCGAGATAGAACACCGCGGAAAGGAAGGACATCCCACTGACCACCAGCCAGCCGAAACCAATGAGCACCAACCATCCTCCCCAGGAGGCCAACACGCGTTTATCCACCCTGGTTTCCAGCCATCCGGTCAACAGCAAGGCGACCAGGACAAAGACGCCCCAAATTGAAGTGATGCGCGTGGTTTCGGTGACCGCCATGTCGAACGCTTCCCCGGCAAAAGGCTCAAGGAGGATATCCTGCCCCAGGATGGCGGTGAGCAAAAGGGTCAAATAGATGAAAAAGCGCCGCGCCTGCGGATTCCCAACGACGGCGTTTGCCGTCTCGCGCCAGCCATACCGCTCCTCACGGACCAAATCCTCCCCGCGTTTACGCCGCTCCACGCCGACGACGCCCACAAGCCCCAATCCCAGTGCGACCAGGCCGATGTTCCTGAAGGCAACGATCAACGCCTGCGGAGTGTAGGGGTCAACCATTCGGCTCAGCGCGATGGAGGTGATGATGATGCTGACGATCATCATAAACCACATTACGGCGATCGTTTTCCCGCGCTCGTTGCCCGAAATCTCGGAGGCCAGCGATAAATAAGACACAGCCGCGAGGTTGTAGCCCATCCCCCAGGCGCCAAAGGAGATCACCCCGAGAATGACTCCGCGCCCGATGTTCTCGCTCAGGGCGAATGCGGTGTAGGGGGAAAGCACAACGCCTACAACACACATCACCAGCCCCAAGAGGATAAACGGCGTGCGTTGAAACCCCCATAGCCTGTGCCGATCTGCATACGCGCCGATGGACACTTGAATGGGGGAGATCAGATAAGGAAGCGAGGCCAAAACCGCAACCAGCGTGGCTGATAGCGCCAGCTCCTTAATCATCACACGATTCAACGTGCTGTTGATGGGGAGCAAAGTGATCGTCAATGCAACGTGGACCAGACCCAGTTGAATTCTTCGTCGAAGCATGCGGCATCCTTTTCCAGTCCGACCTGGCTTTGCAGGCGGCAGTGATTTTCCAACCCTTACAATCTACTATGGAAAAACCGGGATGCCAATGTAGTTTTTGACAGATTTCTTATGGAATTCTATTAAAACCCCCACATAAACGATGTGCAGGAACTTTTCCCAAAGGAAAACTTCCCCTGAAGCCTGCGTATTTTCCCCAACAACCTGGGCGCCATACAGTCCGAAGGGATGAAAAGACTTATTCGCCGAGGTACGTCCCGTCAGGGAGCAGGGTGTATCCCAGGGCCTGTGCTTCCAGGCGTGCTTCAGCCTCGTAGAAATCACCGCCAGCGGCGTACCAGTTCTCGGCGCTGGCGCCCGTTGATGGGTCAATCAAGTTCTCAGGATAATTATGGTACTTGTCCGTCAGATAGCGGACGGCCTCACGATACACGGATTCGACACTTCGACCGCGGACGATGAATGTGGTTGGCATAACCGGACTCCTGCATAAGATGATTGCATAGAAGAAATGCGCTTCTACAAGCGGGTGATTTTATCAGACATCTGTTGAACAGCAAGTTAGAATCGCTTAAGGATGGACTTAACGGACGCTCTCTGTTTACTACGAGGACGCAGAGAGCACGGAGGCGTTTTGTGAATTTTCACAGAGAAATTCTCGGTGTTCTCCGTGACTTCGTGGTGGACATTACATCATCTTCAGCTTCCGAGTGCACCATCCCTATAAAGCACAAGGAACAGCCCCACGTCGAGGCGTCCTGTGCACTTCGACCAGGACGACCTTAACACTATCATAATACGAACATGTGTTCTAAGTCAAGCAGGAAAATCTTAAAGTTTTCGCCAATGTCGTACGAATGTTGACTTTTTGCCATGCGACTCATACACTTTAACCATGCTTGCGTGCGTGCATTCCTGCGCGGTCATCGGCCTGGAAGGAGTTATCGTCCAGGTTGAAGTTGACACCCGCCGGGGCCTGCCGAAGACGACCATCGTTGGCCTGCCAGACGCGGCTGTGCAGGAGAGCCGCGAGCGCGTGGAGGCGGCGATCAAAAACTCCGGGTTTGAGTTTCCCCGCCAGCGCGTGACAGTCAACCTGGCGCCCGCATCCGTCCGCAAAGCTGGCCCGGCTTACGACCTCCCCATAGCTATTGGCATCCTGATTGCCACCCATCAGCTGCCGCCCGATTCCCTGAAAAACGCCCTCGTGGTGGGCGAACTATCCCTGGACGGCAGCGTGCGACACGTTCGCGGGGTGCTCCCCATGGCCGCGCTCGCCCGTAACGAGGGATTTGAGAAAATCATCGTCCCCGCGATGGATGCCCCCGAAGCCGCGTTGATCCCGGATATCGAAGTCGTCCCCGTGCCCTCGCTTGCAACGCTGGTGAATAGCCTGATCACACACACGCCGCTACAGGCAGATTCTCCTTTCACCCAGGCATCTCAGCTCGACGCAACGCCGCCAGCGACGGACTTTCAAGAGATCAAAGGGCAGGAGCACGTCAAGCGCGCCCTGGAAGTCGCCGCCGCGGGGGCGCATAACGTCCTCATGATCGGCCCGCCGGGGGCGGGAAAAACCCTGCTGGCGCGCGCCCTGCCCGGCATCCTGCCACGGATGACGATTGACGAAGCCCTGGATGTCACCCGCATCTACTCCATCGCCGATCAGCTTCCCCCCGATGTTCCCCTGATTCAACAGCGCCCCTTCCGCGCGCCCCATCACACCATCTCGCACGCCGGGCTGGTGGGCGGCGGTAACTGGCCCACGCCGGGCGAGATTTCGCTGGCGCACCGTGGCGTGCTCTTCCTCGACGAGTTCCCCGAATTCGGCAGCCGGGTGCTGGAGGTGATGCGCCAGCCTCTGGAGGACAAGCAGGTCACCATTAGCCGGGCGCAGGGGTCGCTGACTTTTCCTGCGAACTTCCAACTCGTCGCCGCGATGAACCCCTGTCCCTGCGGTTATTACGGCGACCCCACCCGAGAATGCACCTGCTCGAACACGGTCATCACACGCTACCAGAAGCGCATCTCCGGCCCGCTGCTCGACCGTATTGACATCCACATTGAAGTGCCGCGCGTGGCTTATGAGAAACTCTCCAGCGACCGCCTGGGGGAACCTTCGGCGACCATCCGCACCCGCGTCGAAGCTGCCCGCCAGATTCAGCGGGAACGCTTCGCTGGTACATCCATCGCCGCCAACGCGGATATGCGCCCGGCCGAAATCCGCCAGTTCTGTCGTCTGGATAGCGCCGGGAAAGCGCTCCTACGCAGCGCAATGAGCCAGTTGCAGCTCTCGGCGCGTGCCTATCACCGCGTGCTTAAACTGGCGCGCACGATCGCCGATCTGGCAGGGGAGGGAAACATCGCCCCGGCACACCTGGCAGAGGCGTTGCAGTATCGGCCGAAAGGGTTTGTGTGAGGACCGCAGACGGGGAACCGCGGCTGTCCTGCCACTCTCAAGCCAATCGAAGGATCTCTCCCTCCGCAAAAATCGGCCCGACCTCCAGCCCCATCCTGGCATACAGTTCTGGGGGGACGCTGATGTCGGCCAGATACAACTCGCCAACCCAGGGAGCCGCCTCAGGAGCGAGCAGCCCGGCCTTGGGCAGCGCCAGCGTGAGCGTGGCCGCCGCCCGCACCGTCGGGGAATAGACCTGCCCGCTGGCTGTGTCCACCCCCGAGGGGACATCCAGACTGAGCACCGGCGCGCCCTGAGCGTTGGCCCAGGCGATCAGCGTCGCGGCCGCACCGCGCGGCGCGCCGGAGAGGCTGTAACCGATGACGGCGTCAATCACCAGGTCGGGCGCAGGGAGGCCATCCACCCCCTCCATTGCAGCGGTGATGGCAACGCCCATGCGTCGTAAAACGTCCAACTGATGCGCCGGGACGCCGCGATAACCCTCAAACGGGTACGTCGTGACCACCTGCACCTGCGCCCCCCAGTTATGCAGCCGCCGGGCGCACACCAGCCCCCCGCCGCCGTTGCCGCCGCTTCCCGCCAGCACCGTCACCGCTTTGCCGCGCGGGTCGCCCTCCAGAAAGCGCCGCCGCGCCAGTCGCGCCAGATTCAGACCGGCGTTTTCCATCATCTGGACCAACTCGATGTGGTAGTCCTCGATCATGGCGCGATCCACCTCGCGCATCTGCTCGGTGGTCAGGTGGGGGAGGGCATTTATATCCATCGTCAACATGACTTTTCCTTTCGCGGAGTGCGGAGGCCGTCTCCGCAGCGTCTCTACGCCGGATCACCCAAAAGGTGTAAAACGCGCTTTCGGGCCCGCTGCGCGCTGTGGAGGTCGTCAAAATCCACAAAAGTCCAAATGCTGCCGTCCTCAAGCAGAAACTGCAACCGCCCATAAGGCTCTGGGCTGCTGTACCCCAGGCGCTCCCTACGAGCGACCCGCACCGCTTTCACCGCTGTGAAAGGCAGCCGCTTCTCCACCACCCAACGATTTCCCCCGCGATGGCGACGGCAGATGATCCGCTTTTCATCGAGGTGGACGAGGATTTCCACCCAGCGTTGAGCAAAGGCGAGGCCATAGAAAAATACGATCCCGCCGAGCAGACTCCCCCAAAACACCCCCTGGCGGTCCACCGGAGAGCGCAACGCGCTACCCACGGCGATTATTCCCAGGAGCGCCGCCAGCCCGGCAGTCACAGCGAAATTTCCCCACCGCTGGCGCGGCGTTGGCGCTAAAAGCAAACCATCAGGGACTTCTTGCATCTGCACACTGATCATAAATTCAACCAGCCACATTATATCGTAGGCGATGGCCCGTCCCGAAGAGACGCAACCCCAGCCGGCCGCCGTCGGCTTCGAAGCCGCAGCATGGTAAAATCCGTCCGCCAGACCACTCTGACCATTCAGACCAATCAGACCACTTCGACTGTTCAAACACCTAGACCTTCCCTAACACCTGAAACCCCAGGAGTGAATCCATGTGCGGCATCTTCGGCATCGTCACAAAAGAGAAACAACAACTAGGCCCCACGCTGATTGAGGCCGGTCACCGCCTCTCCTACCGCGGCTACGACACCGTCGGGGCAGCCACCATCCCCCAGGCAGGCGAAATTGACCTGCGCAAAGATGTTGGCAAAGTTCAGGAAGTGGCTGAACGCCTCAACTTCGCCGAGATGACCGGCAACCGCGCTATCCTGCAACTGCGCTGGGCGACCTTCGGCGCGCCCTCTTACACCAACGCCCAGCCCCACCTGGATTCCGATGGGAACATGGTCGGGGCGCACAACGGCAACATCGTCAACAACGTCGAACTGCGCCAGCAATTCATCGCCGAGGGCATGACCGTGCGCTCGGAGAACGACGGGGAGAGCTGCGTCCACGCCGTGGAGCGCTACGTCCATCAGGGCGACGACATGCTGACCGCCATCCGCAAGGCTGCGCGCGACCTGGAGGGCGATTACGCCTTCGTGATCGGGCGGCTGGGCGAAGACCGCCTCTACGCCATCAAAAAAGGCTCCGGGCTGGTGGCCGGGGTGGCCGAAGGGGCCACCTGCATCGGCTCCGACCTACCCTCCGTGCTGCCGATCACCCGCGAGATCGTCCGCCTGAACGACGGCGAGATTATCGTCTTTTGGGCCGAAGGTTACGAAATCTACGACGCTGAGACCGGCGAGCGGATCGAGCGCGCCCCTGAGCACGTCGAAGAGAGCATGGAGATCGCCCAAAAGGGCGGCTACGATCACTTCATGCTCAAAGAGATTCACGAACAACCCCAGGTGGCGCGCGAGCTGCTGCACCTGATGGCGAGCGACCCCGAACTGGACGCCATGATCGCCCGCCTGCGTGAAGCGCGCAACCTCTACATCGTTGCTTGCGGCACCAGCTACCACGCCGGGCTGCTCGGCTCGGTCTATTTCAGCCGGTTGGCCGGGCGGGTGAGCATCCCGGTGATCGCCCCGCAGTTCATCGCCCACTACGCCCCCGCGGTCGGCCCCGAGGACGTGGGGATCTTCGTCAGCCAGAGCGGCGAAACCAAGGACGTGCTCAACGCCATCCAGGCCGCCGAGGCGCGCGACATGGGCGTGCTGGGTGTGGTCAACGTGGTCGGCTCCACCCTGATGCGCGAGAGCGAGCACCACGTTCCCCTGGCCTGCGGCTATGAGATCAGCGTGCCCGCCACCAAGACCTTCATGAACCAGGCGGTCGCCTTCCTCTACCTGGCGCTGCGCCTGGGGGGACACGACACAGGCTTTTTGGAAAACCTACCCCGCTGGATCGAGGATACTCTGGCGGCAGTGGACGCTCAGATTCCAGAGGTGGAGGGGAAAATCGCCCCCTGGGATGACCTCTACGCCCTGGGGTACGGGCTGACCTACCCCATCGCCCTGGAGGGAGCCTTGAAACTCAAAGAGATCACCTACGCCCACTGTGAAGGGATGCTCTCCACCGAGTTCAAGCACGGGCCGCTCTCGGCGGTCACTGAGGGCTATCCGGTGATCTTCGTCGCCGGGCCGGAGGACGTGCCATTAATCGTCAGCGGTATCAACGAGGTGACCTGCCGCGGCGGGCGCGCCATCGCCATCGGCGAAGAGGACGCCCGTCTGCGCGCCAACGCCCACGACCTGATCGCCCTCCCCACCGTGGACGCGCCCGAGGCCATGCGCCCCTATGTGGACGCCATCCTGAGCGTGCTGCCGTTGCAACTGCTCTCCTACCGCATCAGCCTGGCGCGCGGTTACGATCCCGACTTCCCCCGCAACCTGAGCAAGACCCTAACAGTGGATTGAGTTAATGCCAGCGAAAAACAACCGTGCTCAAACCGAGGCAACCACGTTGCTAAACAGGTTGCCTACAGAGCCTCCATACACCTTGAGCAGGAGCATCACCACAATGACGACCAGGACAATAAGCATCCCATATTCCATAAATCCTTGCCCCTGCTCATGAAGGTCACCACTTCTCATAACAAACTCTCCCACATACCTTGTGATGATAACGAGTTATCCATAAAACAAACGTCCCTCAACATACTTTCGGGGGACGAAACCATAATAACTTCATTTTAGCATAACTTGAAGCGCTTAAAACCCGAGGCCGCCCATTGTGGGCGGCCTCGATATTCATACAAGATGTTCGAGCTTACAAAGGAACCACGTCGGCGGCCTGGATGCCCCTCGGCCCTTCTTCGATGGAAAACTCCACGCTCTGGCCTTCATCCAACCGGCGAAAGCCCTCCATGCGGATGGCGGTGTAATGCACAAAAACATCGTCCCCGCCTTCCCGGCCAATGAAGCCGTAGCCCTTGCGGTTGTTAAACCAGCGGACGGTTCCAACAATGCGTTCTTCCATTTTTCAACTAACTCCATAAAACAGTAGATTGGTTGCTCTTCGAGGGCAATCTCGGAGGGCAACGATGGACACAGGCATGGCCGCTTGCAGCAGAGGCAAACCAGCCGCCCAAATTTCGGGCGAAAGCTTATCACGCTGCCCATACGCTGTCAAGACGCGGCGCATATGCTAAAATCAGGTTAAGGAAAGTCCCTTAATCGCAGATGATGACCATTCATCCATACTCCCGTGCTCGAACCTGACATGAACAACGTGCGCCCCTCCCCTCTTGCCGGGCGCTGGTATCCTGGCGACCCGGCCCTGCTCAGCGTCAGCGTGGATGGCTACCTGGACGCCGCGGATCTCCCCGAACTGCGCGGCGAGGTGGTCGCGCTGATCGCGCCCCACGCCGGACACATCTACTCCGGCCCGGTGGCCGGATACGCCTTCGCCGCCGTCCGCCGTCAGCAGCCAGAGATCGTCGCCGTGGTCTCGCCGATGCATTATCCTTACCCCTACCCACTGCTCACCTCCGGCCATGACGCCTACGCCACCCCTCTGGGCGCGATCCCGATTGACCGCCAGGCCGTTGAAGACCTGGATCAACGCCTGCAGGCGCGCCTGGGCTTCGGCCTGACCCCCATCTGGCAGGACGAGGAGCACTCCCTGGAAATTGAACTCCCCTTCTTGCAGCGCGCCCTGGCGGGCGAATTCCAATTGCTCCCCGTGATGGTGCGCGATCAAGACGCCTCGGTGACCCGGCCCCTGGGTGAATCCCTGGCCGAGGTGCTGCGCGACCGCACTGCACTGATCGTCGCCAGCAGCGACCTCTCGCACTTCTATCCCCAGAAACAGGCGCAGCAACTCGACGCGGAGATGCTGCGCCGCGTGGAAGCATTTGACCCGCTGGGCGTGCTGCGCGCCGAGGAGGAAGGCAAGGGCTTCGCCTGCGGGCGCGGCGCCATCGCCGCTGTACTCTGGGCAGCGCAGGCCCTCGGCGCAGATACGGTTCAGGTCGTCCACCACGCCACCTCCGGCGATACCAGCGGTGATTACAGCCGCGTGGTCGGCTATGGGGCAGCCGTCGTCCTGCGCACATCCGATTCCCCTCAAGGACAATAATGTTTATCTGGAATTTTCTACTGATCCTCGTGCTGGTGGCGCTAAACGGATTCTTCGTCTCCGTGGAATTTGCCGCCGTGGCCTCCCGGCGCTCGCGCCTTGAACTGATGGTCGTTGAGGGCAGTCGCGCCGGCGAGATCGTCAAACGCTGGCTAGATAGCCCCGCTGACCGCGACCGGCTGATCGCCGCCGCACAACTAGGCATCACCATCGTCAGCCTGGCGCTCGGCGCGGTGGGCGAGAACACCTTTGAGGCCCTGCTGGCGCCCTATTTCCACAGCCTCTCGCTCACCCCCGCGTTCACCTCCCTTGAACCGCTGTTGACCATCCTCCCGCTGATCTTCTCGTTGATCATCGTCACCAGCCTGCACGTCATCCTCGGCGAGCAGGTCCCAAAAGTGGCTGCGCTGCACATGCCAGAGCGCTTCGCCCTGCTGCTCGCGCCGCCCATGCACGTCTTCAGCATCACCTTCAAATGGTTCGTCAACATCCTGGATTGGGCCACCCGCCACACGCTGAAACTGTTTGGCCTTGAGGCGGTGGGAGAACACTCGGTGATGTACACCGTGGAGGAGCTCAAGCAAATCGTCACCGAATCTGAGGAGGGCGGCATCATCGAGACGCCCGAACGCGAGATGCTCCACGCCATCTTCGATTTTGGCAACATCCTGGTGCGCCAGGTGATGAACCCGCGCACCGAAATCGTCGCCCTGGAGGCCGACACCCCCCTGGAGGAGAGCATCTCCCTGGCGATTGACACCACCTTCAGCAAGTTCCCCGTCTACGAAAACGATCTCGATCACATCCTCGGCATCGTCCACATCCGCGACCTGCTGCGCGCCCGCCAGGACCCGGCCCGGCGCAACTGCCTGGCGCGCTCGCTGGTCAGCGAAGCCTTGTTCGTCCCGGAGACCCTACCCATTAAAAACGTGCTGCAAGAGTTCCGCAAACGGCGGCAGCACATCGCCATTGTTCTGGATGAATACGGCGGCACGGCGGGCGTGGTTACGCTGGAGGACATCATGGAAGAGATCGTCGGCGAGGTCAGCGACCCCTACGACTCGCCGCACCCGGAGATTTTCGTGCGCCCCGATGGAGAAGTCATCATCGAGGGCCTGGCGCTGATGGATGAAGTCAACGAAAAACTGGGCATCTCCCTCTCCGACCCACACTACGACACCATCGCCGGTTACGTGCTGGGGAAGTTGAACCGCATGCCCGAAGTGGGCGATGTGGTCGAAATCGGCGATGGCCTGCGCCTGACCGTGATTAAAATGGATGGCCTGCGCATCGAACAGCTCGCCCTGCACCGCGGCGAGCAGAGCGCCCCATCCGCTGCTGACTCTCCATGACCGTTTATGTTGAAATCGCCGTCAACGTCCCCCGCATCGCGGGGGTTTTTCACTATCACCTGCCTGACGAATTGGAAGGCCAGGTGGGGCGCGGGCATCTGGTGATCGTTCCCTTTGGGCGGCAGGAGGTTCAGGGCGTGGTGCTGCGCCAGGTGGAAACGCCCTCCGTTCCAAAAACCCGCCCCGTGACCGCTCTGCTGGATCCGCAGCCGGTGGTCACGCCGGCACAAATCGCCCTGGCCGAACACCTGGCCGGATGCAGCCTGGCTCCCCTGGCCGCCTGCATCACCTTGATGCTACCCCCCGGCCTCAGCCAGATGGCTGACACCCTCTACACACTCACGCCGGGAGGAGAGGCCGCCAATGCGAACGACCCCGCCCTCACCGCGCCGCAACAGCGCCTGCTCGCCCTGCTACAGCAACGCGGCCCGCTGCGCGGCCGGCAGATCGACCACGCCCTGCCGCGCAAACGCTGGCAGGCCACGGCGCGCGCCCTGCAACGCCGCGGCCTGCTGACCAGCTGTCCGGTGCTGCCGCCGCCGCAGGTGCGCCCCAAAACAGAGCGCATCATCGCCC
>CAZZFZ010000086.1:0-11931 GCA_964653835.1 uncultured Anaerolineales bacterium
TTTTCAAGCAGAAGACGGCATACGAGGTTTCTGCCTGTCTCGTGGGCTCGGAGAATGTGTATAAGAGACAGCGCCCAGGGGGTTGTCGAGGCAGAAGCCGCCGCGCTGCCCGCCGAGATTGACGCCCTGGAAGCGGAATACGACACGCTGGCAGCGCGATACGCCCTCGAAGCCGAGGAAAGCCTGGCGCTTTCCGCCAACCTCAGCCTCGACCTACCGGAGCAGGTCGCTCCCACGCTGGAGGATGTGCGCCCCGCGGGGACTCTCATGCTGGTCGGCGGTGTGCTGGCTGTGTTGCTCTGGTTGCTCGTTGAACTGGTGCGGGCTTCTCGCGATGGCTGAAACCATGCGCTTTCCCTGGCTGCCGAAACTTGAACGAGCCTTGTGGGCGCTTTTCTTGCTCTCCCTGCCGGTGACCAGTTTTCCGTATTTCCCCGGCGGGGTGGGGGGGCGCACCGAGGTGCGCCCGCTGGCGCTTTATCCCCTGGCGGCATTGCTGCTGTTGAGCGTGCTGCCGCGCCTGTGGAGCCGCCCCGCGCCGCGCGCCACAGTG
Source organism: uncultured Anaerolineales bacterium (assembly GCA_964653835.1). Taxonomy (GTDB): domain Bacteria; phylum Chloroflexota; class Anaerolineae; order Anaerolineales; family UBA11858; genus J130. The sequence continues at coordinate 554 of CAZZFZ010000086.1, forward strand.
CCGTTGGTAGCCTTTGTGCTCGCTGCTGCCGCCAGCACGGTTTTGGCTTTCACCCGTGGGATTGACCCCGCCATCAACGTCAGCGTGGCCTCGCGGGCGGTGCGCATGCTGGTTACACTGTTTCTGGGGGCGGCGTTTTACTTCACCGTGGCCGTCTTCCCGCGGCAGGAGGACGATCTGCGTTTCACGCTGCGCTGGTTGTACGCCGGTTTTGCCGTCGCCCTGTTGTGGGGCTGCGTGCAGATTGGTTACATTCTTTTCTACTCGCCAGAATACTTTGATCTGGTGGAGCACATTCAGGGGTACTTCTCGGTGCGCGGCCTGTTTGAGACGCGTATCTCCGGGATGACGTATGAGCCGAGTTGGTTTGCTGAGCAGATCACCTTTGTGCTCATGCCCTGGCTGTTCGTCGCGGTGCTTTCGCGGGTTTCTGTGTTTCGCTGGCGCTGGCGTTTCCTCACAGTGGAAGCGGTACTCTTGGTTCTGGCTTCGTTCGTCTTGCTGTATACCTACTCTCGCACCGGTTACGTTCTGTGGGCGTTGCAGTTGTTTCTGGCGCTGTTGCTGCGCCCGGCTTCAAAGGTGGAGCGGCCGCTGCCCTGGCGCTTGCTCTCTAATCGTTTTGTACAATTCGCCTTGCTGGTGGTGATGTTGGTTGGGTTGGTGTTCACGGTGGGGTCTCGCAATAACTACTTTGCTCGCTTGTGGAGCTATTGGACGGATGAGGATGTGGTGGGCACGTACCTGGAGTTCATCGCCGTCAGCCAGCGGCTGGCTTATTGGGAGACCGCTTACCTCATCTATGAAGCGCACCCCTGGCTGGGGGTTGGTCTGGGGAATTACACCTTCTATTTTCGGGACGCCTTGCCGGACCGGCCGCTTTTCCCCAACCCGGAGTTGTTATTCAAGTTGACGCCTGAAGCAGGGCGCAACCAGGTGGTGACGCCGAAAAACCTGTTCGTCCGCCTGCTGGCGGAGACCGGTTTGCTGGGTACGGGGATGTTCCTCGCGTTCCTCATGGCGGTTGCTGGGTGCGTGCTGTTCTTGTTGTTTTCCCCGCAACCCGCGGCGCGCTCGATGGGCCTGGCGGGCCTGCTGAGTCTGGTGGTTTTTATCGGGGTGTCGTTCTCGGTGGATTCGTTTGCCAACCCGAATATGTGGGTGGTCTTTGGGCTGGTGACCGCCTCCGCGAGGGTGTATACCCACCCGCGGGAGGGAACGGCATGAAGCGCAAGACCCTGGGGTGGTTCCTGGTCCTCGGGGGAGTGTACTTTGCCCTGATGATCGCCCCAACCCTGACCGGCGCGCGGGATTGGAATATGCTCTCGATTTTCGAGAAGGACGAGTTCGCCCAGCACAACCATGTAATCCGCATGCTCACCCCTGGGGAGACGCTTTTTGAGACTGTGCGCCGTTTTGTCGTGTATCAGCATTATTTTTACGGCTACCCTTTTTACCTGCTCTCGGCGTTGATGTTGTTGCCCTATCGTCTGGTCGCCGGGGCAGGGTGGGCCGAGAACCCTCAAGTTGTCATGGCGATCCTGCGGCAGATGGTCAGCGTGCTGCCGATGATCGTCGCCATCGGGTTGATGACGCGCCTGCAAACGCGCGGCAAACCACGAGGACAGGCCGTTGCTCTGTTTATCTTCCTGCTCGCCGTCCCCGCGGTGGTGCAAAATAATTTCTGGTGGCATCCCGACGGCCTGGCGCTGCTGCTGGTTGTGCTGGTTTTCTTCTTCATCCAGCGCGATGAATTCGCCTTTGGGCGGGATTTCTATCTCGCCGCTGCGACGTGTGGCGTGGCGTTCAGCGTCAAATACGCCGGGGCGTTTTTTGTGCTGGCGATCCCGACCTACATTGTGTGGGGCGTGGCGCGAGGGGCGCTCTCCTGGCGGCGCGGCGTTGGGGCGGCGCTGGCCTTTCTGGGGGCGATGCTGGCCGGGCTGGTGCTCTCCAACCCGTTGCTGCTGATCCCGCAGACGCGCCAGGACATCCTGGACATCGCCCGCCAGCAGTGGGTGCAGACTCGCGTGGGGTATTACACCCGCAACCCCGATTGGAACCTGACCCGCGAGAAACTGAACGCGGTCGTCTGGCCGTTGTATGGGGAGTGGTTCGCCTGGCTGTTGATGGCGCTTGGCCTCTACCGCGGGGTGCGCTCGCCGAGGCATCGGCTGCTGAACGGAATGATCCTGGCTTACTTGACCCCTTACCTGCTCACCGTGGGGACCTCTTCCATCCGCCCGTTGTATTTCCTGCCGGTTGTCATCCCGCTGGGGTCGGCTTTGGTGCATCTGTTTGATCCAGTTGAGGGCGGGGCGCGTCTCAATCTGATAAGCCTTTTGCAGGGCGGAGCGCTGGTGCTGCTGGTTGCCCAGTTTGGGCTTTATCTGCGCCAGGACGCGCGGATCTACACCGAGGTGCTGTACCGGGAGGCGAACTCGCCGGGCATCGCTTTCTTCCGGCAGGTGGAAGCGCGCCTGGACGAGCTGGGATTGAGCGACCAGCCCCTGGTGATCTACCGCGACCCGACGGCTTACGTCGCCCCGCGCCCCAATTACGATGTGCGCATGAACTGGCGGCTGGCCTCGTATGATTACCTCAACCGCACGCAGCCGGATGTGCTGCTGTTGGAGATGGATTACATCCGCGAGTTCACACGACCGGGCGCGGTGGAATCCGCCGTTGACCCCGATGACATGCAGGCCTGGCAGGAATTCTACGGCGATGCTGCCGCTGACCGGCTGGCCGGGTATGTCATTTTCTATCAGAACGAATACGGAGTGGCTTTGATCCGAGAAACTCTTCTTCAAAAGACCAATTAGAGGGAATTGCCGATGAAAAATGTAGTGCTTATCCTGGGGGGCGTTGGTGTGGTGTTGCTGTGTTGCTGCTTGCTCCTGGCGCTGGTCGTCTTTGGTGGGATTGCGTATGAGGTGTTTCAATCCCCGGATTTTTCGCTTCAGCCAGAAAGTGGCACAACCACGGAAACGCCTGTGGTGATCCGCCCCACGGAGGAGATTCCCGCGCCTTCCCCCGCGGAGACACAATCACCCTCAGGGGAACAGCAGCACGCTAAAACGGAGTCCGCCCTGCATGCAGGGGAGGATACCCTGCGCACGCTGCAACAGGCCGAGATCCCAATCAACGATCTGATTGATCTGGCCGAACGGCTGAACGGGATCGAGGACATCCCGCGCACAGTGAAGCCGCCCGCCGCGCCGCTGGAGGTCGGCATGCGCGAGACGATGTGGATGACCAACGTGGATACCAACGAGAGCTTCCAGGTGGATGTTGTGCTGCAATATGTCACCGACCATGCCTATTACTGGATTGAGGATGGGGTTTCGTTTGACCCGGATGACTTGCAGACCTTGGCCGAGACGTTTGAGAGCAAGATTTATCCCACCGACCGGGCGTTTTTCGGCAGCGAGTGGACTCCCGGCGTAGACGGCGACCCGCATTTGTACATCATCTACGCCCGCGGGTTGGGCTTCAGCCTGGCGGGGTATTTCTCCTCAGCGGATGAGTATCATCCCCTGGCGCACGAGTACTCCAACGCCCATGAGTCCTTTGTGCTTAACGCTGATACGGTCGGGCTGGCGGAAACCTTCACCCTGGGGGTACTGGCGCACGAGTTCCAGCACATGATTCACTGGTATCGCGATCGCAATGAGACCTCCTGGCTCAACGAAGGTTTCTCGGAACTGGCGGTTTTCCTCAACGATTATTATATGGGCGGCTTCGATTTTCTCTATGCCAGCAACCCCGATATGCAGTTGAATGACTGGCCGAACGACCCCAGCGCCACCTCTCCCCATTATGGGGCTGGTTTTCTGTTTTTGAACTATTTCCTCAACCGCTTTGGCGACCAGGCCACGCAGGCGCTGGTGGCGCACCCGGAGAACGGTATGGAGAGCGTGGATGCCGTGCTGGAGATGCTTGGAGCCGCCGATCCGCAGACTGGCGAGGCGGTGCGCGCCGATGATGTGTTCCTCGATTGGGTTGTGACGAACTACCTGGGCGATGGTTCGATCGCCGATGGCCGCTATGTATATGAAAATTATGCCGAGGCGCCGCTCGTTTCCGCCACGGAGAGCGTGACCACCTGTCCGACTGAGACGCAGACGCGGGATGTGCATCAATACGGTGCGGATTATATCCGCATCGCCTGTTCGGGGACGTATACGCTGCGGTTTGAGGGCAGTACACAGGTGGGGTTGCTGCCCGTAGATGCGTATTCCGGCGAGTACGCTTTCTGGTCGAACAAGGGCGATGAATCGGATATGACCCTCACCCGCCGCTTTGATTTCAGCCAGTATTCCGGCCCGCTCACGCTGACCTACTGGACGTGGTATGACCTGGAAGAGGATTACGATTACCTCTACGTGGAAGCCTCCCTGGATGGTGAGCACTGGCAGATCCTTACTACGCCCTCCGGCACGCTGGAAGACCCTTCTGGTAACAGCTATGGCTGGGGATACAATGGCCTCTCCGGGGGGGATGGACGCTGGATACAGGAGATGGTAGACATCTCGAATTATGCCGGGAAGAAGGTCTATTTACGTTTTGAATACGTCACCGACGCCGCGGTCAATGGGGAAGGCTTTTTGCTCGACGACGTGGCGATCCCGGAGACTGGCTATTTCACTGACTTTGAGACCGATGCTGGCGGTTGGGAGGCGGCTGGCTTTGTGCGCGTGCGTAACCTGCTGCCGCAGACTTTCCGCCTGGCTTTGATCCGCGTGGGCGCGCGGACCGAGGTGGAGTATCTCACATTGAACGATGATCTTAGCCTGGAGATCCCCATTAAGATCGGCGGGGATGTGGATGAGGTGGTGCTGGTGGTGACGGGGACGACGCGCTACACGCGTCAGAAGGCCGCCTATCGTTTTGAGATTGTTCCCTAGCACCTGACGGGCCTGGTACGAAAAAGGTGTGAGTGCTGCTGGCAGCCTCACACCTTTTTGCGTTAACCGGAGTTTGGGAGAGAATAAGTTGCTATAGATGCGATCTGCGTCCTTCGATACGCACTTTGCCAGCGCTCAGTGCTACTCAGGACGCCAATATACCGGCGAATGCACCCTGAGTAGCGAAGTGTATCGAAGGGTGCCGGAACAGCCGCCTGCTTATCCCGAATTCACGTTGATGCCTGCTGCAGTCAGCCGTTGTTTTCGTGTTGTGTGGCGCGCAGCGCGGCCAGTTGCGCTTCCAGCTCGGCGCGGCGGGCTGCCGCGGCGGCCTGTACCTCGCGCTGAATGTCGCTCACGCGCTCCTGGAAGCGGGCGCGCAATTCGTCGCCTGATGTGGGCGTCAGGAGCAGGCCGATGGCCGCTCCGAGCGTCCCCCCGATGATGAAACCAACCAGAAAGTTGGTGACGCGCTTCATAATAGATCCTCCTCTGTGAGTGCTGCTGTTTTGCCTGGGGGTATTATACCCGTTCTACGGCGGCGCGCGGGCGGCAGAACGCTCCAGGGTGGTTTATAATAACCCGAACCCTCCGGCCCCGCGCCGGTGCAGATGTGATGATGACTCCGCCACCCGCTACTTCCCGCTCTGCGTCGCCTCAGCGCAAGCCCGCGCTCCTTTCCCGCTTGTTGATGGTCGAGCTTGTGGTGCTGGTGGCCTTGCTTTCCGGCGTTGTTGGCGTGCTGGCGGGCTACCGCGATGGCGTGCGTCTGGCCGAAAGCGCGGTACCTACCCCGGGCGTAGACCCGGTCTACGAGCAGTACAAACTGGGGTTGCAGGATTATCAGAATGGGCGCTACGAGTTGGCGCGCCAGCGGTTGGAATACGTGGTCGCCCTGCGGCCGGACGCCTATCCTCAGGCCTGGGATTACCTCACCCGCAGCCTGATGGCGCTCAACGCCACCGCCACCTTTACCCCCGCACCGCCCACCCTGACCCCCACGGCCATCCCCACGCTCACACCGACGCGCGACCTCAGCGGCGCGCAGTCCATTTTCCAGCGCGCACAAATGTTGATGTCACAGGGAGATTGGGACGGCGCGATCGTCGCGCTGCTGGCTTTGCGGGATGAAGACCTGTATTACCGCGTGGTGGAAGTGGACGATATGCTCTACACCGCCTTGCGTCAGCGCGGCGAGCAGCGCATTTTGTCGCAGGGCGATCTTGAAGGCGGGATTTATGATCTCTCGCTGGCGGAGAAATTCGGCCCGTTGGATTACAATGCCACGGTGTACCGCGATTGGGCGCGGCTCTACCTGACGGCGTTGGGCTTCTGGGAAGCCTACCCGGAGCAGGCGGTGTATTACTTCGGCCAGGTTGCCGCGGCCGTGCCGGGCCTGCGCGACGGCTCTGGCCTGACAGCCGCCTGGCGGTATCACTGGTCTTTGATCCATTACGGGAATCAACTGGCCGCGGAGGGGGAGTGGTGCGCGGCGCGGACGCAGTATGAGCAGGCGCTGGCTTATAACAACAATCCCGATGTAGAGCCGACGGCGACTTACGTTGCCTATCAGTGCGCCCCACCGACCGCTGTGCCCTCGGCGACGCCTACGATTACGCCAACGCCGACGGCGACCCCAACAATCACGTTGACTGCCACCGCTGGGCCGTCGCCCACGCCTACCCTCTCGCCGACTGGCGGCGCGGCGACTTTAACTCCGACGGCCACATTCACGCCCACGCCCTCTCCCGCGGCGACGGCGACCGTGACGCCCACGGCCACGACGGCCCCGACGGCGACCGATACGCCGTTCCCCTCCGCCACGCCTCTCCCCTCGGATACCCCCTTGCCATCGAACACGCCCGCGCCAACCAGCACACCCTTGCCCACGGATACGCCCGCTCCGACCAACACGCCTTTGCCCACCGATACGCCCGCGCCAAGCCCCACCCCAGGATGAGACGGATGACTGCGAAAAAACGCGTTTCCAAACCCAAAACTTCGTCCTTTTCCCGCGCGGCTGGCTGGATGGCGCTCTCTTTTGGGTTGCTGGCGTTGGCGGCGCTTATTGGCATGTTCGCGTATGGGTTTGCGCGCGAGGTGGGGTATTCTCGTTCACTTATCCCCAACCTGACGCCGCTGGCAGGCTTCACGCCGCACTTGCCAACGCCGACTCCTTCCCCCACCGATGCCGGAAGCGCCTCCCTGACCACGCCCGCGCCGCTCCCTCCATCGCAGGCGGCGTTGCCCACCCCCACGCCGACGCTCGTCCCCTGGGATGGCAAGGAGCGCGTCACCGTGCTCGTCATGGGGCTGGATTACCGCGATTGGGTCGCCGGGAGCGGGCGCTCGCGCTCAGACACGATGATGCTGCTCAGCCTCGACCCCGTCACCAAAACCGCGGGGATGCTTTCCATCCCGCGCGACCTGTGGGTGAACATCCCCGGTTACGGGCATGGCAAGATCAACACGGCGCACGCCATCGGCGGGCCGGGGCTGGCCGTCAAAACCGTGGAGCTGGTCATCGGCGTCCCGATTCACTATTACGCCGTGATTGACTTCCAAGCCTTCATCCGCTTCATTGATGAGCTGGGCGGTGTTAAGCTGGATATTCCTTACGAGATCGAGGTAGACCCGCTTTTTGACGAGAACAAGGTGCTCAAGCCCGGCGTGCAAACCCTGCCCGGTGATCTGGCGCTGGCTTACGCCCGCAACCGCAGCACTGGCAACGGCGATTTCGACCGCGCCAAACGTCAGCAGCAGGTGGTGCTTGCGATCCGCGACCGCATCCTGGATTTTGAGCTGCTTCCTACCCTGATTAATAAAGCTCCTGCCCTCTACCGCGAGCTGGCGGACGGCATCACCACCAACATGCAGCTTGACGAGATGATCCGCCTGGCAGTGCTGGCGGCCAGTGTGCCGCGCGAGAACATCCGCTCCGGGGTGATTGACATCAATTATGTGGCCTTTGGCTGGTCGCCGGATAACCTCAGCATCCTCGTCCCGTACCCCGACCGCATCCGCGTGCTGCGCGACGAGATCTTCGCCACTTCCGGCTCGCTCAGCCCGCTGACCCCCGGCGGCGACCTGGAGCGCATGATTCAGGAAGGCGCGCGCATCGCCGTGTTCAATGGCAGCAGCGATGCGGGGCGCGCCCAGCGCACGGCGGATGCCCTCCGCCAGCAGGGCGCGCAGATTGTTGAAGTCGGCGCGGCGGATGGGTATTACGCCACCACCACGCTGGTTGACTATACCGGTCGCCCCTATACCTTGCGCTTTCTGGCCGCCCAGTTCAACGTGGCAGCGCGCAACCTGCGTTTTGAGTACGACCCCGCCGCGCCCTATGACGTTGTCCTCATCCTCGGCGACCAATAAGACCATCAGACCAATAAGACCAATGAGACTGCTTGGACTATTGAGACTACTATGACCATGATTGACCCTACCCTCCCCCTGATAGACCTTCACCGACACCTCGATGGCAGCGTCCGTTTGGAGACCATCCTCGACCTGGGGCGTCAGCACAACCTGCCGCTCCCCGCCTGGGATATTGAGAGCCTGCGCCCTTATGTACAGGTCATGGAACCCCAGCCAGGGGTGATGGCGTTTTTAGCGAAGTTCGAGTGGATGGTAGGCGTGCTGGTGGATTACGATGCCTGCCGCCGGATTGCCTATGAAAATGTGGAAGACGCCTTTCGGGAGGGGCTGAGTTATATCGAGCTGCGCTTCAGCCCGTGGTTTATGGCTGAACCCCATGGACTGGACCCCGCGGGAGTGACTGCTGCCGTGGTGGAAGGCGTGGCCCAGGGGCGCGCCGACTTTGATGTGGGCGTAAACCTGATCGGCATTCTCAGCCGCACCTATGGGCCGGAGATCGCCTGGAAGGAACTGGAAGCCCTGCTGACCCAAAAAGATCACTTGGTTGGCCTCGACCTGGCTGGCGACGAGGCCAACTTCCCCGGCGAGTGGTTTGTGGAGCACTTCGCGCGCGCCCGCGATGTCGGCTGGCAGATCACCGTCCACGCCGGGGAATCCGCCGGGACGGAGAGCATCTGGCAGGCGGTGAAGGAGCTGGGTGCGCAGCGCATCGGCCATGCCGTCGCCGCCGTGCAAGACCCCGCCCTGATGGACTACCTCGCCGGGCGGGGCATCGGCATTGAGGCCAACCTGACCTCCAACGTGCAGACCACCACCGTCCCCGACTTGGCCAGCCATCCGATGAAGCAGTTTATGGAACACGGCCTGCTGGCGACCCTGAACACCGACGACCCCGGCATCAGCGCCATTGACCTGGCCTATGAATACAACGTCGCCGCGCCGGCCGCCGGGTTGACGCCGGAGCAAATCCGTCAGGCACAGCGCAACGCTTTGGCGGTCGCGTTCCTTTCCGATGAAGAGAAAAGCGCCCTGGCAGAGGCGAAGCAGCAGGGAGGGGTAGACCGCGGATGGTAGACGGCGGTCGGTAGTCCGCGGCTTCATGGGCTTGCTTTCCTGCCTGTTTCGCGGCATAATAGCCTTGTTGCCCGTACCGCCTTGTGCAGCCGGGACAACCATCGCAACTAATGCAACCAACAAAATTACTGGCCCCTACCTCGAAAGGAGGGTACCGTGTCCACAAACCCGATTGATTCCCCCGCAGAACGCAAAAAAATAACCACGCGCACGTTCCGGCTGAAGAAGCAGCGCAGCGAGCCGATCACCATGCTGACGGCTTACGATTACCCCACCGCGCTGGCGATTGACCGCGCCGGGATTGATTCCATCCTGGTGGGCGACTCGCTCGGCATGGTGGTGCTGGGTTACGAGAACACCCTGCCGGTCACCATGGAAGACATGCTGCACCACTGCCGCGCCGTGGCCCGCGGGGCGCAGTATGCGCTGTGCATCGGCGATATGCCTTTTATGTCCTATCAGGCCGGGGTCAACGACGCCGTCCGCAACGCCGGGCGCTTTTTGCAGGAAGCCGGGATGGACGCCGTCAAGCTGGAGGGCGGGCGCGAGCGGATCCAAGCGGTGCGCGCCATCGTGGGGGCGGGCATCCCGGTGATGGGGCACATTGGCCTGACCCCGCAGAGCGTCCACCAGTTTGGCGGCTTCCGCGCTCAGGGGCGCACGGCTGCGGCGGCGAAGCGACTGCTTGAAGATGCTCTCTTGCTCGAAGATGCCGGCTGCTTTGGCCTCGTGCTGGAATCCGTGCCCGCGCCGCTGGCGGAACTGATCTCGCAGCGGCTGACGATTCCCACTATCGGCATCGGCGCGGGGGTGGGCTGCGACGGCCAGGTGTTGGTGACTCACGATATGCTTGGCCTGTTCGACCGCTTCACACCGCGCTTCGTTAAAAAATACGCGGATTTCTACATTCAGATGGTGGATGCGTTCCAGTCCTACAAAACCGACGTGGAAGCCCGCGCCTTCCCCGCGGCGGAGCACACCTTCAGCATTCCCGAGGACGAGTGGGAGGCTTTTATAAACCACGAAGGTCACGAAGAACACTAAGAAAACCTTTGTGTATCTTGGTGTCCTTCGTGGTTCAAGGATGATGCTGTGGCCGAGAGCGTACTGATCGTAGGGACCGGGGCGCTGGCAAGCCTGTTCGCCGCCCGGCTGGTTCGCAGCGGGGTTGCCGTGACGATGCTGGGGACCTGGCCCGAAGGGATCGCCGCCCTGCGCGCCCGCGGCGTGGAATTGCTGAGCCGGGGTGGGGAAACGAAAACCTTCCCCGTGCGCGCCGTCACCGACCCGGCGGGGTGCGCAGGCGCGCGGCTGGCGCTGGTGCTGGTCAAGTCCTGGCAGACCGAACGCGCCGCCCGTCAACTGGCGGCTTGCCTGGCCCCGGATGGGCTGGCGTTGACGTTGCAAAACGGCCTCGGCAACCGTGAGGCGTTGGCCGCGCATCTTGGCGAGGAGCGCGTACTGGCGGGTGTGACCACCATCGGCGCGACGCTGCTTGGCCCGGGGCGCGTCCGCCCCGGCGGGGAAGGTGCGATCACCCTGGGAGCGCATCCGGGGGCCGGGCAGTTCCAAACGCTGCTGGAGAAAGCCGGGTTTGCCGTGACGGTCGCCGACGACCTGAGCGCCCTCCTGTGGGGCAAGCTGGTGATCAACACTGCTATCAACCCGCTGACCGCCCTTCTGGGCATCTCCAACGGGGAGTTGCTCACCCGCCCCGCGGCGCGCCAGTTGATGGCGGACCTGGCGCACGAAGCCGCCGCGGTCGCCGCCGCGTTGGGAGTACAATTGCCGTATGAAGATCCCGTCGCCGCGGCGGAAGATGTCGCCCGCCGTACTGCTCCCAACCACTCTTCGATGCTGCAAGATGTACAGCGCGGCGCGCCGACCGAGATTGACGCTATCTGCGGCGCGGTGACCCATCACGGCGAACAGGTGGGCATCCCCACGCCCGTGAACCGTGTGATGTTGTTAGCTATAAAAGCATTGACCGCTGACAACTGACCGCGGAATGAACCA
>CAZZFZ010000087.1:0-11892 GCA_964653835.1 uncultured Anaerolineales bacterium
GTACACTCGGCAGCGCTGCGGCAGGCAGCAAAGGCGTCAACCCCGCGCCCATCCTGCAGAACGCCTGCGGCGACGGTGTCTGCACCGGGCCGGAGAACCCACAAACCTGCCCGGCGGATTGCGCTTCCGGCTCAGGCCAGTTCAGCACCCCCGCCGCACCCGGCGGCTCCGGCAACTTCACCCCGCCCACAGGGAGCGGCGGCTTCAGCCCCGCGCCCGTGGAAAGCAGTGGAGAGGCCATCAGCGGGGAGCAACCGCTCTACTTCTTCCTCTTCACTCACACCGAAGACCCCTTCAACCACGAACTGAGCGAAGAGCGCTACATCCGCTTTGTGCCGGAAGTGGAAGCCCGCGCCGCCTCGCACCCCGAGGCCAACCTGACCTGGACGATCATGTTTCAGGGCTCGGACGCGCGCACCGTAGCCGAGCGCAACCCCCAGACCGGCGTTGTGGATTTGCTGCACGCCGCCTATGAAGACGGCGTAGTCGAGTTTGGCTACCACGCCCGCCACGACTCCACCTACAACAACCGCCCGCAAAACAGCTTCACCGAGAACTCCACCTGGGAAGAACTGGTCACCGGCATGGTGGACTGGCTGGGCTGTCTCAAGGACATCAACTACGGCGGCTGCATCGAACCCACCGGCGGCGGCATCTACAACGTGCTGGACAACTTCGGCCCGGTGGAACTCGTCAGCGGCGACTTCCTGCAAGCAGATACCGCCTACGAGGGCGGGCCGACCGCTCACGCCGTGAGCTACTTCCTGCCGGACCGTCTGCTGGGCTTCGGCTATCCCGATCACGGCCCCTTCGGTTCGGGCGAGAGGCGCGCCGCCGTCGCCGCGCTGATGGAACGCCTCACCCCCACCAACGAGACCTCCTCAAGCGTCTTCTGGGCCGATAACGTCATCAAGATGACCGGCGGCAGCCCGATTGACGAAACGCGCGGCATTGACCCGCTCAAAGGGCCGCAGTACGCCTATGGGATGCTCTCCGGCTACGACCGCTCGCGCCCCAACATCGTGCTCACCGGGTTGGCATCCAAATACCTTTACACCAAACAGATCCCCCAGAACAGTCCTACGATTTACGGCTACGCTCACCCCGAGTCACCGGAACTGCCCCCCGATTTGCTCAACACCTCCCAGGAAAAGGAGCGTTTCTACCAGCAAAGCCTGGACACGCTGGATTACCTGCTTGATGAGGTGCTGCCCGCCAACCCCGGCTCGCGCTTCGTGGACAGCCAGGACGTGATCAACATGGTCGCCCCGCCGGAATACTGGCTGATCGAACCCGATCAGCTCGACCTGCTCTCGCGCTGGGCGCTGACTAACTGGAGCGAGCGCCCGCCGGATTGGGTCAGCGATGGCGTGGATTTCTACTCGCTGCGCGACCTGTTCACGTTGCTGGTTCGCGCCCTCGGCCAGCACGCCGCGGGGGACGCCGCCGGGACGCTCGATCTCTCTCTGGCTTACGGCCCGCTCGAAGCCGTGGATGCATCCGGGGAAATCACCCTCTCCCGCGAGGAGATCATCGCCCTGGCCGCGGAACTGGCCCCGAACTTCGCCCCCGGCGCCCCCTGGCAGGTCACGCCGAACGCCATGATCCAGCCAACATATCAAACTTCAGCGGGCGAGATCACCGCCGCGCAGTTGCTCTATGGCATGGCGATGGTCTACGCCGCGGATTACGCCGGAACGCCGGTGGAGGCGGTCACGCTGCCCGCCACCCAGGCCATGCCCGTGACCTACGACCTGCTGCGCGAGATCGGCTGCCTGAGCACCTGCTCCGGCACAGCCTGGTCGTTCAAACCGGCGCGGTTGGTTGCGCCTTAACCGCCAATGTTTTCACCGCGAAGACGCGAAGAGCGCAAAGCGTCCTGACGAACCACAAAGGACACAAGGGTGCACAAAGAAAAAAACTAGCCACCTGACAGTTTCGCCTACGGCAAGCAAAAACGCTGGTTGAGTAGGTCGCTTGGGTTGAGTAGCGAAGCGTATCGAAACCCAAGCCGTATCGAAACCCGTTTTTGCGCCACTCGCTGGCTTCGATACACCCCTTCGGGGTTACTCGGCCGGCGAGCGGCCAAAAATGTCAGGTAGCTAGGAAAAAAAGTAAAAAAACCTTTGTGCTGCTTCGTGTTCTTTGTGAACCTCGTGGTAAAAAGCGGCCTTTGCTGTCACCCCTGAGCAGTTACAAAGCTTTGCGTTCTTTGCGCCCTGGCGGTCAAAGTCTTTGAGACAACACCATGAAACGCTACCTTTCCCCCTTCCTCCTCCTGCTCCTGGCCGCCTGCACCGTGGGCGCCGCTCTGCCCCCCAACTCGCGACCCACGCCCCGCCCCACAAAGACTTCCAAAGTCTTGGAAACTTCGGAAGTCTCACCCGCGCCCGAGGCTTATACCCTCTTCTCCATCAACGTGCAGGATTTCAGCTATCCCGCCGAATCCGCCGCCGTGCTGGAGAAGATCATCGGCCTGCACGAGGAAACCGGCGTCCCGGTGGATATCTACCTGACCGATGAGATGGCGCACATCTACGCCGAGGACTACCCCGACTTGCTGGAGCGATTGAAGACTTCGCCGGCAGTCGCCGTTTCCTATCACGCCCGCCCCCCGCGGCCCTACGCCAGCGCCAACGACTGGCTGGGACTGAAGGACATGCCCGCGGACGAACTGTATGACACCATTTTGCGCTACGAGACCCACGCCGTTGACCCGGTCAGCGGGCAGACCACCGACGCGCCGGGCGGTTACCAGTCCGTGGCTGATTTGATCGGCTACCCGCCCTACGCGGCTTCGGCGTTATCGGGTGATCCAGACATCAGCGCCGCGACCTTGCAGGTGTTCACCAATCTGGGCGCGCAGATAACCGTCTCGCACGGCAAATCGCTGACCCTCGGCGAGACGAAAGGCGGCCTGCCCGTGCGCCCGGAGCAGGTGGATTACAAACTCTTCGAACACGTCGGCGAGGACGCCGGGGCAGCCTTCGAGCAGGCCCTGGCCCAGGCGCAGGCTGCCGGGAACGGCGACGCGCCCGTCTTCGTGGGAGTCAAAATGCACGATAACGATTTCTTCGCCGAACAATCCGCCTGGGTGACGATCTACGTGCAGGATCGCAAACGTCCCGATTGGGACCCCACGCTCAAAGCCGCCCCCCTCTCACAAGAGGAACAAGATGCCGTGTGGGCGCTGTACGAAGCCACCGTGCGCTACGTGGTCGCGCAAGGAGCGCGCCTGACGCCGCTGAACATCCCCCTGGTGCTGGAAATGCTGGAATAACCAAGACTTGCCAGACTTCCGAAGTCTTAAAGGCTTCGGAAGTCTGAGGGAGTGTAAATGATGAAATCAATCGCCATTCTCCTCTCGGTAATCCTCATCCCGACCGCCTGCAACCTGCCCAAAACCCAGGCCGCCGACGCGCCAGCCTCTCAGGCTGCGCGTCTCAGCCTCAAAAGCGATAGCCCGCCCGCCGGAGAATCAAAACCACCCCCTCCCGTGGGGATCAATCTGGGCGCCATCGCCTCCACCTCCACCCAACTGGTGTTCGTAGACCTGTTCAAACAAAGCCGCCCCCTTGCCGGCAACCCGGAGGAACTGGCCGACGACCAACTGCCCATGGACTGCGTGGACGCGCTCGGTTGGCCGCGGCAAATTCCCTGCCCCGCCGCGCCGGGGAAACCGGCGGTGACCTACATGGCCTGGAACATCGGCGGCTACTACCCCAACGGCGAGTACACCCTGATCTTCGAGGGCACGGGAACCATCGAGCTATCCGGTACAACCGGCAGGCACGTCTTCACCAAAGCAGGGCGCTACCCCGTCCAGGTGACAACCAACCCCAGCGGCGGGGGAGCGCAGGGCATCATCCTGCGCATCACCGCCTCCGCGCCGGAAGACCCCATCCGGAACATCCATTTTGTCATGCCGGGCTACGCCGACGTTTTTGATAGCCAGCCGTTTTACCCGCCTTTTATCGAGCGACTGCGCATCTTTGGCGTGCTGCGATTCATGGACGCGCTGCGCACCAACAACTCCCGCGTGGCAGAATGGGCGCAACGCACCCCCTTCGACGCCGCGCAGCAGACCTGGCCGACCGGCCTGGCCCCGGAGTACATCTACCTGCTGGCGAACACAGCCGGGGTTGACCCCTGGATCAACATCCCGGAGCGCGCCACGGACGATTACGTGCGTCAACTGGCGCGGCTGCTGGCCGAGCATCTCGACCCGGAACGAAAAGTTTATCTCGAATACTCCAATGAAGTCTGGAACTCCGGTTTTTCCGCCGCGGGTTACGCCACCCAGCAGGGGCAGGCGCTCTGGCCGGGGGTGGACGAAACCACAGCGCGGCAGGGTTACACCGTGCGCCGCTCGGTGGAGATCTTTGAGATCTTCGCCGAAGCCTTCGGGGGGACGGAGCGGCTGGTGCGCCTGCTGCCAACGCACACAGTGCGCGCCGAATACACCGAAAAATTGCTCAAAGCGCTCGCCGATCCGCGCGTCAACCCTAATGGCACAGCGGTGGACGCCATCACCCACAGCGCCTACTTCGGCGGACGCGTGATCCAGGATATCGTGAATGAAGGCCGCATAGACGACATCACCACGGAGGAGATCCTCGACCGCCTGCAAACCGAAATCGAGACCACGCTGGCGACGTTCCTGGCCGAGCAGAAAGCGGTCGCCGAGGCCCACGGCCTGCCGATCGTGGGCTACGAAGGCGGGCAGGCCCTAAACGCCAGCAAGGTGGAATGCGCGGGCATGAGCAGCGCGGCGTGCAAAGAACTGGTGCTCGGCAACGCGGCCTTCACCGGGAAACTCCGCGCCGCCAACCGTCACCCGCGCATGAAAGAACTCTACCTGGAATTACTCACCTTGTGGAACGCCAGTGGGCGCGGTGTGCTCACGCTTTACAAATACATCTACTATCCGCGTCCGTGCTGCAACTGGGGCGTTCTGGAATACACCGACCAGCCCCTCGCCGATGCGCCGAAGTACCAGGCGATATCCGATATTTCCATCGCCACCGACTCCCAATAGAAAAAACAATGAAACGTACCACTTTTTTCACCTTCAGTTTACTTTTCTTCATCTCAGCGTGTGCGGGGACAGCACCTCTCCAATGATTGCTTCCAACTGCGCCACCCGCCGTCTCGCCGCCATCTCCCCCTGCCAGCGAGCCTACCCCAAGGCCTGAAATGTCACAAGCCGAAAACACGGGGCCTGCCGTCTTCTTCGTGGTGCACATTAAGACGCGCGACCACAACACCCGGAGCGATTCGGTCGCCGAAGAATGGCCGATGCTGGCCGCTTTCGTGGAACTGGCCGATCGCTACGGACACAAACTGACCCTCGAGTTTCAACCCCAGTGGGCCGAATACGCGCTGGGAAACCCGGAAGCGCTCGCCCAACTGCGGGCGTGGGAAGCGGAGGGGCACGAGATCGCCGTCCATCACCACGGAGTCAGCCACGCCGCCTGGGATGGCTACACCAACGCGCCGGGGTATGCCAACCGCCCTACCTACCGCGGCACGATGGAGGACGCCATGACGTTGCTCAACCAGCTCCCGGCAGATGGCCCTCCCGTCACCGGCGGGAAGACCGACGAAGAGACCGACTGGCCCGCCAGCCTGCGCTTCGCCACCGGCGCGGGCGGGATGATGTTCGGCGGGGGGTTGCTCTCCACCCCAGCTGCCGTTAACTACAACAGCGTGACTGTCACGCAGATCGCCAATCAAGGCTATCAGCTTTCCCGCGGCCCGGCGGCCAGCCTGGAGGAGATTCTAAACACGGTGCAAAGCGCCGCTCCCGGCGAGGTGATCGGCATCGTCTCGCCCCCCTTTGACTTCTGGGATCACCAGAGCGCCTTTGAGGACATGTTCAGCCAGTTGCAGGCCGTGGGGGTCAACATCCAGACGGTGAAGACGATCCTGAGCAGTCCATAAGCGCCCGCCGGGGACGGGCGCAAAAGCCTGCACCCTGGCGATCTCCAGAGATGCGATCAGCGCCCTTCGATACGCACTTCGCTGATGCTTCGTGCTACTCAGGACGCTGATCTTCTCACTAACGAACGCGTCCTGAGTAGCGCCGCAGGCTGAGGAGCAAAGCGCACCGAAGCCAGCGTATCGAAGGGTGCGTTTAACAAACTCACACTCAACTAGGCGCGGGATCGCTGAAGCCTCCGGACTCGCTGCGCCAATTCACGGACGCCCAGCACAATCATCGACAGCAGCAACAGCACAAAACCCCAGTTGATGACCACAACCGCCACCGTGAACAAACCAAACGGCGCAGATTGAAGCATCCGCACGACGATCGGCTCTTGCGCCGCCATCGTGCTCATCACCGCCGCCAACAGCACGCTCGCTCCCAACGCGATCGTCCCCCAGCGATCCTGCCTGCGGCCAGCCAAAAGGAACAGCGCCAGGATGACCAGCACGATGTGAAGCAAACCATTCACAATCTGGACCCCCACATGAAACGCAGCGTAGGAGTCCATTGTCACTCCAGCATCCTGCAAAGCGCACACTTCTTCAGGCGAGAGCGCCACCACCAGGAAGGGTTCATGCGTGCATGGTATTCGCAAATCATGGTAATAAGGGGGGAACGATAAAAGCCACGTCGCCACGATCAAAAAGACAACACAAACCAGATCGCTCGCGCCAGGCGCAACCAGCGAGCAGGAATCAAATGGGTTGGTGGCGATTGAGCGGTCACGATAACCTCCATCTAGCTCCAAGTGTTACCGTTTCTCCGTCAGCCGGTCCACCTCCTGGTTGAGCAGCGCCACTTGCTGGCTCAACTCACGGATACGGCGAGACATCAACTGGAACAGATTGTACGCCAGCGAAGGGTCTTGATGAATTCGCCCTATAAAATTCTTCTTATCTACGGTGAGCACGCGCACCGGGCTGAGGGCGCGCACCGTCGCCATGTGGATGGTTTTCTCAAAGAGCGCCATCTCGCCCAGAATCTCGCCCTCGCTGCGCACCCCCTAAAAAGATTTCCTCGCCATCCTGTTCGCGCAACAGGGCCACCTGCCCCTCCTGGATGACCAGCATGCACTCACCAACCTCGCCTTGGCGGATGATATCCTCACCAGGTTGATAAAGCCTCCCCAGGGCATGCTCATTCGCGCTTGCAGCCATCGTAGCCTCCTAAGTTTCAACCTGAGACCGGGTGCCGCCTCCCGCAGTGAACAGCGAGACTACCATATCAAACAACATCTTCACCCAGAAGCCGGGGTGCAGCATCTGCATCAAGATTTCGCGGTAGGAACCACTACCGGTGTACATATCCCACTGGATCATGCTCATGCGCCGCTTGGGGCCGGGTCTGCTTTGCTCGCCGAGGATCATACGTAGTATGGCGTTGCGGGCAAAGCGCAACCTCTGCAAACGACTCACCATAGCAAAAATCAATTTACCGATGTTGTTATCCGTCTCAATCGCCCGGCAGGTGCGCATGTAGCCGTGTTCAAAATCCTGGGCGGAGACACCCTGGAAGATCGCCGTGGTGGCCGCCGCTTTGGCTACGCGATAGGCCGAGCCGATACCGTCTTTGTATAAACGCGTGGCAGAGCAATCGCCAATGAACACCAGCCGGTCGGCGTAGGGATGTACCGCGGCGCGCGTGTTGATGCGCGGCGAACAATGACAGGAAAAATCATCCCGCACCAGATCTGGCGGCAGCACAGCCCTGACCTCCGGCGCATCCATAAAAGCGTTGACCAGCGGGGTGTCAATCGCCTCGCCCAACAGGCAGACGGTGAGGTACTCCCCCTTGGGGATCAGCATGCCAAATTTCAGGCGAGGGATATCCAGTAAAAAAACCTGGATGGCGTCCCCCACAGTTTGCGCCACCTGCTCTGCCCCTAAACGGTATTCCCGCAAATACGCTTTCGTGGTCTGGGGAACCTGATAGCCAAATCCCAGAGATTCCAGCTTCTTGCACAACGGCGAATTAACGCCGGTGGCGATGATCAGCAGGTCATACGGCGAGGGCGGCTGACGGCGAACAATAACCTGAGGGCGACCATCTTCCAGGCGAATCTCATTCACCCGCTCACGGACGACGCGCGCGCCCTTGCCCACCGCCAGCGACAGCAGGTGCGCGTCCAATCCACCCCATTGAAAAGTCTTCAGATCGCGCGGCCCGGCGCCGCGATACGTGGCCGCGATGCGCTTTTCCAACATCGGCGTCTCAATGCGAGCGTGACCCACGTCCATGTGCAGCACGTACGAATCGATGCCCCGCTGTACCACGTTCTCAGGCAGGTTAATTCCCTCCGCGGCCAGCATCTGCACCAAAGATTCGGAGACGATCCCTGCGCACATATTGCATCCCGGCGGCCCAGGCCGAGAGAAATCGCGCGGTTCATAAATATCCACCTGAAGGTTGAGGCCAGCGCGCCCGGCCATATCGAGCAGGAAATAAGCAAAGAACGACCCGGCCGGCCCGCCGCCGACCACGGCCACCCGAGAGCCATCTTCCAGTTGAAGAGAGTGTGTTTCCATGCCGACAACTCCGTCTGGTCACGGCCCGCGGACAGTTGGCCGAACCCCACCGTCCGCGGTCAATTCAAAGTATCACTCTACACATCCCGATCTCGTCCCATCCACACGCCCAGCACCAACCCATAAATCAGGTGCGCCGAGGCAAACTGCCATACCGGAAACTCCCGTAACTCAGACTCTGATGAGGGAAGGATGACAAAGGCTGCCAACAACCACAACGCCAGGCCATAAACCGCCCCTCCCAGCCAGGACGGAATCCGTTGCCTCAACCGACGCAAGGACACACACCACAGAACGCCGAACAGGGTGCCATAAACCACCGAGGTCGCCAGATGAGAGAGCAGCCCCACCAGAGGAGAAGTCGCTCCATCAATCGAAAAGCGCCCCAGGATGACGGATAAAGCATCGCCGTTCAACAACTCAGCCACGACCAGGAAGACGACCATCGCCAAACCGGCGACAAAGCCGGAGAACAAGCCATCTACTGCCGCTTCGCTGGTTGGGACGGTGGAGGAATGCAAATCGTACCGATCAGCCATCATCATCTCTCCAGCATCAAAAGGCATCACACCTCGGATTCCAATACCTTCTTCAGGTTGTTCAGCGACTCCTCGATCTGCTGGCTGGTGGATCGTTCGAGCAACGGCCCGGCTCGCCCTCAACATACTGGGTGACGCGGGTGCCGTCTTCAACCGCATCAAAGAGGAAACCACCCCGAATCGGGAAGGGGCCGGAGGTCGCCTTCCAGGCGTATTTGCGGTTGGGCTCAAACTCGGTGACTTCGCCTGCCGTCTCCACCTTCTGCCCGGCGAGTTTTGAGATATAGATGTAAGTGGCCCCCACGCCAAGCGGCCCATCGGAAGTCTGTCTGGCTTCAATCACACCAACCGTCCACTCGGCAGCGCGATTCAAGTCTACCACATAGGCAAAGACCTCCTCCACAGGGCGGTCAATCACAATACTTTTGTTGATTTTCATTTTCTCATCTCCATACTACAATCCATCGCCACACGAAAGCCCCCTGACCAGGGCCCAGGGCGAAAAACAAACCCCGGTCAAGAGGAAACACAGACGGCCATGATCATTCGCTCTTGGTAGCCGTGTGGATGATCTGCACGGCGAAGACGATCGCCATCAGGCCGCACACCACACTGAGCAGCATCACACTCATCATGTACGGCCCCAGGACGGCGTTCAACGCCTCACCTGTGACCCCCGCCGCGAAGGCCTTGCCACCGCTGACGCCCGCAGCGATCATCAACACGCTGTTGACGAAAATGACGATGGTCTCAATCCAAAAGACCCAGTTGACCAGCCGCGGCCAGGAGAGCGATCTCCCCGATACCTGCGGCACCAGATAGTACAGTGTGCCCATCAGCGAGAGCGAAATCCACCCCAGGGTGCCGATGTGGGTATGCGCACCGACGATGATGCCGGCAGGCCCTTGCTCGATGAACTCATGCAGTGGCCCTGCCTGCAACACGCCTTGCACCGTGACCCAGATGAAGAACAGGGGTGAAGCGATAAAAAACTTGGTCAGTTGTTTGTAGTCCATTGTTTATCTCCTTTCTATATGAACCTCAATCAGCAACATTGATCCTTAACCTGAAATCATCCAATAGGCACCTCCTGCATACACTATTGCGTCTCATCTGCCACCGCTGGAAGCGATTGTAGTTAATGGAAGAGCGATTGCAGGTCCTCATCCGTCATTGCACCGTAAGCCCTCCAGGGCATCTCCTGCTCGCCGGTGCGACCCGGGGCATGGCCGCGGCCCGGTTGCGCATCAAGGCAATAAAGTCCCCCTCCGAGAGGACCGCAAGCTCACCCCCTGTGGTGATATCGGGCCCAACCGGGCCGCCAGCCAGATTCTCCCCGTAACACTGCCGGCAATTGGTGATCGTCACCAGCCTCACAGCATCAAATTATTGTGGCCTCAGTGTACTCGTCAGGCGTCTCAAAAGCGTTACGAAAAACGTTACGGAAGCCATTTTCAGACTCAGGCCCCCAAAGTCTGGTATAAAATGAGAGAGAAGGTATCCCCATGCCGAAGCTGAACCTGCGTCTCCTCGGGCCTCCCCATATCGAGTGCAACGGCGCGCCGCTGCGCGTGGACACGCGCAAAGCCACCGCGCTGCTGATCTACCTGGCGGTCAGCGGCGAGGCACACAGCCGCGAAGCCCTGGTCACCCTGCTGTGGCCGGAATATCCTCCCTCGCGCGGGCGCGCCGCGCTCCGGCGCACGCTCTCCACGCTGCGCAAAGCCCTGGGGGAAGGCTTCCTGCTCGCCGACCGGGAGATGATCGGCATCGGCCCACAGGTCACCATCCAATCCGATATAGCACAATTCAAAAACGCCCTGAAGTGCTGCAAAGACCACAATCACCCCACCGCCGCGGTTTGCCCGGCGTGCGTCCCCGTGCTCCAGGAGGAGATCGCCCTCTACCGCGGCGATTTTCTGGAGGGCTTCTCCCTGCGAGACAGCGCCAACTTCGATGCGTGGCAGTTCTCCACGGGAGAAGAACTGCGGCGGGCGTATGCCGCCGCGCTGGAGCGCCTCTCGCGCGGCTTGCAGGATCAAGGCGAGATCAAGGCCGCCATCGAAGTCACACACAAATGGCTGGAGCTGGATACGCTCAACGAGCAGGCCCACAGGCACCTGATGCAGTTGTACGCCCGCGCCGGTCAGCGCAACGCCGCGCTGCGCCAGTACCGTGAGTGCGTCCGGGTGCTGGATGAAGAACTGGGCGTGCCCCCGCTTGAAGAAACCACCCGCCTGTACGAAGCCATTTTGGAAGATCATCTGCCCGCCGAGAGCCGCGCCCCGCCCCAGGTGAGCCCCCCATCCCCAAAAACCTTCGCCCCGGAGATTCTCCCCTTGGTCGGGCGCGAGTCCGAATGGGCGCGGCTGCTGGAAGCCTATAAAGGCATCCGCCAGGATGGACGCCTGATCGCCCTGGTGGGGGAAGCTGGCATCGGCAAGACGCGCCTGGCAGAGATGTTCCTCCAGCACGCACGCGCCGAGGGCGCGGCCACCCTGACACTGCGCTGTTACGAAGGCGAGCGCTCCCTGGCCTTTGGCCCGTTCGTGACCGGCCTGCGGAGCGCCCTGGCACGGGGAGCTGAGGCGCGCTGGATGGAGGCGATTCCCCCTCACCTGTTGAGCGAGGCCGCCCGCCTGCTGCCGGAGATCAGAGATCTGCACCCCAATCTGCCGCCAGCCCAGCCCCTCGACAGCCCCGGTCTTCCGCCGTCTGCTGGCCGGCCTCACCCTGCTCACCCTCCTGGCGGCGTGCAACCGGCCCGTGGAAACGCCCGCCACCCCCCGGCCAGTCACAGCACCGGCAGCATCAACAACACCATCGCCCCTGCCGCACA
>CAZZFZ010000088.1:0-11887 GCA_964653835.1 uncultured Anaerolineales bacterium
GTCCACAGCCAGGAAATCCCCAAATCGCTTGCTGAGGCCTTCTGTCTGAATCATCTGCGGTGGCGGTGGCGTTTCCGTTTATTCACCTGACCAGGGCGATGTCGCCAGAACAAAGCCAGGGCAGCGGCAATAGCAACAACAGCCATCAGCGTCTGGTTCGCATTCAATCCCGCCACCTGCGAGGAATCCAGGCGCAAGAACTCAATCCAAAAACGCCCTATCGGGTAGATAATCAGATAAGCCAGCATCACATCGCCATTTTTCAGACGATCGGCATAGCGTTTTCCCAACCAGAGCAACAGCGCCATGTTTCCCAGGTTCCACAGGGATTCATACAAAAACGTGGGATGAAAATAGGCGAACTGCTCAAAGCCGGGCACGCGGTTCTGCGTCTCAATGTAAATCGCCCAGGGCAGATCTGTGGGGCGGCCATACAGTTCCTGGTTGACGAAATTCCCCCAGCGCCCAATCGCCTGTCCCAGTGCTAACGCAGGGGCGGCCATATCCGCCCAGAGGGCAAAGCTCTCGCCGCGCTTGCGGCAGTAGAAATACAGCGCCAGCGTGCCGCCGATCACCGCGCCAGGGATCCCCAACCCCCCGTTCCAGATGGCGATCGCCGCCAGCGGATGGGTGAGGTAATACTTCGTCGTCAGCCCTATGGCGACCATCGAGGGCGGCGGGGTGAAGATGTGCCACAGGCGCGCCCCGAGGATGCCCGCGATCAACACCCACACCAGCGCGTCCCAAACAAACTCCGGATCCAGCCCCCGTTGCCGCGCTCGCCAGTTGGTCAAGCCAGCAGCTGCCAGCGCGCCAAACATGATGATGACGCCATAATAACGAATCGTCAAAGGGCCAATTTCAAAACCAGTTGGCATAGTGTTTTCTCCAAATCGAGGCGAAAGTGGTTTTAATGCGTATCTTTCATTTGTCGCCGCGCCTGACGGCGGACGTAGATAATACGTTGCAAAGCGGTGAAATTCGCCAGCAGGGCGATAATCACCACGCCGATCTTAGGCACGTTGAACACCAACGCAGGGACGAGGACGACGTAACGCTCCAGGCGGGTGAGGATGCCGACTTTGGCTTCGTACCCCAGCGCCTCGGCGCGGGCGCGCACATACGAAACCAGCACCGACCCCGCCGCCGCCAGGTACACCAGCCCGCTGGCGACCCAATCGCCCGCCTGTAAATAGTAAAGCATCAAACCGAGATAAATCACCAGCTCCGAATAGCGATCGGAGACTGAATCAACAAAGGCGCCAAAAGCCGAAGGCTCGCCGCGCAGGCGCGCCATTGTGCCATCCAGGGCGTCAATCGGCCCCATCAACAGGATAATCAGCCCCCCCGCCAGCATGCGCCCCTGCATCAGGAAATACGCGCCCGTCACGTTCCCGGCCAGGCCAATGATCGTCAGTGTGTTCGGCATCAAGCCGAGGCGGTTCAAAAAACCACCAATGGGGTCGAGCACCCCCTTGAAGGTCACCCGCATCCAATCGGTGAACGTCTGGGGTTTTTCTTTTTTGTCAGCTAACTCGGTCACAGGTTACCTCTATCTCTCCAGTAATGATGGGGTATGCTATCGCAGCGCCAGAGGGCTGTCAAGCAGCCCGCCCCAGGATTTCCAGCAAGTCATCGTCTTCGCCAATCAACACCTCACGCTCGCGTCCGCCGCCTCGCGCCGGCGCGACCACGCCCAGTTCTTCCAGTTCATCCATCAGTCGAGCGGCGCGCGGGTAGCCAATGCGCAGTTGACGCTGCAGCATCGAGGCGCTAGCGCGCTGCGTTTGCTGCACCAGTTTGACCGCCTGCTCAATCAGATTGTCGCGCTCGGCGAGCACGGCTTCCTTCTCCAGCATCTGCTCCCAGGGAGGGGATACCTCATCGGGCGGGGCCGCCTTCTGCCAGAACTCCACCACCTTCTCCAGCTCGCGATCGGCGATCCAAACCCCCTGCACGCGGATCGGGCTTCCGGCCTCCGGCGGCAGGAAGAGCATATCGCCGTTGCCCAGCAGGTGTTCCGCCCCGGGAGTATCCAGGATGACGCGCGAATCCACCGAGGAAGCCACGGCGAACGAAATGCGCGCCGGGAAATTGGCCTTGATCAGCCCGGTGACCACATCGGTGCTGGGGCGCTGGGTCGCCACCACCAGGTGAATGCCGGTAGCGCGCGCCATCTGCGCCAGCCGCACCAGGTTGTGCTCGGTCTGCTCCGGGGCCGACATCATCAAATCTGCCAGCTCGTCAATCAGCACCACAATGCGCGGCAGGTGCTCCCCTTCGCCGCGGCGGGCGACCTTGCGATTATAAGTATCAATATTGCGGGAACGCGATTGCTCCAACAGCATATACCGGCGATCCATCTCCGCCACCACCCAGCGCAGCACGGTCAAAATGCGCTCCAGGTCGGTCTCCACCTTGCCGTAGAGGTGCGGCAGGCCGTTGAAGCGAATCAGCTCCACCATCTTTGGGTCAATCATCACTAGGCGCAGGTCTTGCGGCGTATTATTCATCACCAGGCAGGTGGTGATGGCGGCGATGCCCACCGACTTGCCTGAACCGGTCGTCCCGGCGATCAACAGGTGGGGCATGGTCGCCAGATCGCCGACCACCGGCTCGCCGGAGACATCCCGCCCCAGGGCGATCGCCAGCGGGGAACGCACCTTGTGAAAGGCCGCCGACTCCAGTATCGGACGCAGGCGCACCAGCGCCGAATGCGTGTTGGGCACCTCGATGCCAATGTAGGAACGCCCCGGCACCGGCGCCTGAATACGCAATCGTTCCGCCGCCAGCGCCAGCGCCAGATCGCGCTGCAACCCGGCGATCTGTGAGACGCGCACTTTACGCAGGCGGGCAAGCTCATCTTCGCTGGCCCCCGGCTTTTCGATGTACCCTGGCTCGACGGCAAACTGCGTCACCGTCGGCCCCACCTGAAAGCCCACCACCTTGGCCGGGATACCAAACTCGGCCAGCGTCTGCTCGATCATCCCGGCGCGCTGGTTGATGTGCCGTTCGCTAGGGCGGGTAGATTTTTCCTGACTCAATAAATCCAGCGGGGGGAGCGACGCCGGGCGCGGCGGGGGTTCCGTGGGACGTTCATCCCGCGAGGATTCGAGGCGAAAGCGCTTACGATATTCCGGTGCAACGCGCGGGGACTTCCGCGGTGAGGGACGCACCGCTCGCGCGGGGGATTCGCTTCCCTGAGGGGACGCAACGCTGACCACCGCCGGAGCGGATTGCCTCGACCCCGAGGTGGATTCTGTCCCCACAGCGCGCCCCAACACCCGGCTCACCCATCCAAGCAAATCCAGCCCCACCAGCAGGAAGAAGAGCAAAGTCAGCACAGTCAGCGCCACCCCCCAGAACACCCCCAGCAACAACTGAAGCAGCTCCGCCAGCCCCCAGCCCACCAGGCCACCGTCCAGGCCGAGTTCGGCGCGCGATAGATCGTTGCCGGAGATCTGCGCCAGTAACGTCATCAAGGCAAAAGCCGCCCCCTCGAGGGCGAACACGCGCCACCAGCGAATCTGCGGAGCGTCATCGGCGCGCCGGCGCAGCAGGGTCAACCCGCCCGCGCCCCCTGCCGCCACCAGAAACAGACTGCCCCATCCGAACCAGCGCCGCAACAGCGTCACCCAGCCGCGCAGCAGTGCCTCACCTGCCAGCTGTGGAGCAATCAACCCCAGCAGCGTCATGGCGGTCAACGCCAGAACCAGCACGCCGAGGATATCCCAGGCGAAGCGCTCAAACCGCAGCCAGAGCTTAAACAGCACATCGCCGGAGGGCGAAGGGGAGGGCGTGGAAGGTGTTTTTTTCGCCGAGGCGTTTTTTGAGGTCTTCTTTTGCGCCATGAACCTGCTTTCCAGGTCACGATTCGTGTTGTGAGGCCACGTAGATACCGCTGAGGATAAGTATAGCACCAAAGGCCATCAGCGCCGTCGGGGTCTCCCCCAGCAAAAAATAGGCCAGAATCGCCGAACCGATCGGCTCGCCCAACAGCGTGATAGAGACATAGGCGGCGGTCAGGTAGCGCAACGCCCAGTTGAAGGTCGAATGCCCCAGCAACTGCGGCACCAGCGCCAGCAGCGCCAGCCAGAGGTACACCCGCGGCGGATACCCGGTCAGCGTGTGGCCGGCGGAGAACATGAACAGGTTGAGCACCACCGCGGCGACGCCATAGACCAGGAAAATGTAAGGGATCAGAGACATGCCCTCGCGCAGTTTCCGCCCGATCAACAGGTAGCCCGCCCCGGCCAGCGCTCCCGCCAGGGCGAGCAAATCGCCTAAAAAGGCTTCCCCAGCCAGAAAGGTGCTCCACGGCGGGCAGTGCAGGCGCGCCGCGCTCAGAGTGCAGGAATCGCTCAGCCCGACGATCGTCCCCCCGATCAGGGCCAGCCCCATACCCCAGAACACCGGGCGGGCGACCGGCTCGCGAATGGTCAAGGGGGCGAGCAGCGCCACCCATAACGGCGCGGTGCTGACCAGCACCACCGAGCTGGCAACCGTGGTGTATTCCAGCGAGGTGATCCAGGTGGCAAAGTGAATCGCCAGGAAGAAGCCGGAGAGCAACGCCAGCAAAAGCGCCCGGCGGGAAAGGGCACGCAGCTCGGCGCGGTGACGCCTTAAGGCAATCCCTGCCAGCAGCAGCGCGGCGAGGCTCAACCGCCCGGCGGCGATGACCAGGGATGGGGCATCTGCCTGGGCGTAACGGATGAAGATGGACGCGGTGGAAACCGCCAGAATGCCAAAGGGAATAGCCAGCAATGGAGGGACGGGCGGGCGCGAGGAAGACATGCAGGGATTATATCGCAGCGCGGGGATTTACCACGAAGGGCACCAAGAGGCACGTAGGATCTTTTTCGACGCCAACGCGTTGATCGCTGGGGCTGATGCGCGCTCCGGCGCAAGCCACACCATGCTCATTATGGATGAAAACGAAACAAAAGACGCCCCCATCCTGGCAGCAGCCGTGATGGGCAAGGGGGATCGATTGATAACTCTCAACACCAAAGACTTTACTGAAATAAACAAGCCCTGACAGGCCAGTCAGGCCTGTCAGGGCTGTCAGGGCATTGAGATCTCAAGCATGATCCGGCAGCAGCGCCTCTACATCCCGGATCAGCGGAAACACATAGCCCCCCAGCCCGACCAGCACCCCCATCAAACCGGAGATCACGAACATCAACCCCATGCCCGCGCCGGGGCCGCTGCCCACCAGCCAGCTAAAGCCTTGCGAAAGCGCGCCATCAGCGGCCATGGCCGGTTCGAAAACGTAATCCGCCAGCGGCCCGGCCAGCAGCATGGCCAGCGGTGCGGTGATCTGGGCGATCAACCGCCGCACCGCAAACACGCGCCCCTGCACATCGGGTGCCACCTTAGCCTGCCAGATGGCCTGGTTAGAGCCGTTGAGTACCGGGATGAACAACGATCCAAGGAAGGCGGCCACCGCCCACAGCGGCAAACTGCGCCCCAGCCCCATCAACAGCGTACCACACAGACTGGAAGCCGCCATCCCTAACAACACCCCGTGGATGCGCCGTTTCGGCCCACCCCAAACGCTCATTAGCAGGCCGCCCGCCACACCCCCTAGCGCCCCCGCCGATTGCACCGCCCCCAGCGTCACCGTGTCATCGTGGGTGCGAGCCAGGATCATCGCAGCCATCACGGTGTAGCCGAAGGTCGCCGTGAGGTTAATGAAAAAGAATACCATCTGCAGCCAGAACAGACTGCGCCGCTCCCAGATGTAGCGAAAACCGTATAACGACTCTTTCCAGAGGCTGCCGCGCCCCCGGGAACCAGCCTGACTCTGGCGCGGCTGCGGCACATGGATCGCCAGCAGCGCGCCGATGGCGAAGGTAAACGTGAAAATGTCCAGGGCGAACACCCAGGGGATGCCGGCAAAGCCAATCACCGCCCCGGCCAGCAGCGGGGCGAGGATCCCCGAACCGGCGCGCGCCAGTTCGAGCATGCCGTTGGCGCGGGCGTACTGTTCCTTGGGGAGCATTAGTGAGATCGCCGCCGAAAACGCCGGCCACTGAAAGGCCTGAAACACGCCCACAAACGCCGCCAGTATGTAGATGTGCTCAATGCGCAGAGCGTCGAACAGGTAGAGCAACAGCAAGGCGATGGTCGCCAGACCGGCAGCCAGATCGGAGAGCATCATCACCAGTTTGCGGTTCCAGCGATCCACCAGCGCGCCAGCCAGCGGGCTGATCAGCACCACCGGTGCAAAGCCGAAGAAGCCCGCCAGCGCCAGCGAGGTGGCCTGCCCGGTGATCTCCCAGGCCCAGATGATCACCGCGAATTGGGTCATCCCGCTGCCGATCAGCGAGATAGCCTGCCCGACGGCCAACAGCGTGAAGGCGCGCATCCCGCTCAACGCTCTATGTGTCGTGGTCTCCATGCAAATTCTCCCAACCGTGAGTCCACTGCAAAAAAACCACGGAGACACTGTGAGAGCGGAGATTCTTGACGAAAAACTATCGAGAAGTTTTCCGTGTTCTCCGTGACTCCGTGGTGATTTTTACCTTTTGCAGGGCACTCAACCGTTATTCAATGAAAACTTCGATGTGTTCGCCGTCCTCGCCGTCCACCACGTCCACGATCTTGCCAGTCAGCCCCTCATCCAGCGCATCGCTGACGGATGCCATCAAATCGTCAAAAGCGACATCAGGGGCAAACTGGGCGGCGATGTTCAACCCGGCACCCACCAGCCGCAACGGCAGGTTGACGTTGACCTTGGCCTTGCCGCTAGCCATGTCCGTCACCCGGACGCGCAGCCAGCGAGAGTTCAAACGGGACTTCCCCCCACGGCGCCGCGGTTTCTCCCCACGTGCGCTGAGCGCCTTGAGCAGCCGGGCGCCCTCCTCGGCGGTGATTTTGCCATCCCGAATCATCTTCAAGATTTTCATCCGTTCTTCTGCTGTGGTCATCGTTACCGCTCCTCACTCTCCATCCAAGGCGGCAAGCAAGGTTTCCGCCTGTTCAAGAGTGATCTTATCTTCCTGTAACATCTGCAATACCATCATCCGCTCCTCGTCGCTGACCGACCCGCCCGCGGCGACATCCATTTCCGCAAGCCGCTCGCCTTCGTGAGGGACCGGTTGCCGGCGCGTCCGTCGCCAGCGATTTCCCAGTTTCTTTCGCAGGCGGCGAGCAGCCGTCTCGCCGCGCTTACGCGCCCGTTCCAGCTTCCGCTCAACCCTCTGGCGGCGTTCGGGGGACAAGCCATCCACAGCAAGCTGCGCGTCCAGTGCATTCAGCTGCTCTTCAAGCGCCTGCATGTGCACATCAATTTGCGCCATCATCCGCTCGATCATCTCATCCAACGTCTCGCCCGGCTTCGGGGAAGTGTGCTCAAATTCCAGGTTGGTCATGGCCTCATGCCTCCTCGCCCTCAAGCTTCCTCAGGGCTTCCTCATAACTGATCTTGCCTGCGTCCAGGTCTTCCAAAATCTGACGACGCTCTTCGTCCGTGATCACCGCCTCGCTCTCGCCCGGCTCATACCCCATGGCGCGAATGACTTCGCGCAGGCGGTTGCGCAAGGTGGGGTAAGAGAGGCCAAGCTCCTGTTCCACACGATTGAGCTTGCCCTCGCAGCGCACAAACGTCTCCACAAAGGCAAGCTGCTCCGCCGTCAGAGCGGCGAAAGCGCCGCCAGTTTCGAAACGACCTTCAATAGTCGAATCGCAGTCGCGACAGTGCAGGCGGGTGATGGTCACCTCGCCGCCGCAAATCGGGCATTGAGCTGGTACGACTCGCATGATAACCTCCTATCGTCCAACAAACTGAGACTGAGGTTCCAGGACAACGGGAGGGGAAGCCTGAGCCTGCAAATGACGGCCCAGCACGATCAACCATTGCCCAAGACGATACTGCACAAGCGCCGTCACGGATCGCGACGGCCATGCACGCTGCGCCATGCGCAGCACTTCAACCTGGCGCGCTTTGGAAAATCCAAGGGATACAAACATCATCTTTTTCTCCTGCCAAATCGCCCTGCCACAGATCTTCACCAGAATGTGGAAGACGATATTCTACCGACAACAGAAGAATAACAGATTTTTAAAGTTTGTCAAGTTAAAAATCAATATTCTTAATATCGTGTTCAATATTCTTTATTTTCAATAAAAAGTCTTACGCTCCCCCACTTGCACCCCGTAATCAGCATCCAGAGCCGTGAAATCAGGCGCCCATCCCCCTTACTGTTGATCTTCAGGCGCGGTGATAAAACTACCCTCGCGGGCATTAGGGCTAGCGACCACGGTTTCAGAATAGCGCGTCAGGGTGCCTTCGTACAACATCTCCCCCTCATGCGCCGTCCAGCCATCCAGGTTGAAGGCCAGCGGCCCACTGGCGAGGATCCATTCGCCGTTGTATTTACGCGCAATATGGACGTGCGTACCGCTGCTGGTCCCGCCCTCACAGGAAGGGTGCGCCAGGGGCTGACCAACCTGCGCCACCAGCCCAATCGGCGCCCGCCGGTCGCGGGAGGCGACATGCAGGTAAAACACCACCCAGCCAGTGCGTGAGTCGCCATCGCCATCCAGGTCCAGCTCGATGATGCCGGTCTCAGAACGGGTGACCACCCCATCGGCCACTGCGGTGGCCCATTCGTTGGAGGGCGTGCAGCCGCCCGCCACACCCGGCGGCGCGAAATCGAGCGCGGCGCGCGGCTCGCCATCCCCCCAACCGGTATGCGGGCCGCCGGTATACGCCCAGGTTTTGCGCGTCTCAAAGGGCAGGCGCATGAACGGTTGCTGCAAACTACCGGGGATATGCGGTTGATCCGCCGCCCAGGGATCCCCGAACAACGTGGCATACGTCTGCGCAAACCCCTGCGGGCCGGTGGCGCGCTGATACTCAACCCCCGAATAGATCTGGGAATAGTAATAGCGCAGCGCCACGCTCGCCGCGTTCAGCCAGGGATCCGGGTTCTCGATCGTGCCATCGAGGAGGTTCAGGGTAGTCAACTCCCCCTTGCGCCAGCGATAATAGCCGTTGTTCAACTTGTTAGCCGCCCAAACCAATTGCAGATACACCCCGCGATGAAACCGCTCCTCGTAACCCAACGGGTAACGCGGGTCAATGTGCGCTGGCAGGCTGGCCTGGCTGAGAGCGCCGGTTTGATATTCCAGCAGCGCCAGCAGCACGCGCGGGCTGATGCTGAAATTCGTAGCCACATAATCGATGATCTCCGCGCCGCTGCGGCGCGCCCCGCCGACATAGTCGCTGTAGCCGCGCAGCCAACCAGGGTACTGTTCAACAAACGCCTGCGTGTCAAAATCCACCTGCGCCGGGCCGTTGACGAACAAACTATCGGGCAGAATTTTAAACGGCGACCCCCAGAACGGGCGGTAGTAGATCGGGATTTGCATCGGCAGCCCCGGCGGCATGGTTGTGGCATCAGCAGGGATGACCGGATTGGCTTCCAGGATCTCCTCTACGGTGGTGTTGAAGCGCGCGGCCAGCGCGGGAAGGGTATCACCGGTCTGAGCGATGTACTCCACCCGTTGACCCGGCTCATACTGCAAGCGCTCCGGGAGCGGGGTAGCCGTCGGCCCCGCAAGCGGGGTAGCCTCTTCAGGCGTCGGCGAGACAGCGAGGGGAGCCTCTTGCGACGTCGGCGCGCAACCGACCAGCGCCAGCAAAATTACCCCAAACAGCAAGACCCTAAGCCGCGCGCCAACAAAGCGACAGCCGCTGCGTTGCCGACTGTCGCCTGTGTGCCAAAATCTTCTCCAGGGCATTGCGCTCATACGATAACTGTCACTCCTGACGTTGGATGTGCGAAACCGCTGAACCAAATTGGTGGGCGACGATCACCTCTTCCTGGCGAGTGAGCGTGCCCAGGTAAGGCTCTTCGCCAGCGTGGGCGACCCACCCGCTCAAAGTAAAGGGAACCGGGCCGTCCGCGGGGATCCACACGCCGTTGTATTTGCGCGCCACGTGCACATGCGTGCCGGTGGCGCGCCCGCCTTCACAGGAGGGGTGGCCGAGCCGATCTCCTGCCTTCAGATACGCGCCGACCACGGCGTGATCTTGCGAATCAATGTGCAGATACATCAACACCCAGCCGGTCTGCTCATACCCATCGCCGTCAAGCTCCTGAACGACGACGCCCTCCTCCGCGCGCACAACCCAGCCATCCGCCATCGCGGTGACCCATTCCGTCGAGGGCGCGCAACCGCTGACCGCCATGCTGGGGGCAAAATCCAGGGCCGCCCGCGGGCCAACGCCTTCAAAAGCAGGATGCGGGCCGCCGGTGTACGCCCAGGTGCGCCCCGTCTCAAAGGGGAGCACCAATTCAGGCTGAGTCAAGCCTTCCGGCAGTAGCTCGCCGAATTCCGCCGCGGCCTCCCAGGGGTCACCAAACATCTGCACGTATAGCGCCAGAAAACCGCTTTGCGGGTTGATCGCCTGCGCCCATTCCACCGGGTTATTCAATTGAGCGAAGAAATAATACAACGCCGCCGTACCAGGGTTGATCGCCTCGCTCAGCGTCAGGATAGTACCATCGGGAAATGAGATCTCGGTGAGTGCGCCCGTCATCCGCCCGTAGAACCCCTCAGAGAGCGTGCGCGCCGCCCACACAAGCTGACCATAGAGGTCTTTGCGGTAATATGCCTGCGCGCCGAGGGCCGAGGTGAAGTTTTGAGGATCGGGGGGCTGTCCCAACACGCACTGGCTTTGATATTCCAGCAGGGCGAGGAGCAACTGAGGATTGATTGAATTTTCCCTGGCGACGCGTTCGATTACCGTTGCAGCGGGAGTCCAACCGCTAATCATCAAATATTGCTGATACCCCGCCAAGAAACCGCCGCGGCTTTCCAGGTAGGCAGCGACATCGAAGTCTCGCGTGATAGGCGAGGCCACCACGGCAGCATCGGGGAAAAAGTGCTCAAACGCGCCCGTAGGGGACGGCTCCGGCGTCGCGATCGTCGGAACCAGCTCACGCGAAGCAAGGGAAGCCACGACCGGATTCAACCCGAACACGCTCTCCAGCAACAGCGCGAGCACACAAAACCAAATCACCCGAAAACGCATATTCAGATTGTATCGCGATTGCCAAAGGGAACAAAATCGATCAGACAACGCTCAGCAAGCGCTGAACGCTGAGCATTACTCCCCGTTCAGTTCGATGCGACTTTCAAACGCACCATAGGGGCTGGCGGTCACAGTTTCCCCATCGCGGACGAGCACCCCCTGATACTGTTCCTCGCCAGCCACCGCTCGCCAACCGCTGAGCACAAAGGGGATGGGGCCATCGGCGGCGATCCACTCGCCGTTGTACTTGCGCACCAGGTGGACGTGCGTACCGGTGGCGCGTCCGCCTTCGCAAGAGGGGTGCCCAATCGGATCACCGGCGCGCACAGCACGCCCCACACCTGCACGCCCGTCGCTGTCGATATGCAAATAAATCGCCACCCAACCAGTCTGCTCAAAGCCATCACCGTCCAGATCAAGCGCCAGGATACCGCGCTCAGAGCGCACAATCACCCCATCCCCCACCGCGGTTGCCCAGGCGTCGGATTTCACACAGCCACTGATCGAGGCCGCCGGGGCGAAATCCAACGCGGCCCAGGAGCCATCTTTCTCCCAGGCACCATGCGGCCCGCCGGTAAAAGCCCACAACCGATTAGGCAGGAAAGGTAACTGCAACACTGGCTGAGTCAGATCGGGGGGAAACAACGGTTCAACCACCTGGGCGCGCGTCCAGGGATCGCCGAACATCTGCGCATACAGTGACATGAACCCATCCTCAGGAACCAAAGCGGCCACCCACCCCTGGCCACCGTACACCTTCGACATATACTATTGCAGCCCCACCGTTCCGGCGACGAGGTCCGGGGCCAGGCGCCACCCCACCCCACCCCGCGACGCGGG
>CAZZFZ010000089.1:0-11775 GCA_964653835.1 uncultured Anaerolineales bacterium
GGATGGCGACCACGATCAGCCCGGCGATGAACAATCCAACCCCCAGCAGCATGCCGATTTTGCGCCCGCGACGGTCTGTGATGACAGCCAGGAACGGCCCCAGCATGCCGACCAACGAACGGTTGGCCAGCGCCAGCGAGATCACTCGTAAGTCAACCCCCAGGCCGACGCTGAATACGGAGAGAAAGGGATAGATCATCCGGTAGGTGGTGTTGAAGATCAACCGGATAGCGGCGAAAAGGGCGATTTGCAGGCGCACAGTCAGGGGCTCTGAGGTTCGATGCGATGGAAGATGCGGGCGACTTGCCAGGCGGCCAGCAAGACGAGGATGTTCAGCCCGGCGAAGAAGAACTGGATGCGGACGGCGTCAGAATCCAGGATGGGGGAGGGGGGATGCATCACCTTCTCGGTGGTTTGCAATACAACCAGCAGGGCAATGATGTAGGCCAGGTTCAATCCCGATGCCCAGGCTGGTTTATTCAGCAGGGTGATGCCAGCTTGTAGCAACACGCCACCGATGGCAAAGACCACCGCCACGCGCCAGCGTGGTTCGGCCAGGAAGAGGCCGTTCCAGTTGGTTTGCATGGCCCATAGAGAAATGGGAAGATAGGTGATCCAAAATGCCAGGCCGGTGCGTCCCAGGGTGCGCGACCAGTGGTGCCATTTCGGGGCGTGTCGCAGCAGTCCGATCAGGCCGGTAACGCCCGCGGCGAGAAATGCTGCCAGCGCGGCCCACACCCAGGCGCCGTGCAGGTATACCACGCGCACATTTGTCCCTAGCGTGGCTTCCGCCGGGCCAAGCGCGGTCGCCGCGGCGATGACGAGCAAAAAAACGATGAGCAGGAGGAGGGGGGAGCTGAATTTCATGGTGATTGGGTAATCAGGTAACAGGGGGACAGAGTAACTGGGGAAAGGTGGGGGGTGGGGTCTGATTACCTTATTAACTTCACGTTAAATCCAGGTTGGCTCCTGATAGGTGCCAAAGACTTCTTTCATTACCCCGACGATTTCGCCTAGAGTGGCGTAAGCGCGCACGGCCTCGATGATGTAGGGCATGGTGTTTTCCGTCCCCTGGCAGGCGATGCGCAGGCGGTCGAGCGCCTGGCCGACGCGGCCGTTGTCGCGCTCGCGGCGCACCTGTTCGAGGCGGGCTATCTGCCGCTTGTAGCCTTCCGGATCCATCTCCAGCAGCGGGATGGTGAGGGGCACGTCGTCGTTATAGGCGTTGACGCCGACGATGCGCCGCTGTCCGGAATCAATTTCGCTCTGGTAGCGGTAGGCGGCTTCGGAGATTTCCATTTGGAAGAAGCCTTTGTCAATCGCCGGGAGCACGCCGCCCAGTTCCTCAATGCGTTGGAAATAGTCGTAGGCCTGTTTCTCAATTCGGTTGGTCTGCGCCTCGATGAAGTACGAGCCGCCGAGCGGGTCCACCGTGTTCGTGACGCCGGATTCCTCAGCGATGATCTGTTGGGTGCGCAGCGCGATGGTCACGGCGTGCTCGGAGGGCAGCGCCAGGGCCTCATCCAGGCTGTTGGTGTGCAGTGATTGTGTCCCGCCCAGCACAGCGGCCAGCGCCTGGATGGCGACGCGCACCACGTTGATCTCCGGTTGCTGGGCAGTGAGGGAGACTCCGGCGGTCTGTGTGTGGAAGCGCATCAGCCACGAGCGCGGGTTTTTGGCCCCAAAGGTATGGCGCATCTCGCGCGCCCAGATGCGCCGGGCAGCCCGGTATTTGGCGATCTCCTCGAAGAAATCGTTGTGCGCGTTGAAGAAGAAGGAAAGCCGCGGGGCAAAGCTGTCAATATCCAGCCCGCGCTCCAGCGCCCAACGGACGTACTCCATCCCGTCTGAGAGGGTGAAGGCCAGCTCCTGCGCGGCGGTGGAACCCGCCTCGCGGATGTGATAGCCGGAGATGCTGATGGTGTTCCATTGCGGCAGTTCCTGCGTGCCAAACTCGATCGTGTCGGTCACCAGGCGCATGGAAGGCTCTGGCGGGAAGATGTACTCTTTTTGGGCGATATACTCTTTCAGGATGTCGTTCTGGATGGTGCCGCGCAGTTGTTCGCGGCGCACGCCCTGCTTTTCGGCGGTGACGATGTACATCGCCCAGATGATCGCTGCCGGGGAGTTGATCGTCATGCTGGTGGAGACTTTCCCCAGCGGGATGCCTTCGAGCAGCACTTCCATATCCTTGAGCGAGGAGACCGCCACGCCGCATTTGCCAAACTCGCCGATGGCCTCCGGCGCGTCGGTATCCAGGCCCATCAGCGTCGGCAGGTCAAAGGCGATTGAGAGACCGGTTTGTCCCTGCTCGAGCAGATAGCGGAAGCGCTGGTTGGTCTCTTCGGCGGTGCCAAACCCGGCGAACATGCGCATCGTCCACAAACGGCCGCGGTGCATGGTAGCGTGCACCCCGCGCGTGAAGGGGTACTCCCCTGGGAAGCCGAGGTCACGCAGGTAGTCGCTATCTTTCAAATCCAGGGGGGTGTAAAGCCGCTCGATGGGTTCGGATGAGGTGGTGATGAATGGCTCCTGGCGTTCCGGGAAGCGCTGGAGGGTATTTTTCAGCGTCTCTTCCTGCCAGCGTCTGGCTTCCTGTTCAAGCTGTTGCAGTTTTTGGGGGTCGAACATGCCATGCTCCTGTGGAGTTTGAGGGATTTCCTGTGGCTGGGAAATTATAGCATAGCGGGTTGCTGGTAGTTTTTTGGTGCGCGCCGTGGCCCGAGTTGCGTCCGCTTCTGGCGCATGATAGAATACCTCCCAGAGATCGCGCGAGATATTCGGGAGGACGTCATGTCCGAGATGGTTGAAGTTGTCATTGATAGCATCCGCGTCAGCCTGCTCAACCAGCAGAGGATTGTGATCTTGCGTCAGGTAGATGCCGAGCGCTACCTGGCGATCTGGATTGGCGTCTTTGAAGC
Organism: uncultured Anaerolineales bacterium; assembly: GCA_964653835.1. GTDB lineage: Bacteria > Chloroflexota > Anaerolineae > Anaerolineales > UBA11858 > J130. The sequence continues at coordinate 2,922 of CAZZFZ010000089.1, forward strand.
GGAACATTTGAGTGTGGCATTGCAAGATGTAGAACTGGCCCGCCCGCTGACGTACGATCTGTTCACCAATATCCTCGAGACGCTGAACGCCGAGCTTGTGCGCGTAGAAGTGGTCGCCTTGCGAAACGAGACGTTTTATGGCAATGTGGTTTTGCGCGTTAACGGGCATGTCCTCAATATCGACTCGCGTCCCTCCGATGCCATCAATCTGGCTGTGCGCAGTGGTGTGCCGATCTATGTGGCGCAGGAGGTGATGGACAGCGCCGGCATTATCCCGGAGGATGACGAGGTTGACTTGGACGTCGTGGAGAGCGAAGAAGGTGTTGAAATCTCGGAAGAGGAAGATCGCCTCTCCATCTTTGAAGACTTCCTGGAAAAACTTGGCGATGACGATGTGGAAGATGACAAGGATGATGACAAGGATGATGAAGATTGATGTCCTGTCATCGCCTCCGCTTTGCTAGGCAAACCATCGTCCGCGGAAGTTGTGCTCCGCGGTTTTGTGTTTATCTCACCTAAAAAGCATTGATATATGACTACTGAAGGAGCCGCCGTGAGCGGCGCGCAGGTTGTCCCCCACAGCCGGGAGGCGGAAGAAGCGGTCATCGGCGCGGTGTTGCTGAACCCCGAGGCCTACTACGATGTGGCCGGGATCCTCGAAGCTGAGGATTTTTATATCCACCGCAACCGCTGGATATGGCAGGCGATTGAGCGCTTGCAGCAGAATCGCATAGCCCTCGACGTGGTCACGCTGAGCGAGGAGCTTGATCAGCAGGGGCAGCTTGCGGAGATCGGCGGCACGGCCTATCTGACTTCCCTGGTCACCGCGGTGCCCTCGGCGATGCACGCCGAGGCGTATGCCCGCATCGTCGAGGAAACCGCCGTCCGCCGCCGCATGCTCGAAGCCGCCAATCAGATCGCCAAGCTGGCGTTTGACGAGGAGACCGGCCTCGACGCGGTGATGGGCGATGCCGAGAAGGCCATCTTTGGCATCAGCAACCGTCGCCTGACCCGCGATATGGAGCCGATCCGCGTCACGCTGAGCGAGTATTACGATCGCATCAGCGAGCTGGCGAAGATGGACGATGAGATTCGCGGTGTCCCCACCGGCTTCATTGATCTGGATCGCCTGCTGGGCGGGTTACAGCCTTCGGATTTGCTGATCGTCGCCGGGCGCCCTGGCATGGGTAAAACCGGTTTTGCCCTCTCGATTGCCAAGAACGCCGCCCTGACGCATAAAAAACACGTGGCGATTTTCTCGCTGGAAATGGCGAACGAGCAGTTGGTGCAGCGTCTGCTGGCGCAAGAGACCGGCATTGATTCCCAGCGCCTGCGCACTGGCAAGTTGGAGCCGGATGAGTGGCCGACCTTCACACACGCCATCGAGGTATTGAGCGACACGCACATCTTCCTCGACGATACACCCGGCATCACACCTTTGCAGTTGCTCACAAAATGCCGCCGCCTGCATATGGAATTCAACCTCGACCTGGTGATTGTGGATTACCTGCAATTGATGTCCGGCGGCATGCGTTCCGAGAATCGCGTGCAGGAGGTCTCCTTTATCTCCCGGCAGTTGAAGATTCTGGCGCGCGAACTCAACGTGCCGGTGCTGGCCGCGGCGCAGCTCTCGCGCGCTGTGGAGCAGCGCGCCGACAAGCGCCCGGTGCTCTCCGACCTGCGCGAGTCGGGATCCCTTGAACAAGATGCGGATATCGTGATGTTTATTTACCGACCGGAGATGTACGAAGACGACCCGGCCAAGCAAAACCTGGCCGAGATCATCGTGGCAAAACATCGTAATGGCCCGATCGGCTCGGTGCAGTTGATCTTCCGTAAAAACCTGGCGAAATTTGAAAACGCGGCCACCCGCCAGATTGACCTCACCCAGGTGGTATGATGGCATTCGACGGTTTTACGGCATCCCCGCCGCGCTTTACCCCCATCCCGGAGCAATTTTTCACCGACCTGCTGCCGCAGATTGACGATTTGGGTGAGCTCAAAGTGACGCTGTACGCTCTATGGCGTTTTGAGCGCATGGAGGGCGGTTTCCCGTTTTTACGGGAGGCCGATTTCGCCGCTGATGAGCATTTCCTCCATGGGTTGGCAGAGACCTCCGAGGATGCCCTGGCCGCGCTCGCCGAAGGGCTGGAACGGGCCGCCCGGCGCGGGACGCTGCTGCGGGCGACCGTCAAAACCGGGGAGGCAGAAACAGCCTGGTATTTGTTGAACACGCCTCGCGGGCGTCTCGCCGTTCAGGCCATCCAGCGCGGCGAGTGGATCCCCCAGCCAGGGGATGACCTGCCAGCCTTTCTGCGCCCGCAGCCGCCGAACATTTTTCGCCTGTATGAGGAGAACATCGGCCCGCTGACGCCTCTCCTCGCCGATATGCTGCGCGAGGCGGAGCAGGAGTATCCGGCGGATTGGCTGCGCGAGGCCGTGGAGATCGCCGTGCAGAAAAACGTGCGTAACTGGCGCTATGTGGAAGCCATCCTGAAGCGTTGGAAAACCGAGGGACGAGATGAGCAAGAAGATCGAGGATATTCTGAAGAAGACCGCCGCCGGTATGTCAAAGGCCGATACGCCGACCTCATCGAATAGGCCGCGCGGCGCCGATTTGCCCGGCGATCCCGACTGCGAGATCTGCGGTGGGTTGGGGTATATTCGCCATGATGTCCCGGTGGGTCACCCCGATTTTGGCAAGTTGCGGGTGTGTGGATGCCGTCAGGGGGACCTCAACCGCGGGCGGCGTGATCGCTTATACGCCATGAGTAACCTCGACCAGCTCAGCTACCTCACGTTTGAGAACTTTGAGTCGCACGGACGCATTGGGCTGGGGCCGCAGCAGGCCGCCTCGCTGGAGCGCGCCTTCAACCACGCGCAACAGTTCGCGCATAACCTTCAGGGATGGATTTTGCTCCAGGGGCGCTATGGTTGCGGCAAAACCCACCTGGCCGCGGCGATCGCCAATTTTGTGGTGGATATGGGTATCCCCACCCTCTTCATCACTGTCCCCGATTTGCTCGACGCCTTGCGCTTTTCTTACAATGCCGAAGACGTCACCTTTGAGCAGCGCTTTGAGGAGATCCGCCGCGTGCGCCTGCTGGTGCTGGATGATTTCGGCACGCAGAACGCCACTCCCTGGGCGCAGGAAAAACTGTTCCAGATTTTGAATTTTCGCTACATCAACAAGCTGCCCACGGTGGTGACTACGAACCTTTCGCTGAATGAGATTGAGGGGCGCATTCGCTCTCGCCTGACTGACCCAGATCTGGTCACGCGCATTGAAATCACCGCGCCAGATTACCGCCGCCCGATGGATGACAGCGGGCATCACGACCTCTCCTCGTTGCGCCTGCTGGGGGATAAGACTTTTGGCACCTTCAGTCTGCGCAAAGATGAAGGGTTGCCGAAAGAGGATGTGCAGCGGTTGGAGAAAGCCTTCCGCGCCGCGCAGAAGTTCGCCGAAAAACCGGATGGCTGGCTGGTGTTGCTGGGGTCTTACGCCAGCGGCAAGACGCACCTGGCCGCGGCGATTGGTAACTACCGCACAGGCATGGGGTTCCCCGCCTTGCTGGTGGTCGTTCCTGATTTGATGGATCACCTGCGGGCGACGTTCAACCCGCAGAGCGCGGTGCGCTACGACCGTCTGTTTGACGAGGTGCGCACCACCCCCTTGCTGATCCTCGACGATCTGGGCACTCAGGCGATGTCGCCCTGGGTGAAGGAAAAACTCTACCAGTTGTTCAACCACCGTTATAACGCGGCTTTGCCCACGGTGATCACCACCGCCGGGCGGCTGGAAGATATTGACCCGCGCATCCGCAGCCGCATGGAAGACCGCCGCCTGTGCCGGATTTACGCCCTCACCGTGCCTGCCTATCGGGGGCAACGTTAAGCTCGCTGGCAGTTAGCCCCCGGTCTTGTTTTGTGGCATAGCGGCAAAACTTTCGACATTTCAGGGGACTTTTGAAACAATTTCACCGCGATTGCGCCCTTCCCTCTGTAGTTTTTATGAAAATTGTGATAAAAATCATATTGACGTGCTGAGCTGGCATGCTACAATCACGGCGTAGTTTCCCCTGCCCCGACGTGCTGGACGTTTTTGCCGTCGCCTGAGCGCGTTGCGTGGGGAAGAAAGACAAAATTCACACAGAGGAGATTTTTATGTTTCCTAGTTACCTGTTGGCCTTGCGCGAGGGCTTAGAAGCTGCCTTGTTGATTGGAATCGTCCTGGGGGTGTTGCGCCAGATTGGTCGGGTGCAATTGCACCGCGTTGTCTGGTTTGGCGCGGGGAGTGCAGCGTTGGTCAGCGTGGTCGTTGCGTTGGCGATGAGCGCCGTAGGCGCTTCGCTGGAAGGCACCGCGGAGAAGATTTTTGAAGGTTTTGCCATGCTGCTTGCCGCCAGCGTGTTGACCTGGATGATTTTCTGGATGCAGCGCCAGGCGCGCTCGATTCAATTCGAGCTAGAGGCAGATGTTCGCAGGGCAGCGTTGCAAGGTGGCCAATGGGCTTTGTTCCTGTTGTCGTTCATCGCTGTTGTGCGCGAAGGCGTTGAACTGGCGTTGTTCCTCACCGCCGCCGCGATGACGACCACAGCGCAGCAAATGCTGACCGGCGCGGCTTTAGGTCTGGGGACTGCGGCGTTGCTTGGCTGGTCGTTCTTTGCCACCACGGTACGCCTGGATTTGCGCCGCTTTTTCCGGGTCACCGGTTTTCTGTTAATCCTCTTCGCCGGGGGACTGGTGGCTCACGGCATTCACGAATTCAATGAGATTGGCTGGATCCCGGCGGTGATTGAGCACGTTTGGGATGTGAACTTTATTTTGAACGAAAAATCCACCCTGGGGGAACTGCTTAAAGCGTTGTTTGGGTACAACGGTAACCCCTCACTGACGGAAGTTGTGGGTTATCTGGCCTATTTTGTGGCCATTGGTTTGGGGTTGCGACGCAACAGAGTTGCTTTGCCAGCCGAACAACAGGCATGACAAGTTTTCAGTGCTATAACATGAGCTGGAGCGAGGTTACTCTCTGCTCCGGCTTATTTTTTTGAGGTAACCCGTAGCTTACAGTTATTCTAACGTGAAATCGAGATAAGCGACCATGAGTCACGCACCCTTCGATACGCGCCTTTGGCGCTACTCAGTATGCGTTTTTCCAAATGAGAAGATCAGCGCCCTGAGTAGCACTGAGCGTTAGCGAAGTGTGTATCGAAGGGCGCTGATCGCAACTATGGCGTTTTATTCCTAACCCGAACTCAGGTTAATCTGCGTTCCAGCTTAGTGGGTTAAGGTTCAATCGCACTGATCGTTTTGAGGCCATAGTATTGGGCCGCGCAGCGATTGACCCAGGAACTTGGCGATGGTTGAAGTTCCCACACGCCGATGCTATCCAGAGCAGGCACGATGAGATCGTCCACCCCGGCTTCGCTTGCCTGATGGATATAGTGATCGCGCGCGTCCCAAATTTCGGCTCTGGCAAGGTGTTGGGGGATCTGTCTGGAGTCCTGGATAGCTGAGCGCAAGGGATATAACAACGAAACTATGAATAGGAGGGCTAACAACAGGGACAGATGCTTGGCAAGCGTTGGCTTCCTGACCATTGCCACTTGAACGCCGGCCCCACTGACAAAACCGGCTATCATCAGTGACACTACCATGATGAATCGTGGAATTATCAAGCCGCGCGCTTCTGGGTAGGCATTCTGGATGTATGCGCTTGGTAGCATAGATAGAAAAATCAAACCGAAGTTGGTTGCTAGGATGCCGCCTCCCCATCGGTAAAGTTGTGGCCATAGGTGTGCATGGGCATGATGCAGAAAATAGGCTAGCGTGAAGGCAAGTAGAAATGCCAGGATGCTAGGGATGGGCAATCCGCGCGCGGAAAACCAGACGAAATCGGAGGCGAATTGGATGGACGTTTTTGTCAGTGACCATATATCCGGGTGAGTAGTATACCTTTGGATGCGTAATCCATTTGAAGGGGATAGTATCTGGGTGATAAAGGCGAGCAGAGTCCCCAGCATGGCGATGTGGGTAGCGAGGAGGAAAGTGGAGCTCTCGGATTTGGCGTATTTCTTCCTCGCCCAGAGCAGCATGAGCAGCAACCCAAGATAGCCGGTTTGTACGACAATGGCTGCTTCGGAAAAGCCGCCTGTCAGAAAAGCCATCACAAAAATCAGCGCGTAAACTGGTATGTGGGCGCGCTTGCTTTTTGGGGCAGGCGGACACCTGTTCAACTGGGTGGTTTTTAGCAGCAGGCTGAGTAAGAAAATATTCGCGATGATTGGTGCCAGATAGGTCATTGCACCAGATCGCCAATATAGTATTTCGAAGCGGTCAGGTGCCTGGTAGAGCGTAAAAAATGTGATCATCTCGGCGAATAGCAACGCACTTAACCAGGCCCGTGATTCGTTTGCGCGCTCGTTCGGTGTGATCAGGTCGTGGATTTGCTTTATCCCCCACGTGAGTCCAATAACCCATAGTGCGATAAACACTGTTGGCAAGGCGCGGATGGCGGTGGGGCCAAACAGTTCACTCAGTGCGACGAAGAACATGACAGAGAAACGATTGGAGTTGTAATTTGTCGTGTGTACATAGGAGTAGATTTGAGCTTCCCAGAAATTGTGTTCAGCCAAAACCGTGTTGAAGCAATAGTCGTCGGCAGCGTAACGCATGAAGGTGCCTGTGTACGCGTAAACAAGCAATGGAAAGGCAAAAGCCACTACTCCAAGAATGACGCCCCAAGCTTGCTTTACTTGAGAATGTGTTTTCATGAGATCAAGAGTTTTCATGGAGAGAAGTGGCAGGGAGCAGTGATGGCTGGGAAGGTGGGGTCGTTAGTCACCAGAATAAACATAGATGCGGAAGTTGCCTATTTGTTTCTCGTAGCTGAAATGTTCGTCAATATAGGATTTCAGTTGCGGGAAATCTGCTAATCGTTCATCGGTTGAGAACCATGACTCGGCCTCTAGAACGATTAGTTGTACTTGGTTTTCTTGCAATTCTGAAACAATCCAGGCGTCGATGGATGGATCATATTCACGGGGATATGTCAACCCTTTGTGGAACCAGAGCAGCGGTTGAGGGGAAGGCGCTTCCAGAATTCCATACAAGATTGTGAAGTCGGGGAAGATAAGGAAGTTTACATCTTGCTGATCAAGAAACTCAACCAACTGATCAACATCCTCAGCGTGAATGAGAACATGGATTCTGGTTGGCTCGCCCCATTTGAGAGCGGATAATTTGCCGGTTGCCATGTGGTGGGGGAATGTCGATGCTTTGAAGATATCGTGTACCTGGCGTGAAAGCGATACCTTAATGCCATATGCGAACAACCCTATCATTGCCACAAAAACTGCGGCGTGCAGAAGCGCAGTTTTTCTTTGAGCTGTGCTGAACTGGTGGAAGTGTTTTAAATCAAAGTCCGGCTTAAGCAAACCGAAGCCGATGGCAGCGATCAGGCCGATAAAAGGGATTGTGCTTTCAACCTGATTGTTTGACGTTATCAGATAAACGTTTTGGTAAAGGAACAACGTGATCACACTTACTGCGGCAAGCAAGCGTGGGTTCGCGGCGATGTTTTTATTGCGTATGGTGTTTCGCTCGCGCAGCAGGCTGTTTATGCCGATCAGTGGGAATATAAGGCTGAAGCTGAGAATCGTTATTCGCCTGGTGCCGAGGAAAATTGCCACAAGCCACTCGCCGGGGTGCCCGGGCAGGCGTGATCTGCTGACTTCCGAGAGGGGGATCTCAATGAAATGTTTGAGGAAGAGCGTTGTGTCTGATTCCAGGATCAGCCAAAGGGCGAAGACAACTATCCCTGTGATCCAGCCGAGCAAAAGGAGGATGAGGTCTTTGATAAAGGCTTTCGACGCAAAATTCCCCTCTTTGATGTTCGCTACCAGCAGGGTAACAGCGAGAACGGGCAGGATAAAAGCGCCGGCGTTCTGCTTGCTGAAGAACGCAACCGCGGCGAAAATCCCGGCCGCGTAATGGAAGGGAGCTGTTCTCTTTGCCGCAACGCGCGGATTGATGTATGCGGTGATGGTGCTGGTCAGTGCTGCCAGGGCAAAAGCAAATGCTGTTTGATCGGGCCAGGGGGTGCCGAGGGGGGGATAAAACCATACGGCAGTCAGGAGGCTACCGCTGTAGGCCACAAGTTTGTTTTTTGGAAACAAGAGCCGTAGTAAGTAGAAGGAAACTCCAGCGACAGTCAGGTTGACTACCGCAGCCCCAAAAATATAGCTGGCGTAACTTACGCCGATGAGTTTGAATATCGCACTCTGAATCCAAAAAGTTACCGGCCCGAAAGGGATTACGAAGTCACGATAAGGGATTTGCCCGATCAGCACCCGATAGCTGCCATCAAAAACAATGGATTGATCGAACGCGAAGAAGCCCCGCTCGCCCGAGTGATAGGCAATCTGGTAGGCAAACAGGAGAACGCCAAAGAACAGGGACACTTCCAGGGTCTTTCTCATTCGTTCCCTCGTTCCGTAAGCTGTTTTTCCCGAGAACGCGGGTTCGGGATGAATGAACAGCGGCTCGAGCCCCCTTCGATGTGCACCTTACGGTGCTTTTGAGGATGTGGTTCCGGGGTTTTGCGTTCTGAGCCAGGTGCACGGCCTCGCATCAAGGTAGACCCCCTTGAAGGGTGGCTCGGGCTACCTGGCTCAGGTTGGGGATGTCAGGACGCCGATAGGTCTTTTTGGCTTCGTCTCATAAACTCCCTCAATGAATACGTTTGCTACCGCCGGTGGGCGGATCAATGGCCTGCTTGTTGATTTCGCGGTTTGTGTGATTCTACCCTCCGGACGAAGTTGTTGGTGTGTCTGTTGGAGTTGGTGTATCC
>CAZZFZ010000090.1:0-11470 GCA_964653835.1 uncultured Anaerolineales bacterium
TGCACGGGTAGATGTGTTGTCTTTTGTTATAAAGGCGACGGCGGCCGCCGCGAGCTCCACGGTCCTCGTGGTGGGGAGCGGGAGAGGTGTAAGAGGGAGGGGCGTAGGGGGGGGGGCGTGGGCTGGGGGCATTGGCGTGGGCGTTGGCGGGGGGAGGCGTTGCGTGGGCGTCGCTGTCGCGGGGGCCGCCTGCGGGGCGGCGCAGCCGATCATCCCCCCCAGGGACGCCAGCACCACCAACAGAGCGAAGGGTGTTCTCATGCCGGGGGCTGGTGGGGGGCAGCCCAGGCCGGTGATTTGTGTACGTGTACCACCTTCCAGCCGTCGGGGAACTGGATCATCACACGACTCTCGTTGTGGGCGGCCACGCGCACGCCCTCGTCGGTGCCGCTGCTGATCAGCAGGGTGTAGCTGGCGATGGCGGTGTTGCCGTAACGCTGGATGTGCAGGTTCGCCAGGTCGAAACGCACGCGCGTTTGCTCCTCGGCTTCGTCGCTTTCGGCTCCGAAGACTGTGCCGCGGCGGGCGTTTTCGGCCATCATGAAATCGTGAAACGGCAGGCCGTCAATCCGATGAGGAGTGACCCACCATTCATACAACGTCAGCTCGTCGTGGGTGCTGGCGCGATAGGCTGCCGTGTCGTTGTTCAGGATGGCCTGCAAATGCTGGGTCAGGAAATTGTAGATTTCCGGATCGTGGTGCATGGTGACTCCTACTCGGTTCGGTTGATGCTGCGCTCGGGGCTGAAGCCATCTGGATAGCGGCGGCGCAGTTTTTCCACATTTTCCTGGGCGATCTGCTCCAACGGGACTCCGATGGCGCTGGCTGCCTCGGCGAGGTACCACAACACGTCGCCAAGCTCGTCGGCCAGTTCCGCGGCGGTGATGGGGTGGCCGTGGGCGATGCGTTTTTTAACCAGATTGGCGAACTCACCCGCTTCCCCGGCCAGCCCCAGGGCAGCGACCATCAACCGCCGCTCGCCATCGCCGCCCGCGCCCGCGGTGCGCTGTGCCAGCTTCTGGTAGCGAGTAAAAGTTAGCCCGCTCATGCTGCCTCTCCGGAGAGATGTTTGATTTCCGCCACCACGCGCGCCAGCTCGTGGACCAGGGAATTGCTTTCTTGTTGTTGAAAAATCTCAAGCAGGGACTGGTAATACCACAAGGTGCCCTCCTTCCCTCCTTTGAACTTCGCCCAGGTGGTTTCTCCATTCAGTTGCAAATCGCGCAGGATGGAACGGGCGTTGTGCACTTTATCCGCCAGCGACACGCGACGTACGCTGGCTGAGGCGTATTGCAGATGTTTCAGGTAACGCTCTTTGCGTTCTCGCCAGGGGGGCTTGGGGGTTTCGAAGGCGTCGGAGCAGCCGGACACGATGGCGGCGACCCGATCGCCATAGCGCTTCCGGATCGCTTCCAGGGTTTCTGTGCCTCCCTGATCCTCCACAGCATCATGCAGCAGGGCGGCAATGGCTTCATCTTCGTCGCCGCCGGCTTCCAGCACCAGCGCGCACACGCTCAGCAGATGGGCGATGTAGGGGATTTCGCTGGCCTTGCGAGTCTGGCGGGCGTGCAGGTGGGCGGCGTAGCACAGCGCCTCTTCGAAGCGGGAGCTTAATTTGGGTGATGGCATGCGTTTATTATAGCCCAGCCTTGTTTAAACGTAGTGCCGCTGAAGCTCGGAAGCGTAGTTGGCGCCGAGCATTTTGGCGTGCTCCGCCAGCCAGGTGGCGAAGGATGTCTTTCCAGTGGGAGATGCGGAGGAGACCAGCAGGTCGACCATCAGGCCGCGGATTTCCTCGGGAGTCAGCACCACATCGTTCAGCACCCGGCCCAGGACGCGGGCGATGAGCAGGATCACCCTCGGGGGTAAGTGAATCACCCAGGTGCGGCTGCCCACCGCGGCCCGAATCTGCTGTACCAGCTCCTTGAAGGTGTAGATTTCCGGGCCGACGGCGTCCACAACCTGATCTTCGCCCGAGGCTCCCAAACGCACGGCTAATTCCGCCAGGTCTTCCACAAAGATCGGCTGCACGCGGTAGTCTCCCGAGCCGGGGATGGCGAAGAGGGGGAAGCGCCGCAGCAGGTAGGCGATGTTGTTGATGAGGATGTCTTCCTTACCAAAGATGACCGTGGGCCGCAGGATGGCGTAGGACAGCCCGGAGGCTTTGATGGCCTCTTCGAGTTCCGCTTTGCCGCGGTAGTAGGGTAGGGGGGAATCCGGCGCGGGGTTGGCGATACTGACGTGGACGAGGCGGCGCACCCCGGCCGCTTTGGCGGCCTGGATCAGCGTGCGGGTGTTGGCGATCGCCTGGGCGAAGGTGGTGCCGCCGTGGTCGAAGCGCACCCAATAGGTGTTGTAGAGCACGTCCACACCGCGCAGCGTTGCGGTCAACGCAGCGGGGTTGTCGAAGTTGTAGGGGTAGGCGCGCACCGCCCCGTTGAACGGGTTGGGGCGGTCGGGATGACCGGTCAGGGTGATGACCTGATGGCCCTGCGCGAGCAGTCGCTGGGCGATGTATTTTCCGCTGTAGCCGAACGCGCCGGTGACGGCTTGTATTGTCATGATGTCAGTAAACTCCCAGTAGCCGACAGCATCCCACACAAAGCAGCCAGAAAAACAGGCAGCCAGTCGAGGCCAAACAAATAGCCCCATCCAGCAAAACCGATGGTGAAGCCTCAATTGTAGCTATGTAGCTATACACCGTCAGCGCGGATGCTGTTGTCGCTTTGCAGGGGCTTTCCTACAGTGTGCAGCAGCACGAAGTTGGCCGGGCCGCGCGTCCCGATGGGGAATCCGGCGATGATGACGACCTCCTGACCAGGCTGGATCATCGACCCGGCGATGATGGCGTTTTCGACGTGTTTGAGCATCTCGCCAACGCTTTCGGCGTGAGGGATCAGGTGGGGCTGCACGCCCCACAGCAAGCTTAATCGCTGGTAGGTGTGCTTAACAGGCGTGAAGGCCAGGATGGGCACACTGGGGCGCAATTTTGCCATCAGGCGCGCCGTGCGCCCGCTCTGGGTAAAGACGGCGATGGCGGCCACGTCTTTATCCTGCGCCATCTCGCGGGCGGCGCGGGCGATGTACACAGCGTTATCGTGCGGCAAGTCGGCGCTGGGCTGGATTTCGGCGTGTCCCCACTCGCGCATGTGCGTCTCGGCCAGGGCGATGATGGCGCTCATCATCGCCACGGCTTTGACCGGGTAACGGCCGATGGCGGTCTCACTGGAGAGCATCACCGCGTCGCTGCCGTCGAAGATGGCGTTTGCCACGTCTGAAGCTTCGGCGCGGGTGGGGCGCGGGTTAAAGATCATGGATTCCAGCATCTGTGTGGCGGTGATGACCGGCTTTAATTGCTGATTTGCGGCCTCGATGATGCGTTTTTGCGCGATGGGGACGCTTTCGGGCGGCATCTCCACCCCCAGATCGCCGCGCGCCACCATCACCCCATCGGCGGCTTGGATGATGCTGTTCAGATTGTTCAGTGCTTCGGGGCGTTCCAGTTTGGCGATGATCGGCGTGTCGATGCGCTCTGGAGCGGCCTCGGTGATGACCTGCCGCAGCCGGTGGATGTCGTCGGCCGAGCGCACAAACGAGAGGGCAATATAATCCACCCCTTGCTTCAGGCCAAAGAGCAGGTCGGCGCGGTCTTTCTCGGTGAAGGCTGTGAGTCTGAGGTCGGCCCCTGGCAGGTTCATGCCTTTGTGTGGTTTAAGCACCCCGCCGAAGATGACCTCGGTTTCGATATCATGCCCATGGATGGATTTGACCTGCAATTCCAGGCTGCCGTCATCGAGCAGGATCCGCCCACCGGGCTGCACGCTTTTCGCCAGCTCGGGGTAGTCCACGGTCACGCGTTGCGAGTCTCCCGCGATGGGTTCGCTGGTCAGCCAGAAGGTTTGTCCCCTCTTGAGTATGGCCTGACCGTCGCGCAGCTCGCCGATGCGGATTTTTGGGCCTTGCAGGTCTTGCAGGATGCTCACCGGCCGCCCCTCTGCCGCGGCGATGGCGCGCAGGCGGCGGATGACGGCGGCGTGATCGGCGTAATTGCCGTGCGAGAAATTCAGACGCGCCACGTCCATGCCGCTTTGGATCAGCTGACGGATGGTGGCCTCATCCTGGCTGGCGGGGCCAATGGTGGCGATGATCTTGGCTTTGCGGTTTGTGCTCATGTTTACAGGTAGTGCAACTCGCGGGCTTGACGTTTGAGGTCCTCCCGGAAATCGGGGTGGGCGATGTTGATTAACGCTTGGGCGCGCTGTCGGATGCTCTTGCCGTACAGGTCGGCGACGCCATATTCGGTGACCACGTAGCGCACGTGATTGCGGGTAGTCACCACTCCGGCTCCTTGCTTGAGCATGGACACAATGCGGCTGAAGCTTTTAGCCGTGCTGGGCAGGGCGATGATCGGCACGCCGTCTTTGGCGCGCGAAGCGCCGTAGATGAAGTCGAGCTGGCCGCCGACGCCGGAATACAGCTTGGGGCCGATGCTGTCGGCGCACACCTGACCGGTGAGATCCACCTCGATGGCGGAGTTGATCGCCACCATGCGTTCGTTTTGCGCCACCACGAAGGGATCGTTGACGTACTCGGTGCGGTGGAACTCGATCAGCGGGTTGTTGTGCGCCCAGTGATACAGCTTGCGACTGCCGAGGATGAACCCGGCGACGATCTTGCCGGGGTGCAGGCTTTTGCGGGCGTTGGTCAGCACGCCGGCTTCCACCAGGTCAATCACACCGTCGGAGAACAGTTCGGTGTGCACGCCGAGGTCTTTTTTATCGAAGAGGTATTTCAATACTGCGTCGGGGATGGCGCCGATGCCCATCTGCATGGTGGCGCCATCGGGGATCAGCTCGGCGATGTAGCTGGCGATTTTTTCGATCACCTCCGAGGGGCTGTCTCCGCCCATGATAATTTCGGGGAGTTCATAGTCTACCGGCACGATGTAGTCCAGCCGGCTGACGTGGATGAACGAGTCACCCAGGGTGCGCGGCATCTGGTTGTTGACCTCGGCGATGATGATTTTTGCGCTTTCGGCGGGGCTTTTACTCAACCCCACTTCCACGCCAAAGGAGCAGAACCCGTGTTCATCGGGCGGGGAGAGATGCACTAGGGCCACATCCACCGGCAGATGGCCGTTCTTGAAGAGCAGGGGAAACTCTGAGAGCAGAACCGGCGTGAAATCGGCGCGCCCCTCCTGAACGGCCTTGCGAATGTTCTGGCTGATGAACATGGTGTTCACCCGCAGGTGTCCTTCTACCTCCGGGCCGACGTAATCCGCCGGGCCGACGGTCAGTGCCTGGTAGATCTCCACGTCTTCCAGTTTGGGGGCGCGCTTGACCAACGCGGCGAGCACCGTTTGGGGGACCGAGCAGTTGCCCGTCAGGAAAACACGGTTCCCCGACTGGATGGACTGCACTGCCTCCTCGGCTGTGACCACTTTGGAGCGGTATTGTTCCATCCAGTTCATGTGGGTAACCTCCCCTCCAGCGAGGCGCGCAGGTGATCGTGGATGATCTCGCCCTGGTAGGTGTAAACGCCGCGCTGGATGCTGGGGCTGCTTTGCAGCGCTTTCTCGGTCCCCAGTTCGGCAATCAGGCGGACGAAGGGCCAAGAGGCGTTGTTGAGTGCGTGGGTGGCGGTGCGCCCCAGCACGCCGGTCATGTTGGGGACGCAGTAGTGAATGATTCCCTCTTCGATGTAGATCGGGTTGCTGTGGGTTGTGGGGCGGCTGGTTTCCATGCAGCCTCCCTGGTCGATGGACATGTCAATGACCACGGAGCGCGGGCGCATTTCCTTAATCATCTCGCGGGTGATCAGGATGGGGGCACGCGCGCCAGGGTTGAGCACGGCGCCGACGAGCACATCAGCGAAGCGACAGACTTTGGCGATGTTGAAATCGTGCGACATCATGGTGACCACGCGCCCCTGGAAAAGCTCGTCCAGTTGTTGCAGGCGTTGCAGGTTGTGGTCGAGGATATACACGGTTGCCCCCATCCCCAGGAAGACGCGCGCCGCCGCTGTGCCAGAGGTGCCCCCGCCCAGGATGACCACCTCCGCGGGGGGGACGCCGGGCGCGCCGCCCAGCAGGATGCCCTTGCCGCCGTAGTTGTTCTGGCACAGCTTGGCGGCGATCTGTGGCGTCATGCGCCCGCCTGCCTGGCTCATGGGAATCAACACCGGGAGCAGGCCGTTTTCGTCTTGAATGACTTCATACCCGATGGTGGTGATCTCCTTTTCCAGCAGTACCTTGATCTTCTCGCTGCTGCCCGAGGCGAGGTGCATAAAGCCCATGATCGTCTGCCCGGGGCGCAGCCAGGCGAATTCTTCCACCGTGGGGCGGGCGACTTTCAGCAGCAGGTCGGCGCGGCCGTAGATTTCCTCGCCGCTGTAGACGATCTGCCCGCCAGCTTGCTGGTAATCGTAATCGCTGAAACCGCTACCCACCCCGGCGTCATGTTCGATGAAGCAGGTGTGCCCGGCCTTGGTCAGCAATTGAACCCCGGCGGGGGTCAGCCCCACGCGGTATTCCGAATCGCGCCGTTCACGCGGAATGCAGATGTTCATGAGGCACCTCGAGGGTGGTTTATTTTTCTGTGAGCAGTTCAACCAGGATCGCTTTTTGGGCGTGCAACCGGTTGTGCGCCTGCGGGAAGAGGCGGGAGTGTGGGCCGTCGGCCACTTCGTCGGTGATTTCCTCACCGCGGTGGGCTGGCAGGCAGTGCATCACAATAGCATGCGGGCGCGCTTCGGCGACCAGCGCGGCGTTGACCTGATACGGGGGGAAGACGCGGCGCCGCTTCTCGGCTTCCTCTTCCTGCCCCATGCTCGTCCACGTGTCGGTGTAGATCACGTCGGCGTCGTGTACAGCCTGGTGAGGATCGCGCAGCAGGGTGATGGTGCTGCCGCTTTCGGCGGCAAACTTCCGCCCCAGTTCAACCGCCTCGGCGGGCAGATCATACCCTTCCGGGTTGGCGATGGTGAAGTTGGCTCCCAGCTTGGCACACACATACATCAGCGAGACGGCCACGTTGTTGCCATCCCCCACGTAGGTGACGTTGATCCCCTGCAGCGTTTTAAACTCTTCATAGATGGTCAGGGCATCGGCCATGGCCTGACAGGGGTGGTTGTAGTCGCTCAGGCCGTTGATCACCGGGATGCTGGCCCATTTAGCCAGTTCGACGACGTGCTCGTGATCGAAGACGCGCGCCATGATGGCTTCCACATAACCGGAGACCACGCGGGCGACATCGGCGATGGATTCGCGCTTCCCCAGACCGATCTCCGCGGGGGAGAGGTAGAGCGCGTCGCCGCCTAAATGACGCATCGCCATATCAAAAGAGACGCGCGTCCGCAGGCTTGGCTTTTGGAAGATCATCGCCAGTGTTTTCCCTTGCAGCAGGGGGGTGTTGCCGCCGCCTTTCCACTCTTCCTTGAGCTGAACGGCCAGGTCGAGCATGGCTTGCAGGTGCTGGGGGGCGTAATCGGCAATAGCAATAAAATCTTTCATGAGTGATTTACCTCCAGGATCGTGATTGTTGCGCAAATAGCGTTCGCTGGGAGTATATCACGAACGTGATGAGTCGCTGCAAATACGGAAATTTGTGGACAGATCTTGTGATTCTTGGCATAATAGTTTTATCTGTGATGATCTTGAAACAAGTAATGGAAGGTGGTAGGGGTTTGCAGGGGGATTTCCCTTGCAGACCCCTACTGGTTTCTATCGTTAAAATAACATCATAATCATCATGCAGTGAAAAGGAGATAACATGCTTGCCAAGATCCTTGTAGTCGATGACGAGGAAATTACCCGACAGTCGTTGCAGAAGATTATTGAGCATGAGGGGTATACGGTCATCACCGCAGGGGGAGGTCAGGAAGCGTTGCGTCTGTTGGAGGAGGAAGAAATCGGTGTGATGTTGCTGGATATTAACCTGCCGGATATCAATGGCATTGAGGTGATGCGACAGGCGCGCGAGGTTTCGCCCGATACGCGCGTGGTGCTGATCACCGGCCATGGGTCGCTTGAATCGGCGATTGAAGCGATCCGCCATGAAGCCTTCGATTACATCCTCAAGCCGCCAAGCGTGCAGGAGTTGTTGAGCGCCATCGCCCGCGGCCTGAAGACGCTGGAGGAGGAGAAGCGTCGGCGGTTGATCCTGGGCAAGCTGGAGCATTCAATCCATGAGTTGAAGGAAGTGGAAGGGCTTACCGATTTGCCGCGCCCCAAGCGTCAGTTGATCTCCCTACCCGATGGTGTGACGCTGGATCTGGCTCGCCGTGAGCTGTGGCGCGGCACGCAACATGTCCGCCTGACGCCGAGTGAGAACAAATTGATGGAGGTGTTTGTGCGCTCCTGGGGAAGCGTGCTCTCCCACGCCGATCTGATCTTCCTGTTGCAAGGATATGAGGCGGATCCTGAGGAAGCGCCAGAAGTGTTGCGCCCGCTAATCAGCCGTTTGCGCCGCAAGTTGCAGATCTTCCCCAATGGCGAGCGCTGGATCGCCAGCGTGCGCGGGCGAGGGTATGTGTTCGACGCCGAGCGCCCCAGCGGATGAGCCTGGTTATTCCTGATCTGACCTGCTGATGGGCCCGGTGAGACCAGGATGACTGAGCCAGCTTAACCACCCTCCCGGCGCGCTTTTTCGGGGGGGTGGTTTGTCTATGCCGGTGAGCGCTAGGCTGGTGGCCAGCAACAATGCGCCAATCCATTGTCCAAAACTTAGGCGTTCGCCCAACCATAAGCCAGCCATCCCTACAGTGATCAGGATTTCCCCGAGGCCGAGGATGGCGGTTTGCATCCCCCCGATGTGCTTGACCCCCAGGAACAGGGTCAGCCGCGAGAAGAAGGTCACCAGCGTCAACCCCAGCAGCGGCCACCACACCGCCCGAGGGTAGATGGTGATTGGCTCGGCTGAGAACAGGAACGTGGGCACGACGACCGCACTCATGGCCAGCAACGTATAGGCGGTAACCGTGGGGGCGGGCATATCATATAAAACCCGCTGGTTGATGGGCAGGTGTAGGGCGTAGAGCGCCGCGGCGATCAGCATCTCGGCGACGCCAATCAGATCGATGGCGGTGTGGCCGGTGGCTAACAACAGGTACAGCGCGGGGAGGGCGAGCGCCAGACGGAAGAGCGTCAGGCGACTGGGGACCTGGTGGTCGAGGAACAGCCACAACGCCACCAGTAGGGGGTAGAGTGAATACAGTAATTGACCCAGACCGGCGTCCAGCCGCCCCAGGGCGCTGTAGTAGAACAGTGATCCAAGCCCGTTCAACCAGCCGGCCAGCAGGCACCCCAGCAGGCCGGCGGGGTAGATATAGAGATACTGCCGTTTGAACAGCGCAATCAACAGTAAGAGCAGCAATGCGGCCAGGGCGGTGCGGATGGCGACCACGGCCAGCGGCGCGGCGCCGAGTAAGATGGCTTGCTTGCCAAAAACTGGCGCCATGCCAAGAAACGCGGCCGAAGTTAAAGCGGCAGTGATGCCCTGTGAGCGGCGGTTTATCATGGTCAGTTGTTGGTCCCGTTGGCGGTGAGGGATTCGATCTCGGAGGCCAGTTCTTTATCCAGGAACTGGCCTTTTTGCATTAAGGCGCGCACGCGCCCGCGCAGGCGGTTCTTTTCGTCTGTGGTCAGCATCTGGGCGGTGACCACAATCACGTCGATGGCGGCGGTGCGCTCGTCAGCTTTCAGCGCGTCCAGCACGGCGAAGCCATCCATCTCCGGCATCATCAAATCCAGCACCATCACGTCAGGCAATTCCCTTTTCGCCAGGGCGACTGCTTCGCGTCCGCTCTCTGCTTCGTAGATCACATATTCTCCTTGCGCCTGCAGGATACGGCGGATCAACCGACGGGCGTCGGCGTGATCGTCCACGATGGCCACGCGCGAGTACTGTCGCGGCGAAATGCGGCTGAGCGCGGCCAGCAGACCTTCTTCGGGTTTCTCTTGTGGGCTTTGGGAGGGAATCTCCACGTCCTGCACGCTTCCATCGCCGAGGATGGTTTTTTCCACCGGCATGGTGTGCCCGGTCAGGTTGACCACGATCACGTCGGATGGGTGAATTTGTCCGCTGCGCACCAGTTTGATTAATCCGGCAAAGGCGACCGCCGATGCCGGTTCCATCGAGAGACCTTCCATCTTGGCGAGCACATGGATCGCCCGGAAGGCTTCCTCATCGCTCACGCTTTCAAAGGTGCCTCCGCCACCGCGCTGCATGCGTTCACGCAGGGCGATGTAGGTGCGGCCGGGGTCGCCGGTTGCCAGGGTGGCGATCGCCGTGCTGGGCGAGGTGACCGGCTCGGCTACGGGAAGGTTGCGCTTCCAGGCGTCGACCATCGGGGCGCAGCCTTCGCTCTGGATGCTGGCGACGGCCGGGATGCGGTCGGTGAGGCCCATGGCGTGCAGCTCTTCAAAGCCTTTGAGCACGCCCAGCGGCCCCATTCCGCCGCTGACGGCCTGGATATACCAGTCAGGAACGCGCCAAGGGGCATTGCTTCCGGCGGGAGGGCCGAGGGCGGTGGTCAGTTGTTCGCTGATTTCAAAGGCGATGGTTTTCATCGCTTCCAGTGCGGGGATGGAGGAAGCCCCACGATCGAGGAACGCACCGCGCTGGCGCTTGGCAGCAAACTCGGCAGCCAGTTTCTTCGTCTGGTCGTAGGACGCGGTCACCTTGATGACCTGTGTGCCGTAGATCGCCACCTCGCGCATTTTCTCTGCTGGAACGCGGCTGGTGAGGAAAGCCCATAGTTTGATTCCTGCTCGCGCTGTATAGGCGGAGTAGGCGATGGCCACGTTGCCGGTGGAAGCCAGCACGGTTTCGGTGATGCCGCTTTCCTTGAGCATCGCAACCGTAATCACTGCCTGGCGGTCTTTGAAGGAGCCGGTTGGGTTCTGCCGTTCGTCTTTGATGTAAAGATTGTGCAGGCCAAGCATCATCCCCAGGTGGTGGGCTTTGACCAATGGCGTGCCGCCTTCGCCCATGCTGATGGGGGGATTAGGCTCCTGGATGGGTAGCAGTTCCTGATAGCGCCAGATGTCGAACGGGCGATGCTGGATGCGCTCCTGGATTACGCGGCCGATGGCGGCGTAATCATAACGCGCCTCGCGCCACATGCTGCCACACAGCGGGCAGGTGGATTCGCGGGGAGTGTAGGGAGACTGATGCCCGCAGTCCAGGCATTCAGCGACGAGGTGATCGTACAATACGTTTCTCCTGTTACGATTCAAGGCGAGAGTGCACCGCTCCCCTGACGGCTTGAGATGGTGAACTCCACCCTGTGAGATCGGGGCTTCTGGGGAGCGGTTTTATTCTTTAGCTGCCCGGCGCAGCCGGTTCAGCGTGTTGACGAGGTCATTACTGAGAATCGGTTTGGGTAGATAATCGGCCGCGCCCAGCGAGCGGGCTTTTTCCTGCTCTTCTTTGATGCTGCAAATAATCACCGGGATCTCGCGCGTCTGGGG
>CAZZFZ010000091.1:0-11440 GCA_964653835.1 uncultured Anaerolineales bacterium
GATCGGCGACTTGGCGCTGGTGGCAGCGTGGGAGAACGCTCCAACAACCACACCTAGCGATTGCGATTTGCACAACCCGCTCACCAGCGCGCCGCGCTGCGCCCTGGCTTCACCTCAGATTTTCGCCCTGCTCAACCCGCAAAACGGCAGCCTGGTGCTGATCTTCAACCGCCAGATGGGGATCATCACCGCGGGGGCCTTCGCCGCGCCGCAGCCGGTCGCCGCGATGACGGTTCAACCCAACGGCCTGCGCTTTCAATCCGCATGGGGGTGGCAAAGCTACCGCCTGACAGCAAACGGCCTGCAGGTAGAGATGGAAACGCAACGCCCTGTCGAAGTCTCAATTCCCCTGGAAATCGCCGACCGCCCACCCCTCGCCCCAGGGTGGGCCTCCCGCTTTGAGGCGGAGCAAACGCCCCAGGGTTGGGTTTGGGGGATCCACGCCGGGGGGCAGATACGCCTCACGGCCAGCATCCCCCTGCGGTTCCACGCCTTCCACGAGGACCTGCCCGCCCTGAAACGCCCCGAAGACCCGAACTACGATTACCCCCGCGGTCATTATCTCCCCATTCCCCAGGCGGAAGCCATCTTGAAAGTAGATGGACGAATTCAACTTCAGATGGAGCTGAAACCCTGACCCTGTTTCTCTCCATGCCTTGCTCATTCCGTTCAAGGTGAGGTATAAATAAAGCGCTGAGGTTTATTCTAGGCTTATCATGGAAAAACCATGTCGACATCGACGCCTATACCCCTAAACGTTCTAATCGTCTCCGATCAACTGGCACGCGCCAGGCAGATTGTCGAGGCGCTGGAACAGGCTGGCTACGCTCCTGACTGGCGGCACGTAGACACAGAAACTCAGTACCTGGCGCATTTATCCTCTCCCCCTGATATCATTCTGACAGAACGAGCCCCACCAGCTTTCCAGCCCCGGTGGGCGCTCGACATTTTACAGGAACGTCACCTGGATATCCCCTTCATCCTGATCGCCGAGGAGGATATCTGCGTTGAATTGGTGGTGGAATACTTCAAACAGGGGGCTTCCGATTGCCTGCTGCAATGCGACCTGGCGCGGCTGGGGCCAGCAGTGGAGTGTGCTTTAAATGATAAACCCCCTAAACGTCGAGCACGCCTTCTGAAAAGACAACTCACGCTTTTCCAAACACTTATCGAGAACATACCTGTTGGTGTCGGCATAGTCAACGACGAAGGCGAGTTATTGGCCTTTAACGAGGCCATGCTGCAACCCGGCGGTTACACACGTCAGGATATCGAAGCGTTGGGCAACGTCGCCAAGTTATACGCCAACCCCCAGGATCGAGAACGAGTGCTGGCGCTTTTCCAAAAACAAGGCTACATCCGCCAGCAACCGGTTGAGTTCCGCCGCAAGGACGGCGGACGCTACATCGGCGAACTCAGCCTGGCAAAGGTGCAGATCGGCGGAGAACACTACACATTGTCCATCGTCCAGGATATCACCGGCCGCGTGCAAACTGAGCACGAATTGCAGGAAACCCACCAGCGCCTCAACGCCATTTTGAATTCCCTGCCCGATCTGATCTTCGTCGTCACCGGCGAAGGGCGTATTGAGGAATACTATGCACCGCGCGATGAGCTCCTCTACGCACCGCCGCAACACTTCCTCGGAAAGACGATTGAAGAAGTATTACCAGCACAGGCAGCAGCCGTCATCATGAACACCATCCAGGAGGCGCTAGCCAAAGGGCGGGCAACAGGCGCGGTGTACGCACTGGATTTACCCCAAGGCACACACTGGTTCGAACTATCCATCGCGGTGATGGAGGAAACAAAACCTGCGAATGGCCGTCTGGTCGCCATCGCGCGCGATATCACCCGCCGGTTGCAGGCTGAGACAGCCCAACAGCAGACTTACGAACTGCTGGAGACAATCTTTACCAACACGCACCTGATGTTGGCCTATATGGATCGCGAATTCAATATTATTCGCGTCAATCGAGCTTATGCCCAGGTTGAAGACCGCACACCGGATTTCTTCGTCGGAAAAAATCACTTTGACCTGTATCCCAGCGACGAGAATCAGGCCATTTTCCAGCGCGTGGTCAAGAGCGGTGAGCCCTACTTCGCCTACGCTAGGCCGTTTGAATACCCCGATCATCCCGAACGTGGCACCACGTACCGAGATTGGAGTCTGACGCCGATCAAGGATGATCGGGGGCGCGTCACTCATTTGATCCTTGGGGTGGTAGACGTCACCCCTCGCCAGGTCGCTGCCAACCGGCTAAAGGAGCGCGAGCGCTTCATCTTGCTGCTGAACAAAATCACCCGCACCGCTTCTCGCTCCCTCGACCTGCAAACCATGCTCCAAACGCTGGCGGATCACCTGGGAGAGCTCTTCAACGCGGATGGATGTTTCATCACCCTGTGGGATGAAGCCCGGCAGCGCGTGCTCCCCGGAGCGGCGTATGGTCACCTTCGGGACAAATACCACAACATCACAGTTGAACCAGGGGAACCCAGTGTAACCGCTACCGTACTGAAGAGCGGCCAACCGCTGGCGATCGAAGACACAACCAAATCTCCTTTCGTCAGCCGGCGCATCTCTGCGAAGTTCCCCACACACACCCTGTTAGGTCTTCCAATGATCACAGCGGGGGAAAAGCTGGGCGCCGTGCTCATCGCCTGGGATGAACCCCGCGATATCACGCCAGAGGAGATAGATCGGGGCAAGCAGGTTGCTTCACAAGTTGCCCTGGGCATTGCAGAGCCCGCCTGTTGGAAGAGACTCGCAACCGCGCCGCGCTGATGGAAAAGCTCTCTGCCGCCGTCGGCCACCTTAACCACTCCAACACCCCCGCGGAAGTCATCCCTGAAACCGGAAAAGCAGCCCTGCAACTCAGCCAGGCCGATCGCGCCGCCATCTACCTGATACAAAGCTCAGAGATCAGCTGCGCCTGGTCGCAGGGTCTCTCGGCCGCCTATCTGGAAACCGTCATCCAACGTGCAGATGAGATGCCCGGCGGTCAGCTTCGCACCATCACCCATCCCATCCTCGTACCCAATGTGGACGAATTTCCGAAAACCGCCCTGATACGCCAGCTAGCCGAGGAGGAAGGCTACCAGGGCGTGGCGCTTTGGCCGCTGGTTTTTGAAAACCGCACCACCGCCGTCATCGCCTGCTACTATCACCAGCCGCATTACTGGAGTACGACGGAGCAGGAGGTCATGGAAGCCCTGGCAAGCCAGGCGGCGACGGCGCTCCAAAACGCGCGCCTTTATGAAGAAACCACGCAACAGGCCGCTGAGTTCGCTGCCTTGCTGGAACTAACCCAGTTGATGAACACCGAACAGGATACGCCCGCTTTGCTGGAGCGAATTGTTGAATCCGCGAAAGCGTTGCTCTCAGCCTCTGAGGGAGAAATGTACCTGTACGACAAAAATCGACGGGAACTCGAGATCGTCGTCGCCACCGATGAAAACATCCCCCTAGGATTGCGGCTAAAGCTGGGTGAAGGGCTAGCGGGGCAGGTGGCGTTGTGGCGACAGACCATGATGATAGACGACTACACAGCCTGGTCTGGCCGGGCTGCTCCCTATGAAGGCCTGCCCGTACGGGCAGTCGTCGAGGCCCCTATGCTTTTCGGCGGTGAACTACTGGGCGTACTCGTGGTGCACGAAACAGGCGATATCCAACGTACCTTCACCGAAAAAGACGCCCGCTTGCTCTCGTTGCTGGCTTCCCAGGCCGCGGCCGTGCTATACAACGCCCGTCTGCTCGACCAACTGCGAAACCGCTTCACCGAATCAGAAGCCCTGCGTCAGGCCGCGCAAGCCGTGACGAGCACGCTCAGTCTGAACCAAGCCATCGAACAGATTCTGGAACAACTGGGGCATGTGGTGCCTTATGACAGCGCCGCGGTGATGCTATTGAATCGTGAAAACGATAATGAATCCTACCTGGAAATCGTCGGTGGGCGCGGCTGGGAGGACCCTAGCACCGTGGCCGGGCTGCGCTTCCCCGTGCCAGGTGATAACCCGAACAGCACTGTGGTACAGGAGCGTCGGGTGGTCATCCTGGACGACGCGCCGGCAGCATATCCTGCCTTTCAGGAACCCCCTCACAGCCATATCCGTTCCTGGCTAGGTGTGCCCATGATCGTGAATCAGAAGGTGATCGGCATGCTGGCCGTGGATAGCGCCCGACCCGATTATTTCACCTCGGAGCACGCCCGCCTAGCAAATGCGTATGCCGATCATGTGGCGATCGCCGTTCAAAACGCCCGCCTGTACGAAGAAACCCGCCGCCGAGCCGAGCAAATGGACATTATCCATCACCTCGGCCAGCGAGTGACTTCCATCCTGGATGCCAATGACCTGCTCCAAACAGCAGCAGAGGAGCTGTGCGCACGGTTTGGTTATTTAACCGTACAGATTTACCTGCTCGACCAAAGCGGTGGTGAACTGGTTGCACACGGCGTGGCAGGGAAAAGCGGGGAGGTAACTCACGGCTATCGCCAAAAAGTGGGCGAGGGTATTACCGGCAAAGCCGCCAAACTTGGCAAACGCGTGCTGGTGCCTGATGTCCGCCAGGAGCCGGAATATATCGCATGCGTCCCTGGAATCCGTTCAGAACTTGTGGTGCCCATCTTCTCCGATGAACGCCTGATCGGCGTCCTTAACGTAGAAAGTGACATGATAAACGCCTTCGATCAGGCAGATGTCATCGCTCTGGAAGCCCTGTGTGGGCAAATTGGCACCGCCCTGGAAAACGCCCGCCTGTTTCAGGAGACTGCCAGACGGGCAGAGGAATTACAGGTTTTAACCGATACGGCTTCGGCGCTGCGAACTGCCGCCAATGTCGCTGAGATGATCCCCATCCTCATCCGCCAGGCCGCGCAAATCGTGAACGGCGATTTCGGCATCATCTTCCTGGAAGAGCTGCCAGCGAGAAAACCAGTCACAAGCCCTGAGATAGCAACAGTTTCACAAGGCTGGTACACAGCGAAGAATGGATGGCAGACACCTTTGAGTAAAAGAAAGATGCGCCACCTTCCCGGCGAGGGCGTCACCGGACATGTGTTCACTACAGGCGAAGTTTACATCACCAACAACCCGCTGGATGACCCTCTCGCTCAGGCGCTCCCTGGCGAAGAGAGCGTCTTGCAAGCCATCCGCACCATCATCAGCCTGCCATTGCGTACGCAGGAGCGCACCGTCGGCGTGCTGCACCTGGGCCTGAACCGCCAGCACCCCTTCAGCGAACGGGAAATTGGTCTCTTACAGGCCATCGCCGCCATGGCAGGGAACGCCTTGCACCGCGCCAGCCTGCACGAACAACTGGAGTCTAACTACATCGAAACGGTGATGGCGCTGGCCAACGCCATGGATGCTCGCGATACCTATACCAACAACCACAGCCAGCGGCTGGCCAAATGGAGCGCGGCCACGGCGAGGGAGCTTGGCTGCACCGATGAGGAGATCGTCACCATTCGCTGGGCAGCCCTGTTGCACGACATCGGTAAAATCGGCGTGCCCGATGCTATCCTACGCAAACCAGGTAAACTGACCGATGAGGAATGGGAAATCATCAAACGCCATCCCCAAATCGGCGCCGACATCGTCGGTCCGGTGGCAAAACTGCAACACGTAGCCCCATTAATCCGCGCCCATCAAGAAAAATTCGACGGAAGTGGCTATCCTGACGGGCTAAAAGGTGATGCCATCCCCCTGGGGGCGCGCATCCTGGCCGTTGTGGATGCCTACAGCGCCATCACCGATGAGCGCCCATACAAAAAAGCGCGCAGCCATAAGGAAGCAATTGTCGAGCTGCGCCGCTGCGCCGGGTCGCACTTCGACCCCCAGGTTGTGGAGGCCTTCTTGAAAATCATCGGCGAAGGAGAATCTCAAACTTCCGAAGCCTCGGATACTTCGGGGGCCTGAACATATAATCGCCGTCGGGTAATGATTTCGATCACAGCAGGTGGTAGAACGGCATCAACCGCTTCGCCGGCCCGCAGCCGACGGCGAATCTCAGAGGCGGAAATCTTGATTAAGGGGGCCTCCACCAACCGGATTTTCTCAGCGATTCCGGGAAGCGCCTTCTCCAGAGCAGCAAGATCGAACCTCGCGCCGGGTCGGCGCATCACCCCCAACGCATCACAGGCGGCCACAAAGTCTCGCGGGGCATGCCATTGAGGCAAGTCGCGCAGCGAGTCGCCCCCCATCAAATAAATCAACCATGCACCAGGGAATTGCGCTCGCAACAACCGCATGGTATCCACGGCGTAGTGCGGCGGCGGGCGGACGATATCCACATGAGAGAGGATGAATTCGGGATGGTTAGCCAGCGCCGCCTCCAGCATCGCCAGGCGGTCATCCAAAGGCGTAATCCGCCGATCGGTTTTGTGCGGCGGCACAGGGGTCAGCACCCACAAGACGCGATCCAGGCGCAGCTCCTGCCTGGCGGCCTCGGCCAGAGCCAGGTGACCATTGTGCGGTGGGTCAAACGTCCCGCCAAATACGCCGAGTTTCAATCGTGCCATTCTAGTTCAAAATCACCAATAACAACAGTATCCCCTGGCTGTACCCCGGCCTGGCGCAACGCTTCATCAATCCCCAAAGCCTGCAAGATGCGCTGAAAACGGCGCACGGATTGATCGAACTCCCAATAGGTCATCGCGGCGGCGCGCTCGATCGATTCTCCCACCACGCGGTAATCACCCGCGGGCGTGCGCTCGATGACGAAAGCGCGCGGGTCGCTCTCCGGCCGATAGACGGGGAGTTCATCCACCCCAGCCGTGGACTGTGACTCCGCCGGCAGCTCCTGAAGCAACTGATGGGCGCGATAAAGCAACTTGCGCACGCCTTCTCCGGTCAACGCCGAAATGGGTAAGACCTCATAGCCCTCGGCCTCCAGCCGTTCGCGGATCTGCGTCCAGCGGGAGGCCGCCGTGGGCATATCCATCTTGTTGAAAGCCACCAGCTGGGGTTTTTCCGTCAGGTGGGGATCAAACAAAGCCAGCTCGCTGTTGATCTGGCCGAAATCCAGCCAGGGCTCCTCGGCCATGCCATCGAGCAGGTGAATCAACACCCGCGTGCGCTGGATATGACGCAGGAATTCATGCCCCAACCCGATTCCCTGATGGGCGCCCTCAATCAGGCCGGGGATGTCGGCCAACACCAGGGTGGTATCCACATCCAGTTGAGCCACGCCCAGATTGGGGGCAAGTGTGGTGAAGGGGTACGCCGCAATCTTGGGGCGGGCGTTGGTCACCGCTGCCAGCAGAGTGGATTTACCGGCGTTGGGCACGCCCACCAGGCCAATGTCGGCGAGCAACTTCAATTCCAGGCGCAGATGGCGCTCTTCGGGCGGCTCACCTTTTTCGGCGATGCGCGGAGCTTTGTTAGTGGATGTGGCAAAGCGAGCGTTGCCGCGCCCACCGCGCCCGCCGCGAGCGACGATCAGGGTCTGCCCCGGCTCAGTCAGGTCGCCGAGCAAATCGCCGGTTTCCGCATCGTACACCAGCGTCCCAGGGGGCACGGGCAGGATCAGAGCCGCACCAGATTTGCCGGTCTGGTTGTTGCCGCCACCACCGGCGCCATTATCGGCACGATAGTGCTTCTGCCGCCGGAAGTGGGAAAGCGTATTGCGGTTGGGGTCCACCTGCAACACTACATCCCCGCCGCGGCCGCCGTCGCCACCATCTGGGCCGCCCAGGGGTACATATTTCTCGCGGCGGAAGTGCACAATCCCGGCTCCGCCGCGTCCCGATCGCACGAAAATTTCAATCTCATCAATGAACATATATCACTTATTATACCGTGAGACAGCCTATGCTATAATTAGCGCAAAGTTTGTGACAACTGACACACAGGCTCGCGGGGAACCTGCCAGTCCACTGCGTATCAGGAAAACCGCAAATCAGCAGGAGATAGCACATGGCGAAAAGAGATATTCCCGATATTGTTATCGGCCGCCTGCCGATTTATCTGCGTGCCTTACAACGCATGCACCAAGCCGGGCAGAAAGTAACCTCCTCGCAGGAGTTGAGCGAAAAGCTGGGCTTCTCAGCGGCGCAAATTCGCAAGGATCTCTCTCAATTTGGCGAATTCGGCAAGCAGGGCACCGGCTATCACATCGAATACCTGAGCAAGCAACTGCGCCGCATTTTGAACCTGAATCGCGTCTGGGATGTGGCGATCGTCGGCGCGGGGGATGTGGGTAGTGCGCTGGCGCACTACAAAGGCTTCATCGACCGGGGCTTCCAGACGACCATGATCTTCGACAACGATCCGAACAAAATCGGCAAGCAATTGGGCAACCTGATGGTGCAAGACACGACGGAGATGGTCGATACTATCCGCCAGGCAGGGGTAAAAATCGCCATGATCGCGGTCCCTGCCGACCACGCCCAGGAAGTCGCCGATAAGCTGGTAGAAGCCGGCGTGAAAGCGATCCTCAACTATGCACCCGTACAGCTCACTGTCCCCGAGGGCATACGCGTGGAATATATTGACCCGGCGATACGGCTCCAAAAGATGGCCTACTACCTGGCCTGACGATCAACCGGGTTAACAACAAAACGCCCCGCTAGGTTGCGGGGCGTTCCTTATTCCTCAAAGAAGGGGATCACACCGGAGGCAGATTGCGCTTGATTTTTGCGTAAACCCCCGGCTGCAAGGCGAGCGAAGCACCTTCGACCACGCAGGTCAGGGGGTTGTCCACCAGATAGGCCGGGACGCCCAGCTCCTTGGTCAGCAGCTTATCCATACCGCGCAACAGGGCGGTTCCCCCCGTCAGGGCGATGCCGCGATCTATGATGTCGGAGACCAGCTCAGGCGGCGTTTTTTCCAACACGCGGCGGGTCATTTCCACAATTTCCATCAGCGGGGCCTGCATGGCTTCGAGCACTTCGCCGGTGGTCAGGTTGAGGGGGCGCGGCAAACCGGTGACCTGATCCTGCCCCTGCACATCCATGCTTTGTTCTTCATCTTGCACAACCGCGGCGCCAATGCTGATTTTGATGCGCTCCGCGGTCGGCTGGGCGATCACCAGGCCGTACTTGCGGCGGACGTAGGTCATAATCGCCTCGTCGAGTTGCAGGCCGCCGATGCGGGTGGTCTCGGCAGCGACGATGCCGTACATCGCCAGCACCGCCGCCTGGCTCGTCCCGCCGCCGAGGCAGAGGATCATGTTCCCGGTGGGTGTGTGAAAGGGCAAATCCACGCCCAGAGCCGCGGCCATGGGTTGCTGAATGAGGAAAACATCACGCTTGACCGCTTCGAGCGCGGCCTCGTGCACGGCGCGCCGCTCCACGCTGGTGACGTCATGAGGCAGAGCGACCATCACCCGCGGGCGGAACATACGCACCGGGCTGCTAACCTTGCGGATCAGGTACTCCAGCAGCTTTTCGGCGACCTCGTAATCAGCGATCACCCCATTTTGCATCGGGTAGGCAACCTCAAGGGAATCGGGAACGCGGCCGTACATCTCCTGGGCTTCGTTGCCCAGCGCGACGATCTTCAGCTCGTCGAGGGCAATGGCTACCACAGTAGGCTCTTGCAGAACCACCTTGCCGTCCTCAGCGATACGCGTGAACACCGTCCCGAGGTCAACCCCGAGGTCTTTGGTAAAGGTCGCCATGAACTTATATTACCCTTGTTCGTCCATCCCGGGGGAGAGATCCGGGCGGTTGCTTGCGCGGCGGTAGCGACGCACGGCGTCGAGGCGAAGCTGCGAACGACGCAGCGCGGCTTCCATGCGCTGATAGACGTCGGTATCCAGCGGAGGGCCTTCAGCGAGATATTCCTTCGCTCGTTCCATGGCCGCCTCAGCGCGGGCGACATCGATCTCGCGCACGTTTTCGGCTCGATCGGCGAGCACTGTGACGATATCCGGCTGCACCTCAACAACACCGCCCGCCACCGTGAAGACCTCTTCCTCGTCCTGATACCGCACCTTAATCACACCATACCCCAGCGTGGAAAGCAGCGGCGCGTGGTTCGGCAGAATACCCATCTCGCCTGCCGTACCCGGCAGCACGACGATGTCGGCATCGCCTTCGAAAATCATACGGTCTTGGGAGACAATCTCACAACGGATTGGCATAAGTACCTTCGATTTCTTTCTATCAGCGTGGTACAGGCGCTCTCGATGGTAACCGCAGGCAACCGGAGAGCGCCCCAACCACAATCATCAGGCGGCGGCCATCTCGCGGGCCTTGGCGACCACGTCGTCAATCGTTCCCGCCATCATAAAGGCCTCTTCGGGGAGATCATCATGCTTGCCGTCAAGGATCTCGCGGAAGCCGCGCACGGTCTCGCGGATGGAGACGTACTTGCCCGGCAGGTTAGTAAACTGCTCGGCGACGAAGAACGGCTGCGAGAAGAAGCGCTCGATCTTACGGGCGCGGGAGACGATCAATTTATCATCTTCGCTGAGTTCGTCAATACCCAGGATGGCGATGATGTCCTGCAGGTCTTTGTAGCGCTGCAACACCGCCTGCACCTCGCGGGCCGTGCGATAGTGATCTTCACCCACAATCAAGGGGTCAAGGATGCGCGAGGTCGAAGCCAGCGGATCTACCGCCGGGTAGATGCCCTTCTCGGCGATCGAGCGCTCGAGGGCGATGGTGGCGTCCAGGTGCGTGAAGGTAGCCACAGGCGCGGGATCAGAGTAGTCGTCCGCGGGGACGTAAACCGCCTGCATCGAGGTGATCGAGCCGGTGCGCGTCGAGGTGATGCGCTCCTGCAACTCACCCATCTCCGTCGCCAGCGTGGGCTGGTAGCCCACCGCCGAGGGCATACGACCCAGCAACGCCGACACCTCGGAACCGGACATAGAGAAGCGGAAGATGTTATCAATGAACAGCAGCACGTCGCGGCCGCGATCACGGAAGTACTCCGCCATCGAGAGGGCGCTCAGGGCGACGCGCAGACGCACGCCGGGCGGTTCGTTCATCTGCCCGTAAACCATCACGGTGTCCTTCATCACGCCGGATTCGAGCATTTCGCGGTAGAGTTGCGTCCCCTCACGGGTGCGCTCACCAACACCGGCGAACACCGAGTTGCCCTCGTGCTCCATCGCCACCGAGCGGATCAGCTCCATAATGATGACGGTCTTGCCCACGCCTGCACCGCCGAAAATACCGGTCTTCCCGCCTTTGGTAAAGGGGGCGATCAGGTCAATCACTTTCACACCGGTTTCGAAGACTTCCACGCGAGTGGACTGATCTTCAAAGGAGGGCGCAGGGCGGTGAATGGGGTAATACGCATCGGCCTCCACCGGGCCGCGCTCGTCCACCGGGCGGCCCAACACGTTGAAGACGCGCCCCAAGGTTGGCTCGCCCACGGGAACCATGATGGGCGCTCCCGTGGCTTGGACCTCCACGCCGCGCTGCAACCCGTCGGTGGTATCCATCGCCACGCAGCGCACCCAGTTGTTCCCCAGGTGCTTCTGCAC
>CAZZFZ010000092.1:0-11405 GCA_964653835.1 uncultured Anaerolineales bacterium
TAACCAGTGGGGCAGCGAGAAGGGTGAGCGCGAGCTGTGGGGCGGCATGAAGGTTAAGGCCCGAACTTACGCTTTCTTCAAGTTCATGATCTACACCATGGCAGGATCGCTGGGGCTGTTGCTGGCGATCCAGTTGATGGGCGTGGTCGCCGGGACGTTTGATTTGCCGAAGCTGTTTGAAATCTGGCCAAACATCACCGCGCTGACCAACGTCGGGCCACTGGGCCTCCCGGTGGCGACGGTGAAGGTGATCGTCTTCTGGGCGTTCGCCATCGCCTTTGCGCTCAAAGTCCCCGTGTGGCCGTTCCACACCTGGCTGCCCGATGCGCACACCGAAGCCCCCACCGCCGGTTCGATGATCCTGGCGGGCGTGCTGTTGAAACTCGGCGCTTACGGCTTTTTGCGCCTAGTGCTGCCGCTCTTCCCCGCGGAGGCGCGGCAATACTCCGGGGCGCTGGCTTTCCTGGCGGTGATGGCGATCATCTTTGGCGCTTTCGCCTCCTTTGGACAGACAGACTTCAAGCGACTGGTGGCGTATTCCTCGGTCAACCACATGGGGTTTGTGCTGCTGGGCATCGCGGCCGCGGCCTTCGCGCAGGGGACGCAAAGCGGCGTGATCGCCCTCAACGGTGCGGTGTTACAAATGTTCAACCACGGGCTTTCGGCTGCCGGGATGTTCTTCCTGGTGGGCGTGATCTACGAGCGCACCCACACCCGCAACCTGGATGAGTTCGGCGGCCTGTTCCCCCTGGTGCCGGTTTATGGCGGCATTTTGATCTTCACCTCGATGGCCTCGCTCGGCCTGCCGGGGCTGAACGGCTTTGTCTCCGAGTTCCTGGTGGTGCGCGGCGCTTGGGGCGTGGGCTGGGCTTTCCCCGTCTTCACCGCGTTGGGGATGATCGGCCTGCTCTTCACCGGCGCGTACATCCTCAAAGGGATCAAGAAGGTGCTGCACGGCCCGTTGAACGAGCACTGGGCGCACGGCGAGCACCGCCTGACTGAGATCAACGCCCGAGAAATCTGGGTGATGGCCCCGTTGATGGTGCTCATGCTCTGGCTGGGCGTGTGGCCCGCCTGGCTGTTGGATGTGATCAACCGCGCAGTCGGATTTCTCTTCTAGTTGAATTGGTCTGATTGGTCTAATTGGTCTGATCAGACTATCTGACCAAGGGATTGACCTGAGGTGACTTATGCATTTTCCTATTCTTAGCGTAATTGTCTTTACGCCGCTCATCACCGGCCTGTTGATTTTGCTGATGCCGGAGGAGCGCAAGGGCGAGATCCGGGTGACGGCGCTGGCCGCCTCGGCGCTGGCCTTGCTGCTCTCCATTTGGGTGTATTTCAGCTACGACCTGGCCGCGGGCGGCTATCAACTGGTTGAAAAATATAGCTGGCTGCCGCAACTGGGCATCTCCTATTACGTCGGCGTGGACGGGATGAACGCCCCCCTGGTGCTGCTCACTGGTGTGGTGATGTTCACCGGTGTGCTGATCTCCTGGGGGATTGACGACCGGCCGCGCGAGTTCTTCGCTTTCCTTTTCATCCTGGCGACTGGCGTGTTCGGCGTTTTCGTGGCGCTCGATCTCTTTATGCTGTTCTTCTTCTATGAGATCGCCGTCTTCCCCATGTATTTGCTGATCTCCATTTGGGGCTGGAAGGTGACGCGCGAATACGCTGCCATGAAGCTGACGCTCTATCTGTTCATCGGCTCGGTGATCGCCCTGGTTGGCGCGCTGGCGATGTACTTCACCTCCGGCCTGGGCACGTTCGATATGATCGCCCTGGAAGGAGCCGGGTTCTCGCTGGCCTTCCAGAAGTTCTGGTTCCCCTTCGTCTTTCTGGGGTTCGCCGTGTTGGGCGGCATCTGGCCGTTTCACAACTGGTCACCGGATGGTCACGTGGCCGCGCCCACGGCGGTTTCCATGTTCCACGCCGGGGTATTGATGAAGCTCGGGGCTTTTGCCGCCCTGCGGGTGGGCATCATGCTGCTCCCCGAAGGCGCGAAATTCTGGATGCCCTGGATCATCCTGCTGACCATCGTCAACGTGGTATACGGCGCCTTCATCGCCATGGTGCAGACCGATTTCAAATATGTTATCGGTTTCTCGTCGGTCTCGCACATGGGGCTTGTGGCGATGGGCTTCGCCACGCTCAACCGTGAGGGCATGATCGGCGCCGGGGTGCAGATGTTTTCCCACGGGGTGATGACAGCGCTCTTCTTTGCTGTGGTCGGCATGATCTACGATCGGGCGCACACCCGTCAAATCCCTGAACTGGGCGGCTTTGCTAAAAAGATGCCCCTGGTGGCGATTGCCTTCATCATCGGCGGTCTGGTTTCAATGGGCATGCCGGGCTTCTCCGGCTTTGTGGCCGAGTTCCCCATCTTCATGGGCGTGTGGAAATTCAAGCCCTGGATCGCGGTGGTTTCGGCGATCTCCATTGTCATCACCGCGGCTTATATCATCCGCATTATCAGCAAAGTGTTCTTCGGCAAGATGCCGGAGAGTTACGCTGACCATATCGGCGATGTGACCGTGCTGGACAAGGTGGCTTTGGGGCTGCTTTCGGCCATTTTGATCGCCGTGGGCGTGTTCCCTTCGGTGATGGTTCCCATGGTCGAATCGGGCGTTGAAAACATCCTGCGCCTGCTGGGAGGTGCATAGTGTTCGGTAGTATTACGACGACAATGATCTTGGCGATTCTGCCGGAAATTCTGCTGCTGGTGTTGGGCGGGCTGGTGATGTTCTTTGACGCCATCTGGCCCGAAAAGCAGCGCCGCGGCCTGGGCTGGTTGACGGCGGGCGGCCTGGCGCTGGTGTTCGTCCTCAGCCTGGCGTTGGCCTTCCCTCGCGGAGGCGGCGAGCTGTTGTGGGGGGGGATGGTCCGTTATGATGCAATGGGCTTTGCCTTCAAGATGCTCTTCATCTTTGGGGCGATGGCCACCACTCTTTTCGCTATGGACGTGGAAGGCCTCGGTCGCCGCGGGGAGTTCTACCTGCTACTGATCGTCGCCACCATCGGCATGAGCCTGATGGCTTCTGCCGCGGACCTGATTATGCTTTACCTGGCGATTGAGACCACCTCGATCCCCATGTACATCCTGGCAGGATTCCTCAAGCAGGACGACAAATCCAGCGAGGCGGGTTTCAAGTACCTGCTCTTTGGCGCGCTGACCTCGACGTTGATGCTCTACGGCTTCAGCCTGCTCTACGGATTCACCGGCGTGACCGGCCTGAGCGAACTGGCCGTCGCGGTGCAGCCTGGTAGCGCCAGTTTCCCGCTCATCCTCACCGGCTTGTTGCTGGCGCTGGTGGGCTTCGGCTTCAAGATTTCGGTTGCCCCTTTCCACTTCTGGGCGCCGGACGTTTACGAAGGCGCGCCTACGCCGGTGGCTGGTTTTCTCTCCACGGCTTCGAAGGCGGCGGGCTTTGCTGTGTTGCTGCGGGTGCTGTTCACAACGTTCCCCGCGCTCAGTGAGCAGTGGACTCTGTGGCTGGCGATCATCAGCACGGTTACGATGACGTTGGGAAACGTGGTCGCCCTGGCGCAATCGAACATCAAACGCCTGCTGGCTTACTCCTCCGTTGCCCATGCCGGATACATCTTGATCGGCGTGGTGGCGTTCTCGGAGTTAGGTGTGGCCTCGGTGGTCTTTTACCTGATCGCTTATCTGCTGACCAACCTGGCGGCGTTCGGCACCGTGGTGGCTGCCTGGCGGGTTCTCGGCTCTGATGAGGTCACAGCTTACGATGGGCTCAGCCGCCGTTCCCCGGCGTTGGCGCTGGCGATGCTGGTGGCGTTCCTCTCGCTGGCCGGTATGCCGCCCTTCGGCGGGTTTATCGCCAAAGTGTTGGTCTTCGCCGCGGCCGTCAAGTCCGATTTGATCTGGCTGGCCTTCGTCGGCGTGCTCAATTCCATCGTCGGGTTGTATTACTACCTGGTGGTGCTCAAGCGCGTGTATCTCTATCGCTCTGAGAAGGAAGATGAGCCGATACCGGTCACCCGCTCCTATCGCATTGCCCTGACCGTGCTCTCGGCGGGCATCTTGTTGCTGGGGGCGTTCTTCGCTCCCTGGTTTGCCTGGAGTTCTGGGGCTGCTGCGGGGTTGTTCTAGCGTTGGATGAATACCGGCCGCCGACCATGCCGTTTTCAGGTCGGCGGCCGTTCCCTGTTGACGGCTTTTTGTGCCCTGTGATACAATGTCGCCCGTTATGCAGAGTGAAAAAACCAGCGCCGGTTCCGGCGCGCAGCGAGCCTATAACCTGACGGTCGCTGCGATCGCCGGACAGGTTGGATGTCTGACACTGGTCATTGTGCTGGCTGCGCTGTTTGCCGGTCTTTGGCTGGATGCCCAATTCGATAGCCGCCCATTTGCGACGGTTATTTTGTTAATTACCAGTGTTCCGGTGACGTTGGTGTTGATGTTTTGGGTTGTGAAGCGCGCCATCGCGCAGATTCAACCTTCCTCGGAACCGGTGCCCGAATCTGATCTCACGCAGGAGGATTTGTAAACGTGGAAGAAACCAAGAAGAAAGGTTGGCGGTGGGGCGTGAACCGCTGGTTTGTGCTGCTGTTCATCGTGCTGGGCTACTTCGCGGCCAAGGCGTATCCCCCCATCCAGCCTCATGTGCAGTTGCCAGCAGAGCGCTTGAGCACCACGCCGCTGTTCACGTTGCCAGGGATTGGGGAGTTCTACCTCACTAATACGCTGGTGGCGATGCTGCTGGTGGATCTCATCATCATCTTGTTGGCGCTGGCTGTCCGTCGCGGCGCAAAGCGCGGCACCCTGGTGTTGACCGGAATCGCCAGCGCGGTGGAAGCTCTGCTGGAGGCGATTTATAACCTCACCGAGACCACCGCGGGAAAGCGCGCCCGGCAGATCTTCCCCTGGTTTGCCACCATCACCCTGATGGTGTTGATCGGCAACTGGATGGAATTGATCCCCGGTGTGGATAGTATTGGCTGGCTGGAGCACTCGGAGCACGGCTATGCTGTGCAGGAAGTGTTCGGTAATGTGGCTACCATCGTCAAAAGTGAAGTTGCCCACGGCGAGGAAAGCTTTGTCGTTGTCCCCTTCGTGCGCGTGGTCTCCACTGACCTGAACTTCACTGTGGCGCTGGCGCTGCTCTCTGTGTTCTTTACTCAGATCATCGGCATCAAGGCGCTTGGCGGCCATTACTTCACCAAGTTCTGGAACACCAAGACACTCTTCAGCAAGCCCATCTTCGGCGTGATCGATTTCGCCGTGGGGTTGTTGGAAATGATCTCGGAAATCTCGAAGATCCTCTCGTTCTCCTTCCGGTTGTTCGGTAACATCTTTGCAGGTTCGGTGCTGTTGTTTGTTATCGGTAGCCTGGTGCCGGTGTTTGCCCAGTCGGCGTTCTTGCTGTTGGAGTTCTTCGTCGGCCTGATCCAGGCGATCGTTTTCGGTATGCTGACGATGACCTTCATGTCGCAGGCCGCGCAAGGCCACGGAGAACACGAAGAGGCGCACGCCTGATCGCGTGCAATGTTTTCGGTATCAAAATAAAAAAATAATCAAACAATTTGATGGAGGACTTCATGTTGGAAGGCAATATTTTCGAAGCTGCTAAGATGATCGGCGCCGGGTTGGCGATGATCGGCGCGATTGGCGCAGGCGCCGGGATCGGTATCGTGACCAGCGGCGCGGTGCAGGCCATGGGACGCAACCCTGATGCCAGCGGCAACATTCAGACGAACATGATCCTGGGGATCGCGTTCGCTGAGGCCGTTGCGATTTACTGTCTGGTTGTTGCCCTGCTGATCCTGTTCGTTTTCTAAATCGTTCGTTGACGCTTTGACTCAAACGAGAGGAGACAAACATTGGAAAAGCTAGGTCTGAACTTAGGGTATCTGCTTGTGCAGATCTTCAACTTCTTGATTATGTTCGTTGTGCTCAAGGAGTGGGTCTACAAGCCGATCCTGAACATGTTGGAAAAGCGCCGCGAGACGATCGCACAAAGCCTGGAAGATGCCCGCGTGGCCGCTGAGGCCCGCTCAAACGCTGAGGATGAGGCCAAGAAAATCCTCGCCGAGGCACAGGCCAAAGCGAACGACATTGTGCGCGAAGCCACCGAGCGCGCCGAGGCGGTTGGGCGTGAGATCAAAGCCGCCGCTGAGGCCGATGCTGCCAAGCTGCGCGCCGCCGCTACGGAAGAAGCCCGGGCTGAGCGCGACCGCGTTCTGGCCGACCTGCGCGGGCAGATCGCCTCGCTGGCCGTGGCCGCCTCACAGAAACTGATCGGCGAAGCGCTGACCGAAGAACGTCAGCACGCCTTGCTGAACGAGTTCTTCTCCGGCGTGAAGAGCGGCAAAGTCGCCGTGCTTGAGAACGCCAGCCTGAGCGGTGATGAAGCGGTGGTCACCAGTGCCGTGCCGCTGACCGCTGATGAACAGAAGACCGTTCAGAAAGACATTCTGGCGAAACTGGGCAAAGATGCCACCGTCACTTTCCGTGTTGACCCCGCCATCCTGGGCGGTCTGGTCATCCGCGTGGGCGATAAGGTGCTCGATAGCTCGGTCGCTGGGCAATTGGCGGAGTTGAAGTCCAGCCTCGGCTAGGTTTCAGATTTTCTGCCTCCCACTAGGAATAACTGCGCCCGCGGGTATCTCTCCGCGGGCGTTGTTTATATCCTCTCTTGTCTATGTCCCAGATAAAACTTCACCTCTCGGATTTGGCTCGTTATTTGCCCGCCGTCGCTGACAAGGAGGGCGATCCCCAGATCACCGGCGTGACTCATGACTCGCGTCAGGTGCAGGATGGAACGCTGTTCGTCGCCGTTCCGGGGCTGCACGTGGATGGACACCAGTTCATCCCCAATGCCATCGCTCGCGGCGCGGCGGCCGTGGTCGGGACGCAACCTCTGGAGGGGTTGCCGGTCCCCTATTTGCGCGTGGAGCACGCCCGGCGGGCGCTGGCTGTCCTTTCCGCTGCTTTTCACGGCTTCCCGGCGCGCAAGCTGACCGTCATCGGCGTGACCGGCACGGATGGCAAGACCACCACCTCCAATCTGATCTATCATATTCTAAAAGCTGCTGGTATCCGTGTGGGGTTGATTACCACCGTCAACGCGGTGATCGGCGATCAGGTGCAGGATACCGGCTTTCACGTCACCACACCCGAGGCGCCGGTGGTGCAAGGCTACCTGGCGCAGATGGTCGCGGCGGGCCTCACCCATGTGGTGCTCGAAGCCACCTCTCACGGCCTGGCGCAGGAGCGTGTGGCTGCCTGTGATTTTGATATTGGCGTGGTTACCAACATCACCCATGAACATCTGGATTACCATGGCTCCTACGAAGGCTACCGTCAGGCGAAAGGGCGGTTGTTTGCCGCACTGGCGGATACGCCGGCGAAACCGCATGGAAACATCCGCTTGGCGGTGCTCAACCGGGATGATCGCTCTTACGCCTATTTGCATGCGTTGGTGCAGGCGCCAGCCCGACAGATCGCTTACGGGCTGAGCCGCGCGGCGGATATCCGCGCTGAAGAGGTGATTGCCTCGCCTGCCGGGCTGCGTTTCGCTGCCGTGGGGTCGGAGTTCCGTGTGGATGTCGAACTGGGGTTATTGGGAGAGTACAACGTCTCCAATGCCCTCGCCGCGTTGACGGCGACGGTGGTGGGGCTGGGGGTTGATCCTCAGGTCGCTGCGGCGGGGATCGCCGCGCTGCCGGGCATCCCTGGCCGCATGGAGGTGATTGACCTTGGCCAGAAATTCACCGCCATTGTGGATTTTGCCCATACGCCTAACGCTCTCCGGCGCGCGCTGGAAACCGCCCGCGGTCTTACCTCCGGGCGGGTGATCGCCGTGTTTGGCTCGGCAGGGCTACGTGATCGCGCCAAGCGGCGCATGATGGCGGAGACATCCGCCGAGTTGGCGGATATCACTATCCTGACCGCCGAGGATCCCCGCACTGAATCCCTGGAAGGAATCCTGGCGGAGATGGCAGCGGGTGCAGAGGCGCGCCGCGCTGTGGAGGGAGAGAGCTATTTCCGCGAGCCAGACCGCGGCGAAGCCATCCGCTTGGCGCTCCGCCTGGCTCAACCGGGCGACGTGGTCATCGTGTGCGGCAAGGGGCACGAGCAATCTATGTGCTTCGGCGAGACAGAGTATCCCTGGGACGACCGCACCGCCTTGCGCGCCGCCCTGGCGGAACATCTTGGCGTCCCCGGCCCGGCGATGCCCCAACTTCCCACAAGTGCCTCGCGGTGATTGCCTGCACCCTGAGGTGAAATCTCCTACAGTCTGCATCTGGGTTTGCCGCTGGAGACGCTGCAAAACGCCAGTTGCATCATCTCGGTGTGAGGTTGTGGCCTGCGGGCGGGGCTTTGGCAATTACCTTGACAGTCGGGGGGCTTTGAACTACGATAGCCGCATCACAATCCTTGGCAAAATGGTTGTGATGCGTTTGAATGAGTGGCTAAGGAGACTGAAACCATGAAGATGAAACAGGCTTTCCGAGGGTTGATTTTCGCCCTCACCCTGCTCGCCCTGGTCGCTGGCGCGGTGCTTCCCCAGAGGTCGGTTGCCGCGGCGGAAGATGTCGTCCGGCTGACCATTAACAACAATGGCGATCGGGATATCTGGCTGTTGCTCAACGGCCCGGCCTATTATTATTTGCACGTTCCTGTGGGGACGTCGCGGGTTTACACGCCCAAGCGCGGGGTATACGATTACACACTGTACTCGTGCGGCACCTTCGTTAAAGGTGAGCTGGATCTGACCACGCAAAAGACGATAGATGTCCCCGCTTGTGGGATGAGGGCGCACACCGGAGAACCGCTCAACACCCTGGATGCAGGCAAGATGCTCAACCTGGTAGATGTTACCCTTAAGAACAAAACCGGGCGCTATATGCTGCTCATCCTCGAAGGGCCGAGCGTGTTTGTTTTCCGCTTCAACAGCGGCGAGTCCAAAGAGTACACTATCCCGATGGGATACTACAGTTACACCCTGTACGGCTGTGGCAGCACCTATAAGGGGAACCTGTACGCCCGCTTCCACAAAGTCAAAGAATTCACCTGTCCTTGATGGTATTTGGTTAAAATGCCAGGCCGCCAGAGAACCCTCTGGCGGCCTGTTTTTTTACCCTTTTTCTGGCTATTGCGTCGTGAAGGCAATTGTGTAGGGTGCCAGCTCGCGGGTGAAGCGGGTGGTGCCCATCACTACCAGGATGACTGACTTGCCCTCTTCAGGTATTTCAAGCGGGATATCGGCGATGTTGTTCACGCCTACAGGGATGTATTCCACCGTGGTGGTATCCCCTTCCACGGTGATCAGCGCCAGGCGGAAGGTTTGCGGCAAGATGTTCTTGATGCGCACCCAGCCATCGGCGACCCAGCCTCCATCGTCGCTCTCGAAATCGGTAGCGTAGCCGATCTCGGGAATTTCAATGTCGTCCAGGTACATGCCTTCGCCGTGGAGTGCGGCGTCGGTGATGTATTCAAAGCGTAGCTGAACCTGCTGCCCGGCGAATTGGGAGATGTCTACGCTTTCCTGCACCCATCCTGAACCGCGGGTTTTCCCGGTATACCCCCAGCCGTAACTGTTCCCGTTGGGGTCGCGATCCGTTCCGGAGGGCGTTTGCAGGATTTCCCAGTTCTCGCCGTCTACTGAGGCTTCCAGGTACAGGTAGTCGTAGTCCTTCTCGATTTCGTACCACATCCAATAAGTCAGGGTCAGGGGGCCTTCCACGTTGGTGAAGTCAAATGTTCGCGTCAGCGTCATATCCGAGGAATCGCCCTTGTTCGACCAGAAAGCGTACTCGCCGGAATTGGGATCGGCGGGGATGACTTTGACCTGCTCCGCGCCGTCGAAGCGCAGGGTGTAATTCCCTGGGCAGAGCACGCGAATGTAATCCACGCCGTATTGGTGGACGTCGTACTCTTTGGGGGTGGAGTCGCAGGAACGGATGACCTCAGTCTGCCTGGTCTGGAAGCTTTCCTTGAACGTATAGTAGGCATAGCGCCCGTCGCCGACGTTCTCATCTCGGATGAAGTTGGTGATCGCCCAATCCAGCACCAGGTCGTCGGCGGTGAGCGGCTCGCCGGTCAGCGGGTCGGTCGCGCCGATCTCCTCCAGCATCAAATCAACGCTGACCATACCGTTCTCCGGGTGCGCGGCCAGCGCCTGGGTGGCCTCCTTCCCCAGACGATCAAGCAGGTAGGCGGTGAACAGGAAGGCCGAGCCATAATGACGGAAGTTCTCGTCCTCGTCGCCCGACCAGGTGTTGAGCTGAGTGTCCGGCTGGCTGGCGTATTCCTGCACCGAGCCGCCAATGGGGAAGCCGTTGAGTAGTTGCGCCAGTTCGGCGAACCCCTCGTTCAGCCAGGAGGTCTCGTTGCGATCCAGGTTCCAGTGGATCATGTGCTGGAACTCGTGCGCCAGCGTGGAGTAGGTGTACTCGTCGGCCATCTCCACGTTGTCGATGTTCAGCACGAACATTTCGTGAGCGTTGGAGTACTCATGAGCCAGGGGGTGCATCTCATCAGCGGAGGAGAAATAACCGGCGATGTAGATGCCCAGGCGCCGGGCAAAGAGGATGTAGATATGCTCGTCGCCATCGATGCCCGGCGTCCACTCGCTGCCGAAGAAGCGGCGATCTACTGGGTAGATCTTGTTCTCAAATTTGTTCGCCAGCGTTTCCAGTTCAGCCGGGTCAAAGGTGGCGTTATCGTCCACCCAGAAATAGGCGTGGTCGGTGACGTATTGCAGGGTGGCCTCCACCTCGTAGGCCTCATCGTTGTAATCGGTCACCCAGAAGGTTTCCTTGGTGCCGACCTCCAGCGGGGCAGCGGGGGGCTCAATTGGAGGAAGTTCCTGCACGCCTTTGAGCCGCATCGCCAGTTCGTTGGGATCGTTGATTGGCACGATCACGCTGGCGAGCGTGTCGCGCGTTTCGGTATCCACGAAAACGGGGGTGACGGTGGGGGTGGGTTCCGGCGTGGGTGTGGCGGTAGAGGCTTCGGTCGGCGCGGCCGTGGCGGTGGCCGTTGGCGAAGCGGGGGCGGGCGACTCGGCGGGAGCGGTTGTCGCAGTAGCCTGGCCGCAGGCAGCCAGGAATACGGCCGTCAGGATGAAAATGATGAGCAGGGTACGGGGTTTCATTGCACCTCCTGTTGGGTTGTTTGGGGCGAATACAGAGAATTAAAGGGAATACAAAGAGACGCCAATGAATATTCATTGGCGTCTACAGTCGGGATGGTGGGATTTGAACCCACGACCTCGCCGACCCGAACGGCGCGCGCTGGCCGGACTGCGCCACATCCCGATAAAGCGGCGTGATTATATCCTACCCCCCAGGCTTTGACAAGGATTTCGTCTATCTGAGGCATGGCGTTCTCAAAGTCGCGGATGGTGCTTGGAATTTTGCCAAATCGTGCAAAC
>CAZZFZ010000093.1:0-11266 GCA_964653835.1 uncultured Anaerolineales bacterium
GGTGTAGATCATGAACTTGAAGGAAGCGTAAGTGCGAGCCTTGACCTTCATGCCGCCCCACAGCTCGCGCTCACCCTTCTCGCTGCCCCACTGGTTAATCAGGAACATCATCGGAACCAGGCCGATCTCCCAGAAGACGAAGAAGAGCAGTAAATCAAGCGACAGGAAGACGCCCAGCATACCGGTTTCCAGCATCAGGAAGAGGAACATATATCCCTTGATGCGATCCTGCACGCTGAACGAAGCCAGGATGGAGAGCGGGGTGAGCAGCGTGGTGAGCAAGACCATCGCCATGGAAATACCATCCACACCGAGGTGATAAGAGGCGTTGATGGCAGCATACCAGGTGACCTGCTCTTCAAACTGGAAGCCCGGCTGACCGGGTTCAAAACGGAACCACGCCAGCAGCGAGAGCGCCAGCGGCAGCAAGCTGAGGACGAACGTCGTCCAGCGGATCAGCTTCTTCTCATCGCCCGGCAGCAAGGCCACAATCAACGCCGAGAAGAGCGGCAAAAACAGTATCAGCGTCAGCAGATTATTGGAGATAAAATCCATCATTCGCTCCTCCCCTAAGGGATCAGCAGGCTATATAAATAGTAGAACAACGAAGCCGAGACCAGCACCACGGCGACGAGCATGTACTGCTGCACCCGTCCGGTCTGGATCACCCGGAAAGTCCGCCCCAGTTTTTTAGTGCCCTCGCCCACGAAGTCGCCAAAGCCGTTGATGATCGGCACATCAATGTAATTGCGGAAGATGCCGCCCAG
This sequence comes from uncultured Anaerolineales bacterium, assembly GCA_964653835.1. Classification (GTDB taxonomy): domain Bacteria; phylum Chloroflexota; class Anaerolineae; order Anaerolineales; family UBA11858; genus J130. Next base: position 768 of record CAZZFZ010000093.1, read on the forward strand.
GGAATAGGCCACGCGTGCGACGGTGTGCAAAATCCCGTCGATCACGCCGCGATCCATCCAGCGGTAGGAAAACACTTCCGAAATCCAGAAGGACGGCTTGACGAAGACCACATCGTACAACTCATCGAAGTAGTATTTGTTTTGCAGCAGGGCGTACAGCGGGCCGAGGGGTTTCTTCAGCGGGTCTTCCTGACCGGCTTCCACGTTACGGTAAACCAGCCAGCCGAAGAACAGACCGCCGAGGGCGACGCCCAGCGAAGTTATCAGCGGCACAAAGCTGAACTCGACCGCCTCAGGCTTCACCGCCAGAGTGGCGCCAACCCACTCATGGAACCAGTTAGGCAGCAAGCCGCCGATCACCGGGAAATGTTCGGGAATGCCCACCCAGCCATAGGAGACGGCGAACACCGAAAGCACCACCAGCGGCGTGGTCATCGTCCAGGGGGTCTCGTGAGCGTGCTCGGCCTCCGCGGTGCGCGGTTTCCCCAGGAAGGAGAGCGTGATCTGGCGCATGGTGTAGAAGGCCGTCAGGAAGGCAGCGATCGCCAGCACGATAAAGACAGTCATATAGCCGTGCCCGAACGCGTCGGCAAAGATTTCGTCCTTCGACCAGAACCCGGCAGTGACCAGTGGGAAGCCGGAGAGGGCAAAACCGCCAATCAGGAAGGTCCAGAAAGTGATCGGCATCTTATCCTTCAGGCCGCCCATGTTGAACATATCCTGCGGGTCAACTTCATGGTTGCCGGTGTGCAGCACGCCGTGCTCCATCCCGTGGATGACCGAACCCGAACCGAGGAAGAGCAGCGCCTTGAAGAAAGCATGCGTCACCAGGTGGAAGGCCGCGGCCACATAAGCCCCAATGCCCAGAGCGGCGATCATGTAGCCAAGCTGCGAGATGGTCGAATACGCCAGTACGCGCTTGATGTCGTTCTGCGCCACGGCGATGGTGGCAGCGAATAAAGCGGTAAACGCGCCGATGAAAGCCATCGCCGTCATCGCCGAGGTCAGCCCGCCGTGGTCGGCCCCGGCGGAGAGTAGCGGGAACATGCGAATGACCATATACACGCCCGCCGAGACCATGGTGGCGGCGTGGATCATCGCCGAGACCGGCGTCGGGCCTTCCATCGCATCCGGCAACCAGACGTGCAACGGGAACTGCGCCGACTTGCCCACCGCGCCGATGAACAGCAGAATGCCAATCAACCCGGCAGCGGAGAGGCCGAAGAACCCTGAAGGTTCATTCGCCAACTGATGCAGAAATTCTTCATTAAAGAAGATCTCGCGGAAGTTGAGCGTGCCCGCCTTGGAATACAGATAAACAATGCCCAGGAGCATGAAGACATCACCCACGCGGGTGGTGATGAAGGCCTTGATCGCCGCGGCGCGGGCGGAAAGTTTGCCATACCAGAACCCGATCAACAGGTAAGAGCACAACCCCATGATCTCCCAGCCCACAAACAGGGTGAGCAGGTTATCGGAAACCACCAGGGTATACATCCCAAAAGCAAACAGACCGATGAAAGCGAAGAAGCGCGAATACATCGGCTCCACCGAGGGAACAGTGTGCTTGTGGCCGTGCTCGTCGGCCACCGTAGCGCCATGCGGCGGCAGGCCCTTGCGATCATGATCGCCCGCAGGCTGGCCGAAGTTGTGGTACCCCACGCTGTAGAGGAAGATCATCAAAACCGTCCAGCCGACAAAGAACAGCACCACCGCTGAGAGCGGGTCAATCATTACGCCGATGCTGAACCAGTTCTCGCCGGTCGGCAGCCAGTTGACCGCCGAGGCAAAGGGATGTTCACCGAGGCTCTCAGCGCCCCTCTGCAAGGCATTCCAAAAGACCACCATGCTCCCCGCCCAGGAGAGCAACGCCGCGCCGATGGCGATCGTGTGGCTCAGGGCCTTGTTCCGATTGGTAAACAGCACAATCAGGAAGAAAGCCAGCAGCGGCGGAAGAGGGATCAACCAGATCAGGTTTTCTATCGTCATAAAATACCTCGTCGTTATCTCAGGTTATCCGGGGGCCACAGGTTGGCGACGCCCCGCTGCCTGTTTACCATTTCAGCATGTCAATTTCATCCGCGGCCACGGTCTCCCGGCGGCGGTAGAGGGCGATCACCAGCGCCAGGCCGACGGCGACCTCAGCCGCGGACACCGCGAAGACGATCACCGCGAATGCCTGCCCGGTGATCGCCCCCAGGTCGCCATAGCGCCAGAACGCCACCAGGTTAACGTTGACGGCGTTGAGCATCAACTCAATGCCCATCAGAATAGCGATCGCGTTTTTACGCGCCAGCACGCCATACAACCCGATGGAGAACAAAGCAGCGGCGAAAATCAAATACCAGGATAATGAAAGCATGACTTACTCCTCTTGTAGTCTCATTAGTCCCATTGGTCTTACTGGTCTTATTGGTCTTGTTGGTCGTCGGACTAACAGACTAATAAGGACTAATGGACTAACCGACCAACTACTTCTTCCAGGCGACGTAAATCGCGCCGATCATCGCCGCCAGCAACAACAAAGAGGCCACTTCGAATGGAAGCACATAGGCATTCGGCGAGACCAGCGCCTGCCCTAATTCAACAACGGGGTCAGCCCCGGCAGCCAGATCGGCGGCGGAGATCCCCACAGCGGGGGAGCGCGTGAAAACAAAAGCGAGCGCAGCAAACAGGGCCGTGCCCACCAACGCCGCCCAGCCCCAACGGGGATTGGTCTGCGGGCCGCTATCTTGCATCACCTTGCGGGTCAGCATGATAGCAAAGATCATCAACACAGCGATCGCGCCGATGTAAACCACCACCTGAACCACCGCCAGGAAGGTGGCGTTAAGTAACACAAAAGTCGCCGCCACGCCAAACAGGGTCAGAATCAGCCACAAAGCGGCATGCACCAGGTAGCGCGTGGTGACGACCATCAAAGCCGCCCCCAGCGTGATCGCGGCGATCACCAAAAATACGATTTCAAGACCAGTCATAGACAAACTCCACAATATCGCATCATAAAAGCGGAGACTACTCGCTCTTTGGAGCCATCGCCACCGGTCGCGGCGGGAATTCCGTGCGTCGCCGCTGGCGGCTGGGCTCGATCTTCTTGAGGATCAGCACTGTCGCCCACCCAATCACCAGGTTGATCCCCAACATCGCCAGCGCAAACCCCCACCCGCTGACATGGTTGACTTCCAGCACCTTGTCCAGGATGGCGGTGAAAATCAACACCACCAGCACAAGCGGCGTGAGGAACTTCCAGTTGAAAGCCAGCATCTGGTCGATGCGGATGCGCGGCAGTGTGAGGCGGATCCAGGTGATGATGAAATAACCGATAAACGTCTTAATATAGAAATAGAGGATCCCTAACACCGGCCAGGTCTCCACGCCAGGCCCGCGCCAGCCGCCGAAGAACAACGTGGCGAGCAACGCGCCGATCGCCCAATGGTGAAGAAACTCAGCCACATAAAACATGCCGAAGGCCATGCCAGAGTACTCGATGTGATAGCCAGCTACGATCTCCGATTCAGCCTCCAGCAAATCGAAGGGGGCGCGGCCGACCTCCGCCATCGAGGTAATCAGGAAGATCAACGCCGCCAACGGCGCAACCACAACAAACCAGACCGACTGCGCATTGACGATATCGTTCAACCCCATCGAACGCGCCAGCAGAACCGGCACCAGCAGGGCCAGCACCATCGGCACTTCGTAAGAGACCATCTGCGCCACAGCACGGAAGGCCCCCAGGAGGGCGAACTTATTATTGGAAGACCAGCCTGCCATCAGCACAGCTACCACGCCAAACGCGCCCACAGCCACAATGTAGAGCACCGCCACGTTGAGGTTCGCTCCGATCACCGTGCCGGTAAAGGGGATCACCACCCAGATGAGCAACACTGAGGCGATGAAAATCACCGGCGCCATATGGAAAGGCACCTTATCGGCGTGCGCCGGGGTAACGATCTCCTTCGTGAAGATCTTGATCATATCCGCGATCGGCTGTAAAAGCCCAAAGGGGCCAGCGCGGTTCGGGCCAGGGCGATCTTGCATACGACCGGCGAGTTTGCGCTCAATCCAGATCAGCGCGACGACGGTCAACATGCTGATCGTGGCCAGGATCACCGCCCCCAACAACAGCCGTATCACCGTCACCAGACCTTCTGTCAACCCCCAACCTAACAACAAATTGGTAAACCACTGAGAAATCAAAGTAATAGGGTCACCCATGCGTTACTTCTCCCAAAACGATGGTTAACAAAGAAAAGGGCTGAGGATGTGAATCCATCAGCCGCTTTTTATGCCCACTCTAACACACCTTTGCGCCAGATATACAGTAGCCCGGCCAAAAGCATGACAATGAACAACACCCCCTCCATCACTGCAAACAGTGGCAGTTTGTCAAAGGCCACCGCCCAGGGGTATAAGAACACCGTCTCAATATCAAAAATCAAAAAAACCAGGGCAAAGATATAGTATTGAACTTTGAACTGCACCCACGCCTCGCCAACCGTCTCAATGCCGCATTCGTAAATTTCGGATTTAATATGGTTGGGTTTTTTCGGCGCTATCAGATGGGGCAAAAGCACCGTGACGGCCGGGAGGGCCAGGGCTACGATCAGGAAGAGACCAACATAAAGCCAATTCGTGAGCATGTGAACTCCTTAAAGAACGCACTTAATGCAGGCACAACTTGAACCCACCAGACGCTCCCGAGCACCTGGCAATCGAACAGGCGGAATTGTACCACAAACCACATATTCGGACATAAACTGTCCGCTTTTTACCAGGGCAACCCAGCCCTAACCTTAAAAGCACACACCGAATTATGCACTAAAACCCGCTAATTTTATAGTAAGATATGCACTAAGACAAGATGATTTTCTGCGCCTCTTCTCAGCGAGAGCCATGATGGAAGACGAAACAACCGCTCTCTCCACACAGATCGATCAGCACATCCTACAGATCAGCAACCAGATCGAAACCCTGGCACAATCGCTGTCTGGAAACGCTGAGGGCGCAGAGGAAAAAATTGCCGAAAACCTTAAACAACTGGCCTCCCCCCTTAATCAATTGGCGCGAAAAGTCGCTGAACATGAGGATGAACGCCAAAATCTGCGCGCCCTGGCAGATATCGGGCAGGTGGTCAACTCCTCGCTGGAACTCTCCGCGGTGCTCCGCATCGTGATGGACACCATCATCCGCCTGACGGGAGCCGAGCGCGGCTTCTTGATGCTGCGCGACAAAGATGGCAAGCTGACCATCCGCATCGCCCGAAACTGGGAACAGGAATCCATCCCCGAATCCGATTTCGAGATCAGCCGCACGGTGATCAACCGCGTGGCTGAAGAGGGGCAACCGATCATCACCACCAACGCCCAGGAAGACCCCCGCTTCGGCGGGCAGGATAGCATCATCGCCTACAACCTGCGCTCCATCCTGTGCGTGCCCCTGAAGGTTAAAGATGAGATCACCGGCGTGATCTACGCCGACAACCGCATCCGCACCGGTTTGTTCACCGAGACGGAGCGCGACCTGCTGGCTGCCTTCGCTAATCAGGCAGCCGTGGCCATCGAAAACGCCCGCCTGTTCGAATCCGTCCGCCAGACTCTGGCCGAGGTGACCGAACTCAAAAACCTGATGGACAACGTCTTCGCCTCCATCGCCAGCGGGGTGATCACCACCGATGTGCAACACAACATCACGCTGATTAACCGCGCCGCCGAGCGCATCCTGGCGCGCGACGCCGAGCGCGTGCTCCAACACCGCCTGGAGGAAAGCCTACCCGAACTCGCCCCCGCCCTCAAAGAGCCCATCCAAACCGTCGAACAAGCCAATCAAACCATCATCGGTATGGAAGTCACTCCCGTACTCCCCCAGCGCGGGCCGGTGCATTTACGCTTCAACTTCTCCCCCCTGAAAGACGCCAGCCAGTCCATCCAAGGGGTGGCGATCGTCCTCGACGACATTACCGAGCGCAAACGGCTGGAAGCCCAGCGACGGCTGTTTGAGCGCATGGTTTCCCCCGCGGTGATTGACCAGCTCAACCCCGACGAACTGCGTCTGGGTGGCGAGCGCGTGGAGATCACCGCCCTCTTCGCCGATATCCGCGGCTTCACCAGCTTCAGCGAAAACCTCAGCCCGGAGGAGCTGGTGACTATCCTGAACCGCTACCTGGCTGTCGCCGCCGACGCCATCCTGACTCACGAAGGGACAATTGACAAATTCATGGGCGACTCGGTGATGGCCTGGTTCAACGCCCCCATCCCCCAACCCGACCACACCCTTCAGGCGGTGCGCGCCGCTCTGGGGATTCGCGATGCCATCCGCCTATTGCACCATGAATTCCCCCCGGAGAGGCGCCTCGACTTTGGGGTAGGCATTCACTTTGGGGAAGCCGTGCTCGGGCTGGTGGGAACGGAAAAACGGCTGGAATACACCGCCATCGGCGATTGCGTCAACACCGCCAAACGCATCCAGGAGAACGCCGCCGCCAATCAGATCTTAATCAGCGATACCGCCTATCAGTACGTCAAAGACGCCATCGAGGTACGCCCCTCGCCGCCGATCCACGCCAAAGGGAAGAGCCATCCGCTGATCGTCCACGAAGTGATCAGGGAAAAATGACTCAGCGGAACAGCACCGGCACGGCCAGCACCAGGAACACGCCCCACACCACATACAGCTTCATCCCCCAACTGAACGCCTGCTGAAGCGCATCCACCCAGGCATCCCCCCCGCCCTGCAGCTGCCGCGCCAGCAGTTTTATCAGAATGGCGATGTTGATTCCATTCCAGCCGATCACGGTCAGGCGGTTGATGGTGATGCCGCCCTCCACCGTGCGGTAAATGATAGCAGCCAGCGCGTACAGGCTGATTAACGTCCCCAACACGGCGACAGAAAGCACCCCGCGGCGCAGCCATTTTCGCAGCAAAGGGGAGAGAGCTTCAGGCTGCACCGGCGTCACACCGATCAGCAGCCCCATCAGGGCGAACAGCATCACATTGTAAACAATCAACACCTCGCGCTGGTAGAAAGGCTCCATAAAATTGAAGGGGATGGCAACCGTATAGATCACCAACACAACCAGGGAAAGCGCCATCAGCAGGCGCAGCAGTGTCGCCAGGAAGCGGCTCAACCCGTGGTGGAAACTCTGCTCGCCCGGAGGCCTGCAGGGGTCATAAATCGTCACTACGCTGAGCAGCGGGATCATCCCCGCGCCGCCAGCAAAGATCAAACGCACAAAGAGATCGGGGATGTCCACATTCAACGCCGCGAACATGCCCAACGTGATCCCCCCAAACACCCCGCCGAAGATCAGATACAACCCGGCGGCGCCCATCGCTTCGATGGACTTTACCAGAAAGGCGAAGCGATCCCGCGCGGAAGCGTCGTCCCTCAATATCGTGACCCCCAGGGCGATCCAGGCCATCAACGGCAGGTGGATCGCCATCAGATTGAGATAATCATATTGGTGGTTGGTATCCTGCCCCCAGGCCGCCAGGGGGACGAACAGACTGACCGCGACCAGCACCCAGGCCGCCCGCTTCGCCCGGCGGGCATAGCCGGGTTCCACCTGCTTGAAGTATCCTATGACGAACAGCGCCGAGATCGGCGCCCAAAAGAGCACCAGGTGAGGGATGACATCAAACAATTCCAGGCGTTCATCAGAAAGCGCCCAGAAAATCAGACCAGCCACCGCGCTGAGCGCCGCCGCCAGCTTCCAGCGCACCTGCGGAGCCGATGCGCCCTGTTCCCCGGCGATGCGGTAGTGCCACGCCGCCAACAAGAGGTGATCTGGCTGCTCCTGATAACACGCTTCGAGCGCGGCTTCAAACGCCTCTGCCCGGCCTTCGGCGCGCGCGGCGCGGTACAGCGCTTCCAGCGCCTGCGGGTCATCTCTGACTTGCAGAATCGCGTCTTTGTCCTTCACGGCCTCACCTCCATTGGAAATATCACCTCACCGTCCCGCCTCTCGCAGATGCGCCGCCAGGCGGGTGGCGTTTTCGGCATCAATTTTGTGGTGAACATCCAGTTGCGGGTAAGCGATCTCAATACCGGCACGGTTCAACGCGTTGTAGATCGCCGTGTTGACGCGATCAAACATCCGCCGGGTTTCCACATACGAATCCAGCCACCAGCGAACGCGGAAGATCAGAGCCGAAGCGCCAAATTGAAGGAAGAGCGCTTCCACCGGGCGATCCCGGGCGACATTCTCCACCCCGCGCACCGCCTCGATAATCGTCTGCCGGGCCTTCTCCAGATCCGTGCCGTAAGCCACGCCAACCTCCACCTGAAGGCGGTAGGCCTCGTTAGGGTAAGAGTAGTTCACCACCATGCTCTTGCCGATCAACGAGTTGGGGATAATCACCATGCGGTTATCGCGCGTGCGGATGCGCGAGCTGCGCAGGCCGATATCCACCACATCCCCCCAGGTATCCAGGTCGAGGATTTCAATGCGATCGCCGATGCGAAAGGGGCGGTCGAGGATTATAAGGAAACCGCTGATGGTATCCGTGAGCGCAGATTGCGCCGCCAAAGCAACCGCCAGCGATCCAATCCCCAGCGTGGTCACCATGGCGCTGACATCCACGTTGAAGTGCCCCAACAGCATCGCCAGGGCGATGCCCGTCAGCAGAATAAAAGCAATGCGCCGGAAGAACGGCAGCAACTGCTTGTCCAGGTCGGTCTGTGTGCGCGCCGCCATCTCCTGACCATACCAGGTAAAAAAGTTGCTCAGGAAACGCCAGACGAACACAAACCCCACTAGAAAATACAACACATAGAAGCTGTTATCCACCCAGGCTGCATCTCTCAGGGGGAGAAAATCCAGCCGCTGGAGGGCCACGTCGGCGGCGAGGAGGATCAACAGAAAATGCAGCGGGCCGCAAACGGCTTGCAGCAAGGCGTCGTCCAGCGCGGTGCCCGTGCGCCGCACTACCTGACCCACGCCGCGCTCCAACACAATATTGACGATCTTGCGCCCCAGGAGCAAAGCAAGCGCCACGATGAGAACCGAGAGGCCGATCTCGATCCACTGTTCCGGCGAGAACCCCAAAAACACGTTTTCCATAATCACCTCACCCTGCACACCCGCGATTACGTCACAACGTCGCCATACTTTCCGGCCAACAGCGCCGGGGTGCCGCCCGTGTGCCAGAAGAGCACTGTCTCCTCATCCTTGAAGAATCCCTTGCGGATCAGGTCAATCATCCCGCCCGCGGCGCGGCCGGTGTACACCGGGTCCACCAGCAGCCCCTCATGGCGGGCGAAGAGCTGCACCGCCTCGCGGTCGCGGGCGTTCATAATGCCGTACCCCTCACCAGTGTAATCGGCGTTGACCAGGATTTCATCCGACTCAATGGTCGTCGGCTCGCCCAGCAGCTCCGTCGTCTCCGTGGCCAGGCGGGCGACTCGTTCTGTCAGCACATCATGCGGCTCATCCACGCTGATGCCCAGAATCTTGCCCTCAAAGCCCAGCAGCCGCGCCCCGGCCACCATCCCCGCCTGTGTGCCGCCTGAAGAGGATGGGAACACCACCCAATCCACATCCACACCCTGCGCCATTAACTCCTGGATAGCATAGGCATAGCCCGCCGCACCCACCGGGCTGGAACCGCCATAGGGGACAAAATACGGCTCCCGACCGGCACGCCGGGCCTCTTCGTAGGCGGCGCGCAAATCATCATGCCGCGTCTCCCAGCTAGCCCACACCACCTCCGCGCCAAGCAGCAGATCGAGCAAATAATTGCCAGACGGCTGCTCCGAGGGATCGCCCGCCAGCACCAGGATACAATCCAGCCCCAGGCGGGCCGCGGCGGCGGCCGTCTGACGGCAGTGGTTGGACTGCACCGCCCCGGCGGTGACCAGCGTCTTGGCGCCCTGCGCCAGGGCGTCGGCGGCCAGGTATTCCAGCTTGCGCGTCTTGTTACCACCAAACGCCAGCCCGGTCTGGTCATCGCGCTTGACCAGCAGCCGCGGCCCGCCGAGGTGAGCGCGCAGGCGCTTCATTTCTTCAATCGGCGTGGGTAGATGAGCGATTTTCACACGAGGCAGGGCTTCCATGAGATGTCTCCTTCTCGAATCCACGAAGAACACGAAGATGCACGAAGATTTTTCTCCGCGACGTTCATGGCGAATTTAATTTACAAAACGCTTCCACTCTAACTTACCAGTACTTCCAAAGTTAATCAACAACCCCACACGCATCCCAGTCGCTTTCAAGTAATTGATGACCTGCGACTCTTCTCGACCAGTGAGTCTGTCCAACGCTTTCAATTCAACGATGATCTGATCATAGCAAACCAGATCTGCGACATAAAACGTCCGCAAAATCGCCCCTTTGTAATTAACCGTCAATCGTCTTTGGGCTTCAAAAGGAATCTTACGAGCGGCCAACTCGATCTGGAGTGCATCCTGATATACCGCTTCGAGAAAACCTGGGCCAAGCACGCGATGCACTTCGATGGCCGCCCCAATGATGGCATAAACTTCATCCTTCAAAATCAACTTTG
>CAZZFZ010000094.1:0-11231 GCA_964653835.1 uncultured Anaerolineales bacterium
GTGGAGCGCTTTGACCCGGCGCCGGATTACATCGCTCACATCGAAACCCTGGTGGATTTGCAGCCCATCCGCGATGCCGGTTTGAAGATCATGGTAGACCCGATGTGGGGCAACGGCGCGGGATGGTTCCCGCGCCTGCTGGGTGGCGGCAAGACCGAGGTGGTGGAGATTCACAACACCCGCAACCCGATCTTCCCGGAGATGAGCCGCCCGGAGCCGATCCCCCCGAACGTGGATGCCGGCCTTAAAGCCAGCCTGGACTACGGCGCAGATGTGCTCATCATTAACGATGGCGACGCTGACCGCCTCGGCGTGGGCGACGAACACGGCCATTTCGTCAACCAGTTGCGAGTCTACGGCCTGCTGGCTTACTACCTGCTCGAAGTGCGCGGCGATCGCGGCCCGATCGTCAAGACCCTCTCCACTACCAAGATGCTCAACAAGCTGGCGACGATGTACGACGTGCCGGTTTATGAAACCGGCGTCGGTTTCAAGTACGTCGCTCCCAAGATGTTGGAAACCAACGCGCTGATCGGCGGCGAGGAATCCGGCGGTTACGCCTTCCGTGGGCATGTGCCGGAGCGCGATGGCATCCTCGCCGGGTTGTATTTGCTCGATATGATGGTGCGCCTGGAGCGCAAGCCCCACGAGTTGCTCGATCTGCTCTTCAGCAAGGTCGGGGCGCATTACTACGACCGCATTGACACGCCCTTCCAGGGCGATCGCCAGGAGAAGATTGACCGCATCCTGGCAGCCAATCCGAAAACCATCGGCGGGCTTAAGGTCACCGACCTGGTGACGGTGGACGGTTATCAGTTCTTGCTCGAAGATGGTGGCTGGCTGCTGATCCGCTTCTCTGGCACCGAGCCGATCATCCGCGTCTACTGCGAGACCACGCACGAGGACAGGGTGCAGGCCATTTTGCAGGATGGGCTGAAGATTGCCGGGATCAAATGAACGGGCAGGCTGCGCCCTCGCTGACAGATACGCACTGTCATCTGTACTTTAACGATTATAATGAAGACCGCCCCGCGGTGCTGGCGCGCGCCTGGGATGCTGGCCTGGAGCGCATCCTCGTCCCTGGCATTGACCTGGAAACCAGCCGCGCCGCCCTGAGGTTGGCCGAGGCACACCCGGGGGTGTACGCGGCCGTTGGGGTGCATCCTAACAGCGCTTCCACGTGGCAGGCCGATACGCTGGATGCGCTGCGTAAACTGGCGGCTCACCCCAAGGTAGTCGCTATTGGTGAAATCGGCCTGGATTACTATCGCCACCGCGCCCCGCGCGAGCTGCAACGCGAGATTTTTCATCAGCAGGTGCGCCTCGCCGGTCAGTTGGGGTTGCCGGTGGTTGTTCACACCCGCAACGCAGGCCCGGACGAGAGGGCGTGCCTCGCGGATGTGTTACAGATTTTGCGGGAACTGCGCCCGGAACTCCCTGTCGAAGGGCCGGGCGTGATTCATTCCTTTTCTGGCAATGCCCAGGAAGCCGCGCAGGCACTGGAACTGGGTTATTATTTGGGCTTTACCGGTCCGGTGACCTTTAAAAAAGCGGATGACCTGCGAGAGGTGGTTGCCTGTGTGCCGCTGGAGCGAATTTTGATTGAGACCGACGGCCCTTTCCTCACGCCTCATCCGCATCGTGGGCGGCGCAATGAACCAGCCTATGTGCGTTACGTCGCCGAGGCGGTTGGGCGAGTTTTGGAGCAACCTGCCAGAATTATTGCAGATGCGACCGCGCAGAACGCGGCCTGTCTATTTCGATGGAGAAAGTTGGATTGAGCACTCGTTTTCTTACGCTTGTTGAAGAACAAATCTGGCGCGTAGAGGACCGCATGCGGGCGCACGTGGATGAACATCATCCAGACCTGCAGGCGGTCTTAGAGCATCTGGTATCGTCGGGGGGCAAGCGTGTGCGCCCTGCCGTGGCGTTGTTGACCGGCATCATGTTGGGGGCCGACCTGGATCGCCTGATCACGCTGGCGGCTTCGATCGAGATGCTGCACACGGCCACGCTGGTGCACGACGATTTGATTGACGGCGCTTTGCTGCGGCGGGGGATTCCCACCGTCAACGCGCAGTGGTCTCCCGCCGCCACGGTGCTCACCGGGGATTACATCTTCGCCCGCGCCGCTGAACTCGCCGCGCAGACCGATTCCGTCCCGGTGATGCGTGCTTTTGCCGAGACTCTGGCGACCGTGGTCAACGGCGAAATTACTCAGTTGTTCACCAGCCGCGGCCTCTCTAGTCGGGAGAATTACTATCAACGCATCTACGCCAAGACCGCCTCTATGTTCGTGCTGGCGGCCAAGTCAGCGGCGTTGATCAGCCCGGTGGATGGGGAAGTGGTCGAAGCGATGCGCGCTTATGGCTACGGGGTTGGTATGGCCTTTCAGGTGGTGGATGATATCCTGGATTTCACCGGCGAGCAGGCCCAGGTGGGTAAGCCCGTCGCCAGCGACTTGCGTCAGGGCTTGGTTACTCTGCCAGCGATTTACTACCAGGAAGCGAACCCGGATGACGAGGATATGCAAGCCGTCTTGCGCGGGGAATATCACAACGAATCGCGCCTGAACCGCCTGGTCGAAGCGATCCGTCAGAGTGGGGCTATCCAGCAAGCCATGGAGGAGGCGCGCCAGTTCGTCGCCCGCGGCCGCCAGGCGATTGCCGAGCTGCCGGAATCGCCTGAACGCACCGCCTTGCTGGAACTGGGGGATTATATTGTGGATCGAAATATCTGAGTTGTCGTTATAATGTAAATGGATTGCTTATCCTGAATTCACCCCGAAATCGAAAGGTTCGTGGAAACGCCAATGGAAGGAGAAGCGATTCGACAGGCGGTTGTGATTATCCACGGCATTGGCGAGCAAAAGCCAATGGACACCCTGCGCGGCTTCGTCGACTCCGTACTCCCCGATCCTCCCTCCCCCGAACAGCTTAAATTCTGGAGCAAGCCCGATCGCATGTCGGAATCTTTTGAGTTGCGGCGGCTCTCGGCGCGACCCTTACAGGGGCGGCCCCGCACGGATTTCTACGAGTATTATTGGGCTTTTCATATGCGCGATACCCGATGGCACCATGTGCTGAACTGGCTGCTGCGTTTGCTCCTTCGCAGCCCGGCTCGCGTCCCTCGGCGAATTCGCCATATCTGGATCGTTGCCTGGGTGCTCATACTGACGATCGGCGGGTTGCTCCTCACTGAGGGACTTCCCCTGATCGGCGCGTTCACCACCCGGAATTTGAGCTGGTTCTTCGGCGCGTTGTTCTCCGGGGTGGGCGGCCTGTTAATCAAATACCTGGGGGATGCGGCGCGTTATATGACCCCCTCGCCGGAAAACATCGCCCAGCGCCAGCAAATCCGCGCCGATGGCATTCGCCTGTTGCGCGAGCTACATAACTCCGGGAAGTATGATCGCATCATCCTGGTGGGGCACAGCCTGGGGAGCGTGATTGCCTATGATATCCTCACCCACCTGTGGACGGAATACAACAAAACGCATGCCAGGCCGGAATCGTTTTCGCAGGACCAGCTAAAGCGTCTCCACCAGGCCATCGCGGCGTTGGAGGAGGATCCCTCCGATGAGCAGGTGGACGCCTTTCAGGATTATCAGCATAAACTGTGGCTGGAACAGCGTCGGGTGGGTAACCCCTGGCTGGTGACCGACCTGATTACCCTGGGCAGCCCGCTGACCTCGGCCGCCCTGCTGCTGGCCCACTCGGAGGCGGAACTTCGGGAGCAGCAAAAAGAACTGGCTTTGCCAACCTGCCCCCCTCAACCCGATCCGTTGGATAACCGCTCGTATTCCTTCAAGCTGGTCCCGCCGTATGAAACGCCCAGCGGTCAAAAGCGCACGCTGCGAGCGCTGCATCATGCCGCCCAGTTTGCCTGCACCCGCTGGACCAACTTCTACTACCCCGGCGATTTTATCGGCGGTCCCCTGGCCCCCGTCTTTGGCGCGGGGATCAAGGATATCCCCCTGCGGGTGAACGGGTGGAAGGTACTGAATTACCTGCCCACCACCCACACCTGGTACTGGCGGAAGCGGGCGCTCAAGCAGCGGGGTCAGAAGGATTACAGGGAACAGATCGCAGTTGAGGCCATCGTTGAGGCGATGGACTTGCAGTGCAACCGCTGGCTGGGCACGGTGAAGGGGGCGCCGCGGGCGCAGCGCGCGGAGCCTGTCCAGGGAGAAGCTGCTTAAGGGCTGGGCAGGTTGAAGTAGTTATACACCGCCCGCGAGAGCTGCCCCACAAGCGAGGAGGAGGGATCCCAGAGTAGTTGCGTGGGGTGATAGAGGAAGATCACCAGCACGTAATCCCCGCCTACGGTGTAGATGATGCCCGCATCGCCGATCAGGTTGATGATGCCGTTGTAGGTCACCCAGCCGTGTTTGTGGGCGATGGGTGTGCCTTCGGGGATGCCGGCCTCCAGCAGGGAGGGCATCTTGTTCTGCATCAGGTAGCCGATCATCTCCTGGCATTCGGCCTGGGTGACCTCACCGGGGAAGACGGCGGTGAGCGCCCCGCCGCCGGTTTCGGCGCACTGGTAGAGGTCTTCCAGCAGCATACCCATATCGGATGGCGTGGTTTGATTGTAGACGTCGGGGTCGGTGTTGATGTCGGTGCGGGTGTTGGCCGGGGTCTCGTAGAGCGCCAGCACCGGCGCGCCGAGGTAGAAGTACCCTGCCAGGAAGGTATTCTCCAACCCCAGCGCCTGCATATCTTCTGTGACGATCAGGGGGGCGCGCAGCGGGTCAATCACCCGCTCCATCAGCCAGTCGGAGGCCTCGTTGCCCGATTCGACGATCATCTTTTCGATCAGGTCAGTGGTCTCGGGGTCGGGTTCCCCATCGATGCGGCGATAGGTGGAAACCAGGATGGGGATTTTGATGATGCTGGCAGTGGTGAAGGCCACGTCGGGATTGACCGGGTATTCCACGCCGAGCTGGTAGGCAAAGTTGATCTCCTCCCCGGTTTGCAGGTCGAGCATATATAGCCCCACCACGCCGTCAAATTCAGCCAGGTCAATCGTTTGTTTGAGCAGGATTTCCAGGTTGGTGATGGAAGGCCGCGGGGGTAGCGTCCGTCCCAGGGGGAGGTTGACCACCCGCTGGGTGGTAGAGCGCAGCGCGCTCTCGATGGGCAGGATGGCGCGCTCGACATCCAGCGCTGTGCCTAGCTCCCCAGGTATAAAGTTCACCGATCCAGGCACGGGGACCGGTGGTTTGGCGGGCAAGTCGTAGCGTGCTGCGATTTCATCTTGCAGGTAGGCCCGCAGGCGCGCCTCAGAATAGGAAGAGCGCAAGGGGATATCCACCGGGGTGGTTTTCCGTCCCCAAAGATAATCCCAAAAGCCTAGCCAGAAAGGCGTGCGCGTGCGCTCCAGATCGGCGGCGGCCAACATGCTCTCCAGGTCAAGCTCAAAGCCGACGACCGCCGGGTCAAGGTGGATGACGTTGTCGTTATAGCGCAGCTCAACCGGCAGGCTATAAATCTCCAGTAGGCGCTGAGCGGCCTGTTGACGATCCAGCCCGCCCACCGGAACGGAGGCGATGTGCATGCCGCTGGGGAACACTGCCCGCAGGCGGCTGTATGTGACAATCTGGGTAGTCAGCAACCCGATCGCAAACAGGATCAGGAAGATAGAAATCCAGCGTAGAGCAGAAAAGGATCCACGAGTTCGCATGGCCGAGATTCTATCATAGGGTGTACAATTTCATCGAAAGGAATTATCTTATGCACTGTCGCTTTTGAGCCTGCGTGGGTACGATTAGCCCGCAGTCCATCTGTTGATCCTGAGGATAACGACATGCTTCGTTCTTTGCTCATTTATCTTTCCAAAGCCGCCTGGGCGCGGCGCATCGTCACCCGCTGGTCAATCGCCTGGCGGGTGGCTTCGCGTTTTGTGGCAGGTGAGACGCCGCGGGACGCGATTCGTGTGATTCGCGAATTGAATGATCGCGGCATCAACGCCACGTTGGATCACCTGGGGGAAAACGTTTCTAGCGAGGCTGAGGCGCGCCGGGCTGCCAACGAAGTCATCACCATGCTTGATCTGATCGAGGCCGAGGGGGTGCGCTCTGGGATTTCGATCAAACTCAGCCAGATGGGGCTGCTGCTGGACGAAGCGCTGTGCGAGCAGAATCTGCGGCGCATTTTGGAACATGCCCGCACCCGGGGGAACTTCATCCGTATTGACATGGAAGATTCCCCGCTGACCGAGGCAACGCTGCGACTGTTCCACAAGATGTTGACGGATGGGTTTGGCGATCATGTCGGCATCGTTATTCAGGCGTACCTCTACCGCAGCGAGGCGGATATTGCCAACCTGATGGCGAAGCAGGCGCGCGTACGCTTGTGCAAGGGGGCGTATAAGGAGCCGCCGGAGATCGCCTTTCCAAAGAAAGCCGATGTGGACGCCAGCTATGACCGCCTGGCGCGCGTCATCCTGGATGGCGGCCTGGCGGCGGGTGCGCCGCGCGCCAGCGAGGACGGCCACTTTCCCCCCATCCCGGCCATCGCCAGCCATGATGAAGCGCGCATCGCCTTAGCCAGGGACTACGCCGGGCAGATCGGGCTGCCGAAGGACGCGTTGGAATTTCAGATGCTTTACGGCATCCGCCGGGATTTGCAGGAACAACTGGCTGCCGAGGGGTATCCTGTGCGTGTGTACGTCCCCTATGGCACGGAGTGGTATCCCTACTTCATGCGCCGTCTGGCTGAGCGCCCGGCCAACCTGTGGTTCTTTGTGAGCAACTTGCTGCGCGGGTAATTCACCACGGAGACTCGGAGAGCACAGAGCCGCTCAGTGAATTTTGCGGCATTTCTCCGTGTGCTCCGCGTCTCCGTGGTTATGTTGTTTGTCAGCGGTTGAAGGCGTTATTCTGGGTGAAGCTGTCGCCCAGGCGCGAGCTGCCGGGTTCGGCGGCGAAGTTCTGAATGCCGATCACCTCGACGGTGCATTCCACGATCACGCTACTGTTGAAGCCGTCGGGCAGGTTGGGGATGTTGGGGGCATAATAAGAAAGCGACCCGTTGGCGCTGATGGGCACGTCGTTCAGCTTGGCCGCGGGAACGTTGTTAAACCAGATATCGCAGATGCCGTCGTTGGGGGTGACGTTAGAGATATAGAACCCGCCGGAGAAAAAGCCGTCCACTTTGCGCATCACCTGGGGGAAGTACAACGTTTTGCTCTCGCTGCCCGCCGGGATGGCATTGTAGGTGGAGCCCTGGCCAACGCGCTCCGCCGGGATGGGGTTGCCATCGTTGTCGGCGGGGTTACCGCGGTTATCTTCGTTGACGATGCCCACAATGCTGGCCGCCGGGTTATCGGCCACCACAATGGCGTTGCCGAACCGCTGGTTGATGGGGAGTTCGTCCACGGGGTTCAGCTCGCTTATATTGGGCAGGTAGAGAGCCAGCGAGGTGCTGGGGCTGATGACCCCGGAGTGGTACGTGTAGGTCTGCCCGGCGAAGTTGAACGTGATCGTCATGGTGGTGTCCACCGTGCCGACGTTTTGCACGGTGATGCCGCTGTTATAGCCGTAGAAGCGGCGCACCACGCGCGGTATGTACAGTTTGGTGGCTCCGTTGCTCATTCCGTTGTAACTGTGGAACTGTGCGGTCCCTGAGTCGGTGCCGCTGTTGTAGAAGTTGACCACCACGGCGATCTTGCCGTCCGCCGGGCTGGTGACAGCCACGCGCGCCGAGCCGAGGAAGTCAGCCGGCAGTTTGGCGTTGGCATTCTGGTAGAAGACGTGATTACTGAAGGCCGGGATGATGGCGGCCTCGGTGGCCTCGGGCACGTCGTTGCCGTAGCGGTCTTTGTAGGTCACCTGCACAGTGGCGTCGCTACTCCCAGCGTTCTGCACCGAGATGTAGGAGTTCCAGCCGGCATAGGATTTCATCACCTGGGGGGCGTACATGCTGGCGGCGACTTCGCCGTCGCCCAGCCCCGAGCTGCTGGCGATGCGGAAGGGGTTCGCGCTGCTTCCGTCGCCGGCGTTTTGCGTGTTGACGGTGCAGATCACATCCTGCGCTGTGGTGATGACCACGGAGCCCAGAAAGCCCACCGGCACGTTGAGCGAGAGGTCGGCGGTGTTGTAGTTGCGACTGCCCCCGGCGGGGATGGTGTCGGTATATGTCACCGCCGCGGCGGCGTTCCCCTGGGGGTAAAAAGTGAACGTGACCTCAGCGGTGTTGTTGGCGTTCAAGTTCTGGCAGGCGATGCCGCTGCCCCAGTCGCCCGTCGGCCCCTGCGCCAGCGCAGGGGGGACGAGTATCAGGAGCAGGGCGATGTTGAGCAAGAGCAGGATGATTTTCTTCATAAGCGTAACCTTTTTGAAACGGTTGGCGTTTGGCGTTGCCTAGTTGTATTATAACGGTTTCCTAATTCTCTCGCGGGTTTTCTGTGCCGGCAACCTGGCGGTACAGCGCCAGTGTTTGACGGGCGTCGTGATCGCCCTGGTAGCGGCGCGCCCGCTCGAGGCCGCGGCGGCGCAGTTGCACGCGCAGAAGCTCGTCGCCCATCACCTGGGCTATGGCCTCGGCTATCGTCTCGGCGTCCAGCGGTTTGACCAGGTGCGCGGCCTCGCCGACCACTTCGGGCAGCGCGCCCACGTGCCCGGCGATCAGCGGCGCGCCGCAGGCCAGCGCCTCGACCGCCACCAGCCCGAAACCTTCGTGCTGTGAGGTCATCAGCACCGCCTGCGCGCCGCTGTACAACGGCGGCAGGTCGGAGTCGGGGACGCGGCCGGTGAAGACCACCCGCCCTGCCAGGTCGGCGCGCGCCGCCGCAGGCTGCAGCGACGCGTCGGGGCTTTTGCGATATACCCCGCCGACGATCACCAGCGCCCCCTCAAAACGGGGGTGACGCTGGCGGTAGCGGGCGAAGGCCTCCACCGCCAGCGAGGGGCGGTTCTTGCGGTCAATGCGCCCGACGTGCAGCAGGTAGCGGCGCGGCAGGCCGTATTTTTTACGCACGCGGGCGATGTCGCCCTCCGCCGCGGGGCGGAAGTGCGCCGCCACCGAGGGGTAGATCACGTGGAGCTTCTCCGCTTGTACGTCGTAGAAGCGCCGCAGCTCCGCCGCCGTGTTCTGCGATATAGCGATCAGGCGGCTGGCCTCCCGCAGGCTGCGGCGCTGGAGCGTGCGCCAGTACCACACATCCGAGCGGGGGTACAGCTCCGGGTGCAGCAGCGCACTCACGTCGTAGATGGTAAGGATCATCGGAGCGGGCAGGCCGAAAAGCCCCAGGTTTTTAACGCAGTGGACTACCTCGCAGCCGCGGGCGAGCGCGGGAAGGGCGGCCTGTGCCCACAGCCGGGCGAGAAAGCGGTTCTTCACTGGCAGGATGATCTGTTGCAGGTTTCTTGCCAGCAGCGTCGGCTCGGGGCGGGTGAGGGCGATGCGGAATGGGGTCTCTGTGTCGAGCGCCAGCAGGTTACGCATCAAGTTGAGCGTAGCTGTGCGTCCGCCGCCGTAATCGTGGATCCCCAACGCCTCGATGAGCACCTTCATCGCGGCTTGATCCCCACGGCGAAGATGTCGTTGCAGAAGATCAGCCGCAGGCCGGGTAGGCGCGTCAGCAGGCGCATGACGGCGCGGGCCAGAGGGTTGGTCTCCTGCTGATAATCCTGGGTGGAGCGCAGCCAGACGCGAGTTTGGAAGCCGCAGGCCCGCAGCGCAGCGCGCAGCCGGAGGGGACTCTGCTCGTTGACGTGCAGGTGACTGTAACCCCAGCGGGCGCGTGGATCCCGAGGTAAGTTCTGCCCCCGCGCGCTTTGCACCCAACGGTAGAGCGGATACCCCCAGCGGTAGTACCAGGTGTTGGGCATAGTGTGGACGATCAGCCTGCCGCCTGGTTTGAGGGCGCGGTGGGCTTCCTGCAGGGCGGCGCGCAGTTGATCCGGCGTCAGGTGCTCGACCACGTCGAGCAGGAAAGCGAGGTTGAATGTCTCGCTGGCGATGGGGAGGGCGGTCAGGTCGGCGCGGCCGAAGGCGAGGCGCGGCTGCGCGGGCAGGCTGCGCGCCAGGGTTAGCGCGGCGGGGGCGTAATCCAACCCCCAGGCGAATGCCCCGCGGTGGGCGCAGCGCCAGGCCAGTTCACCGCGCCCGCAGCCCAGGTCGAGGACGCGCTCGTTGGAGTGGATGTCGGCAATTTCCAGCGGGAGCGCCAGCCGTGCGGGGAGATCGGTCCCGCGCGTGGCGAGGAATTCCTCGTATCCGTCGCATTCAGTCAGGTAGTATTCTTGCGTGTAGTCATTGGGGCTGAGACGGCTGACCGCGGTTCGCGGTCTGTCGTCCACCTTCAGCACCCAGTTGAAATTCGGCACCCACGGCCGCAGCAGCCAGCCGAGCCAGCGCGGCAGGCGCAGCGGGAGACGGTCGTCCACGTGGTAGCGTTGGGGGGCGGCCAGCAGTTGGGGGGTGGCATCGTGAATCATAAAACCGCGCAGCAGGCGGCGAAGCCCCCACCAGGTGCGCGGGCGGATGTTGTAACTGTGCCCGCGGCGGGTCAGACGCATGTAGGCGTCGGCAAGGCGGCGGGGCAGCCAGGAGAGCAGGGGGAGGTGATAGTGCTCCTCGATCAGCGCCAGGCGGTTCGGCCCGCTGAGGTAGACCACTCCGTCGGGGCGGAGCAGGCGGCGAATTTCAGCGAGCAGCGCTTCGGGGTCGGCGGCGTGCTCGTACACCTGCGCGCAGATCACCACGTCGAAGCTCTCCGCCGGGAAGGGCAGGCGCGCCCCATCGGCCTGTGTGACCGCCGCGCCCGCGCCGGGGGAGGGCTGGGTTTGCAGGTCGGCGCCGATGGCGAGGGCGAAGTCAGGAGCCAGGGCGCGCAGGATGCCGCCGTCGCCGCAACCGAGGTCGAGGCAGCGCAGCCCGCGCAGATCCGCGCCGAGGTGATCGCGAAGCACGGCGCGGATTTTAGCCGCTTTGCGGGCGCGGTCGGCGGCACGGGCCGCGGAGAAACAGCGGGATAATTCCTCAGCCACTGTGTCCCAGTTGAAGGTCTGCTCCACGCTGCGGCGCGCTGCTGCGCCAAACCGTTTGCGTTCTGCCGGGGCGGAAAGCAAGCGGTCGAGGGCCTCCGCCATCGTCGGCGGATCCCCGGGGGGCCCCGACAGCACGTTCTCCCCGGCCCCCCCCCCCCGCCCCACCCCGACCACCCGGCTGGCCATCCCCCGCACTCCGCGCCGCCCCGCCCCCCCCCCCCCCCCCGGCCTCCCC
>CAZZFZ010000095.1:0-11224 GCA_964653835.1 uncultured Anaerolineales bacterium
TTGGAATGACTTTCGCAAAAGCGGGCGCCAGGTTTTGCGCCGTATGTTTTTAGAATCACGGCTTCTGGTTGACATGGCGCGTGTGAGGCGGCTATAATTCAACATGTCGCATTTCTGAGAAAAGACTGAGATTTGCATGAGAGGAGGTGAATGCATCGAGCTAACGGTTAATAGAGCAAGTTCATCTGTTCGTTTTCTGATGATTTCCTAAGGAGGAAGTTATGAAACGCAAGACCCTGTTTATTTTGCTGGCCCTGTTTATCGTGGCAAGCCTGGTGTTCGCTGCCTGTCAGCCGAAGGCGGAAGAGGCGGCTCCGGCTGAGGAAGCAGCTCCGGCTGAAGAGGCCGCGCCTGCAGAAGAGGCTGCGCCTGCGGAAGAAGCGGCGCCCGCCGAGGAAGCGGCAGCTTTCGAGCCACTGGTCGTCAGCGCCGACTGCAAGAACAACAAGATGAAGGAAATTGCCGCCATCGATGAGATGACGGTGCGCTTCACAATGTGTAAGCCTGATCCGGCCTTCCTGGCGAAGATTGCTTTCACTCCTTTCTTCATCTACCCACAGGAGTGGATTGAAGCCAACGCGAACGAAGCGAACAAAGAGACTTTGCTCTCCGCTCCCGTCGGCACTGGCCCTTACTACATCGAAAGCTGGAACCGCGGCGATAGCATCGTCTTCAAGCGCTTTGATGATTACTGGGGCGACGCGGCCAAGACCCAGACGCTGGTTTTCCGCTGGGCAACCGAGGGCGCGCAGCGCTTGCTTGAGCTGCAATCGGGCACGGTAGATTACATCACCAAGCTCAGCCCGGATGATTACGAGACCGTGGAAAACGACGATAGCCTGCAGTTCCTGCCGGTCCCGAACCCCAACATCATGTACCTGGCGATGACGAACACCTTTGAGCCGTGGAACAATGTCAACGTGCGCAAGGCGATTGCCATGGGTATCGACCGCCAGCGCATCATCGACAACTTCTACCCCGCGGGTTCGGAGGTTGCTTCGCACTTCACCCCGTGCTCTATCCCCAACGGTTGTACGGGCGAATCCTGGTACGACTTCAACCCCGAAGAGGCTAACCGCCTGCTCGACGAGGCTGGCCTGGAGCGCGGCGAAGATGGCATCCGCTTCAAGACGGCGATCTACTATCGCGATGTCTTCCGCGTGTACCTGCCCGAGCCGGGGCTGGTTGCGGTTGAAATCCAGACCCAGTTGAAGGAGAACCTGGGCATCGACGCCGAGGTGATCGTGATGGAATCTGGTGAGTTCATCGCCGAATCCACCGCCGGTAACCTGGATGGCCTCTACATGCTCGGTTGGGGTGCAGACTACCTGCACGTGACCAACTTCCTTGACTTCCACTTTAGCCGCTCCAACCCGCAGTTCGGCGATCCCATCCCTGAGATCTATGAAGTGCTGGAGGAAGCCTCCACCATCGCCGATCCGGCCGAAGCTGCTCCGCTATATGAGAAGGCGAACAACGCCATCAAGGAATTCGTCCCGATGGTGCCGATCGCCCACGGTGCGCCTGCTGACGCGGCCCTCGCCGATGTGGAGAACGCTCAACCCGCCGTGCTCGGCCCGCCTGACCTGTGGACCTTCGTCCCCGGCGATCGCGATACGCTGGTCTATCTGAAGGCTGCTGAACCGATCAGCCTGTACTGTGCGGATGAGACCGACGGCGAATCGCTGGACGCCTGCAAGATGGTCACCGAGGGCCTCTACAAGTACAACGCCGCGGGCGAGGCTGTGCCCACCCTGGCGACCTCCTGTGATGCCAACGAGGACGCTACCGTCTACACCTGCTACCTGCGGGAAGGCGTGAAGTTCCACGATGGCTCCACTCTGGACGCCAACGATGTCGTCCGCTCGTGGGACGCGAGCATGAACGCCGCCAGCCCGTATCACATCGGGAACACCGGCGCGTTTGAGTATCCGTCCTACCTGTTCGATGCGTTGATGAACCAGGACGAGTAATCTTGGGTTTGCCATCACGCATGATGTAGATTGACCGGCGCGAGGTGGCACGTTTTTTGTGCTATCTCGCGCCCTTTTTGTGGCTGAGATGTTTTAACCAATACCAGACCAGGTGGTCTCATGTGTTCCTGACCACCTCAGAGGTAACTGCTCAGGCGATAAGGACTACCGATAGGCTGAGTAGTTATCCTCAGAGAGATTGAGTGCCTATGTTGCAATATACAATTCGCCGCGTGCTGCTGGCCATTCCGGTCATCTTTGGGATCTTGCTGGTCACTTTTATACTGGCGCGTTCCGTCAAAGGGGACCCGTGCAAGGCTATTCTGGGTGAAAAGGCCACCCAGGAGGTCTGTGATCGCTTCATCCGCGAGCATGGGTTGGATAAGCCGAAACTGGTGCAGTTTGGGATTTACATGAAGGAAATCGCTCAGGGTGATTTCGGCGAATCCATTCGTTTCAGCCGCCCGGTGACCACGATTTTGATTGAGCGCTTGCCGACCACGATTGAATTGAGCGTCACCGCTTTGGCGTTGGCTGTTTTGTTCGGTATCCCCCTGGGGGTGATTTCCGCGGTCAAGCGCAACTCGATTGTTGATGTGATCACCATGATTTGGGCGAATATCGGCGTCTCCATGCCAGTGTACTGGCTCGGTTTGATGCTGGCTTATACCTTTGCCTTGCTGCTTAAGGATACGCCCTTCTGGTTGCCTCCTGCCGGAAGACTCTCCGCCGGATTGGCAGCGACGCCTTTCTTTGAGGTGTGGAACTGGAACGTGGCGGAAGGGACTGCCCTCTACGGGATTCTGGAGTTCATTTCGAATATGTATGTGTTCAATTCCCTGATCACCGGGGATTGGAAGGTGCTCAAGGATGCAATCCAACATCTGATCCTGCCGGCGGTTGCGCTGAGCACCATTCCACTGGCGATCATCGCCCGCATGACGCGCTCCAGCATGCTGGAGGTGTTGCGTCAGGATTTCATCCGCACGGCGCGCGCCAAAGGGTTGCAGGAGAAATTTGTCATCCTGCGCCACGCTTTCCGCAACGCCCTGCTACCCATCACCACCATTATTGGCCTGCAGGTGGGTATTCTCTTTTCCGGCGCGGTGCTGACGGAGACGATTTTTAGTTTTGCCGGTGTGGGGCGCATGTTGTTCGAGGCCATCACCGCGCGCGATTACCCCATTGTGCAGGCTTTTACGGTGGCGATCGCCATGATTTACGTTTTTATCAACCTGCTGGTGGATCTCTCGTACGTTTTCATTGATCCGCGCATCCGTCTGGATTGAGGTCACCATGGCTGTGAAAAAAGAATCCCTTTCGAACGATACCCAACGCGACTACCGCTCGAACAGCCTGTTCTTCCTGACGATGCGGAACCTGCTCAAGCAACGTTCGGCAATCGTTGGCGGTTTGATCTTGCTTATTCTGGTGCTGGTGGCGATTTTTGCGCCGTTGATCGCACCGTATGACCCGATAGCCGTGTTGATTGGGGTAGAAGACGTCAAAAAGCGCGCCGATCCCTGCATTCATCTGCTGGGGTGCCCGGAAGATCAACCCCAACACATTTTGGGGACGGATGGCAACGTGCGTGACGTCTTCAGCCGCATTATTTACGGCACGCGCGTCTCGTTGTTCATCGGCTTTTCAACGGTTGGTTTCGCCATTGTGATTGGCACCTTTCTGGGAGCTGTTGGCGGGTACACAGGTGGCTGGCTGGATAACATCATCATGCGCCTGATGGATGTGCTGCTGGCGTTTCCCTCCTTGTTGCTGGCGATTGCCATCGTCAGTTTCCGCGGGCGCGGCCTGCAAAATGCGCTGCTGGCAATTGCCATCGTCACCATCCCGGTTTATGCCCGCGTGGTGCGCGGCAGTGTGCTCTCGGTCAAGGAGCAGGCTTATGTGGCGGCCTCGCGCGCCCTGGGGGGTGGGCATCTGCACATTCTGTTTAGCCGCATTTTGCCCAACGCCATCCCCCCGTTGATCGTCCAGGGGACGTTGGGGATCGCTACCGCTATCCTGGATGCCGCCGCGCTCTCGTTCCTGGGGTTGGGTGCGCAGCCGCCGATGCCGGAATGGGGCACGATGTTGGGGTCGGAGCGCAATCAAGTCTTCACCGCGCCGCATCTGGTGTTCTTCCCCGGCCTGGCGATTATGATTACCGTGCTGGCGTTCAACCTCTTGGGCGACGGCCTGCGCGATGCCATTGACCCCCGCTTGAAGCAGTGATGGAGGCTCAAACGTGACGGAAAACACTCAACCGCTCCTCGAAGTGCGCAACCTGAAAACGTATTTTTTCACTGAAGATGGCGTCGTCAAAGCTGTGGACGGCGTGGATTTCCACGTCGCGCCTGGGGAGATCCTCGGGCTGGTGGGCGAATCGGGCTGCGGCAAAAGCGTGACCTCCTTCTCCATCCTTCGTCTGGTGGATGACCCCGGCCGGATTGTGGACGGTGAGGTGATCTTCGAAGGGCGTAACCTGCTTAAACTGAGCACCGACGAGATGGTGGATATGCGCGGTAACCGCATCTCGATGATCTTCCAGCAGCCGCAGAGCAGCCTCAACCCTGTTTTCACCGTGGGCGATCAGATCGCCGAGGTGTTCCGCATTCACCGCGAGATGTCGAAGGAAGAAGCCTGGGCGCAGGCGGTGGAGCTGCTCAAACTGGTGGGCATTCCTGATGCGGAGAAGAAAGCGCATGCCTATCCCCATGAGATGTCGGGCGGCCAGGCGCAGCGCGTGATGATCGCCATGGCGCTGGCTTTGAAGCCACGCCTGCTGATCGCCGACGAACCGACCACCGCCCTGGACGTCACCATTCAAGCGCAAATTCTGGATTTGATCCTCGATCTGCGTGATAAGCTGGGTACTTCGGTGATCCTGATCACGCATGACCTGGGGTTGATTGCCGAAATGGCCGATCGCGTGGCGGTTATGTACGCCGGGCGTATCGTGGAGCAAAGCGATGTGCGCACGCTCTTCCGTGAGCCGAAACACCCCTACACCCAGGGGTTGATCGCCTCGGTTCCGGTGCTGGGCAAAGTGCAGGAGAAACTGGCCGTGATCCCTGGGAACGTTCCCAACCTGATCGGCCTGCCGCCGGGCTGCCGTTTCGCCTCGCGCTGTGCCGCCCGGGTGGAGCACGACCTGTCCATTTGCACCCAGGTGGAGCCTGATTTGATCCCGCTGGAAGAAGGCCATGTAGCGCGCTGCTGGCTGTACCAGGATTATGAAAACCACCGCGCGCCTCTGAAGGCGGGCGCATCCTCAACGGCATGATCTTTTCCCCCATGCCGACGACCATTCATGCAGGCAGTGACAGAGTTCATTATGACGGATAACCCAAGCAATAAAAACGGACGATCAAAAGACCTCATTCAGGTCAAGAATCTAGTGAAGTATTACCCTGTGCGCGGCGGCGTGCTCCGCCGCGTGATCGCCTGGGTGAAGGCCGTGGATGACATCAGCTTTACTATTAAGGAGGGGGAGACCCTCGGCCTGGTGGGCGAGTCGGGTTGTGGAAAGACCACGGCCGGGCACACCCTGTTGCGCCTGATCCCTCCTACGAGCGGCTCGGTGTTCTTCGATGGCGTGGACGTCTTTCAACTGAAGGGCAAAGCCTTGAAAGAGATGCGCCGAAAGATGCAGGTCGTCTTTCAAGACCCGTATGCCTCGCTCGACCCGCGTCTGCCAATCGGCGAGTCGGTGGCCGAGGGGTTGAAAATCCACGGCATTGGCACCTCCCGCGAGCGGGTGGACCGTGTGATGGAGATGCTGCGCAAGGTGGGGTTGGAGGATTATCACGCCAACCGCTACCCTCATGAGTTCTCCGGCGGTCAACGGCAGCGTATCGGCATCGCGCGTGCACTGACGTTGCAGCCCAAGTTTATTGTGCTCGACGAGCCGGTTTCAGCGTTGGATGTCTCCATTCAGGCGCAGGTGCTTAACCTGCTTAAGGATTTGCAGCAGGAATTTGGACTGACGTATCTGTTTGTCGCTCATAATCTGGCGGTTGTGGAGCACATCTCCGACCGGGTGGCGGTGATGTATCTGGGCAAAATTGTCGAGATGGCCCCGCGCGATGACCTCTTCCGCAAACCGTTGCATCCCTACACGCAGGCGTTAATGTCAGCCATCCCCATCCCCGATCCGACCGCTAAGCGGGAGCGCGTTATCCTCAAGGGGGATGTGCCCAGCCCGTTGAATCCACCCTCCGGTTGCCGTTTCCACCCTCGCTGCCCGGTAGCGCGCGAGAATTGTGCTGTGGATGAGCCTTTCTTACGCGAATTGCACCCTGGCCACCAGGTGGCCTGTCACTATGCAGAGGATTTCTTGGAATGATGTGGATTGGGATGCGAGCGGTGAAGAAGTGAAATTTTAGGGCAGAATTTTGCTTCTTTGACATTCTCCTGCCCCCCAGCTAAAATTTGAGCAACGGATGTCATGGAGAATGCTCGGGAGCTGTGATGAGTAGATGGCCAGGTAAATATGTCATTGGGTTGACTGGCAACATCGCCACCGGCAAAAGCGTGGTGCGCAAGATGCTGGAACACCTGGGTGCGTATGGCATTGACGCGGACGCTTTGAGTCACCGCGCGATTGCGCCTGGGGCGCCGGGCTACCAGCAAGTGATTGACACTTTTGGGAAATGGATACTCGCGCCGGATGGTCAGGTTAACCGCCAGAAACTGGCCCGTTTGGTTTTCCCCGATCCTGAGGCGATGGCCTCGTTGGAGGCGATCATCCACCCCCTGGTGCGTCAGGCGATTGACGTGCTCGTTGGGCGGGCGAAATCACCGGTCATCGTCATTGAAGCGATCAAATTGCTGGAAGGGGAGCTGAAATCCTATTGCGATGCCATCTGGGTGACGCACGCTTCGCCGGAGTTGCAGGTGGCCCGTCTGGTGGAGCGGCGCAAACTTTCGCCGGAAGACGCTCGCAGCCGGATCGCGGCTCAGGGGGATCAGGAAGAGAAGATCAAAGCCGCTGATGTGGTGATCTTCAACGAATCGACCTTCGAAAAGACCTGGGAGCAGGTGCTGGTCGCCTGGAAGCGCTCCGTGCCCAAGATGGAAGCAGAAGCCCCCGCTGCTGAACCGGCGGTCAATGGCGAGCTGTGGGTCAGCCGCGCCGGCCCCGCGGAGGCTGAGCAAATCGCCCGGTTTATCACCCGCGTCAGCGGCGGCGCGCGCCGCCTGAGCCGGATGGATGTGATGGCCGCCTTTGGGGAGAAGGCTTTCCTGCTTTTGTTCTCCGGGGATACGCTGCTCGGCGTGCTGGGCTGGCAGGTGGAGAACCTGGTCGCCCGCGTGGATGACGTTTTGCTTGATGATGCGGCACCTCTGGCTGAAGCTTTGCCGGTGATGATGACTGCGGTGGAGGAGGCCTCCCACGATCTGCTCTGTGAAGCTGTTTTGGTCTTCTTGCCCCCGGAACTGGCCCGTCACCAGGCGGTCTGGCAGGAGATGGGTTACGCCCCGCGGGCGGTGAAGGATTTGGGCGTCAGCGCCTGGCAGGAAGCGGCGATGGAATCAATGCCGCCGGGCACCGTATTGTTCTTCAAACAATTGCGTAAGGACCGCGTGTTGCGGCCGGTATAAATGGATTACATTTTCTTTATCTTCGAGCGGCTGGATTGGTTCGGCGTCGTCGATATTTTATTGGTTACAGCCGTTTTCTTTGTGATTCTGCTGGTGCTGCGTGATACGCAGGCCATTGTTTTATTGCGTGGGGGATTGATCCTGATCGCGGTGCTTGGCCTGTTGACCAGCCTGGAGGTGCTGCCGGCGTTCTCCTGGCTGGTGAGCAACACCCTCCCCGCCCTGTTGTTCGCCATCCCCGTGATTTTCGCGCCGGAGATCCGCCGCGCCCTGGAGCGGTTGGGGCACACCGGGACGTTGGTGAAGGCGGGTCAGCGCGAAGACACGCAGGTGATTGATGAGGTCGTCAGCGCGGTCACGCGACTTTCGGATCGGAAGCATGGGGCGTTGATTGTGTTGCAGCGCGCCGATAGCCTGCAAGAGTACGTGCACACTGGCGTTCCGCTGAACGCCCAGGTCACTGCGGAGTTGCTTTTACAGATCTTTTATCCCAATACGCCATTGCACGATGGCGCAGTGATTATCAAGGATGATATGATCCTGGCGGCGTCGTGCGTGATGCCGCTTTCTACCAGCGGTAGCCTGGTCACCACGCCGGAGCGCAAAATGGGGCTGCGTCACCGCGCTGCGTTGGGGACTTCGGAAGTCGCCGACGCGGTTGCCGTGGTGGTTTCGGAAGAAACCGGGGCCATTTCCATCACCCATCGCGGCCGGATGATAAGCAACCTCACCGATGAGCGGTTGAAGAACATTTTGTTGACTTTCTTTCAGCCTTCCAGGTCGAAAAACATTTTTACCGCCATTCTGGCAGCCGTGTTCCCCGATTGGCATTCGCGGCGATGGGAGGGACGCTTATGAAGCAGGATCGCCCACGCTGGCTGGCGCGCAATTTTGGTACCCTGTTGCTGGCGTTTATCCTGGCGGTGGTGGTGTGGGTTTCGGCTGTCACCTCGGCGGACCCCAACCGAGAGCAGACTTTCCTCGTCCCTGTGGAGGTCGTTGGCCTGCGCGCTGACCTGGAGGTGATTACCTCGTTGCCCGATGAGCTGGAACTCGTTCTCCTGGCGCCGAACAGCATCCTGACACAGATTGACGAGGACCCTGGCGCGTTGGTCGCCTGGATGGATCTCTCGCAACTGGAGGCCGGGCGTTTTGTGGTCTCTGTGCAGTATAAGATCGCCGAGCGTTATCGCCCCGTGCGCGTGGTGCGCGCCAACCCGCAGAGCGTTGAATTGACCCTTGAGGAGCTGGTCACCAAGACGCTGCCCATTCAAACCAACGTGCAGGGCGAACCGGCGCTGGGGTATCAGGCCGCTGACCCGGAGTGGAGCGCGCAGGAGGTGGAGATCTCCGGGCGCGCTTCCCAGGTGGAGCGCGTCGCCACGGTCAAAGCTACGCTGAACATCGAGGGCGCCAATGAGACGATTGAGCGCGCCGTCCGCCTGGTGGCTTTAGATGCGGAAGGCAAGACGGTGAACGACGTCACTCTGAAGCCGAATGAAATCGCCGTCGTTCAGACGATCACGCTGCGCGGCGGTTACCGCAACATGGTGGTCAAGGTGGTCACCACCGGTCAGGTCGCCGAGGGCTATCGTCAGACGAGCATTTCGGTATCGCCACCCAACGTGATGGTCTTTTCGGCCGATCCGCAACTGGTGGATCAATTGCCCGGCTATGTGGAGACCGAACCGCTGGATATCTCCGGTGCGGTGGATGATATAGAGACCATCCTCAGCCTCGATCTCCCTGATGGGGTCTCGGTGATCGGCGATCCGAATGTGCTGGTGCAGGCGGGGATTGCGGCCATGGAAGGGAATATTAAAATCATCCGACTGGTGGAAACCATCGGCCTGTTGCCGGAGTGGGAAGCCGTGGTCGCGCCGGATACGGTGGACGTGATCCTGTTTGGCCCGTTGCCGGTGTTGGATACGCTGACGGAGACAGACGTGCGCGTTGTCCTCGATCTGACTGGTCTGGAGGAGGGGATCCACCAGCTCACGCCCGAGGTGGTCATCCTGCCGGAACGCGTGCGGGTGGAGACGATCTCGCCCGAAACGGTCGAGGTGGAAATCCGCGTCTCGGGCACGCTGACCCCCACGCCGGAAGCTGGCCCTTGATTGAAATGACTCGTCAGGACTTGAGCAAAAGCAGATGAGAAAACCGGTTGTCGCCCTGGTCGGGCGTCCGAACGTTGGCAAGAGCACATTGTTCAACCGCTTGGTGCAGGCGCGCCTGGCGGTGGTGGACGACATCCCCGGCACCACCCGCGACCGGCTGATGGCCGAAGCGGAGTGGGCCGGGTATCTCTTCGATGTTGTGGATACCGGTGGCATTGACCCCACCTATGTCAGCGCCGGGAAGCAAAAAACGCCCCTCTCCGTCGGGTCGGCGGAGTTCATCGAGGAGATCCGTACCCAGGCGGAGATCGCCATCCGCGAGGCAGATGTGGTCCTCTTCCTCACCGATGTGCAGAGCGGCGTTACCCCCGCGGATGAGGAGATCGCTCAGATTCTGCGTCGCTTCCAGCGCGAGGTGGAGGGCGAACCCTGGCCGCCGGTGTTGCTGGTGGTCAACAAGTGCGAAACTGAGGCCAGCCGCGCCGAGGCGTTGCAGTTCTACGAGCTGGGCATGGGCGATCCTTACCCCGTCTCGGCGTTGCACGGAAAGGGGACAGGTGATCTGCTCGATGCGGTGGTGGACACTTTCAAGTCGTGGGTGGGGGAGCAGGAGGAGGACGACTCGGTTAAGATTTCCATTGTGGGCAAGCCCAATGTGGGCAAGTCCACCCTGCTTAACCGCCTCACCGGTGAGCCGCGCGCCATCGTCAGCCCGATCGCCGGGACGACGCGCGACGCCGTGGATACCCGTCTGGAGTACGAGGGCATCCCCATCACGCTGATTGACACCGCGGGCATCCGCCGCCGCGGCAAGATCGCCCCCGGCGTGGAGAAGTACAGTGTGCTGCGCTCCATGCAGGCCATACGCCGCTCGGATGTGGCGCTGCTGCTGATTGACGCCGAACAGGGCGTCACCGCGCAGGATGCCCACATCGCCGGGTATATCCTCGAGGCGTGGAAGAGCGCGGTGGTTGTGGTTAATAAGTGGGATGCCATCCCCAAAGATACCTACACCATCAATGAATATACCGCCCACGTGCGCCATGAGTTGAATTTTATGGATTACGTCCCCGTGCTGTTCATCTCCGCCAAAACCGGTCAGCGCGTCCACAAGGTGCTCCCCACCGCGGTGCGTGTGCAGGAAGAGCGCCTGGTGCGCATCACCACCGGTCAATTGAACCGCCTGATCCGTGAGGCGGTGGACCGTCACCCCGCGCCCTCGAAGGGGGGCAAACACCTGAAGATTTACTACGCCTCCCAGGTGAGCAGCGCCCCGCCGACCTTTGTGCTCCACGTCAACGACCCAGAGCTGGCGCATTTCACCTATTTGCGTTATCTGGAGAATCGAATCCGCGAGCATTATCCTTTCCTGGGGACGCCAATCCGGTTGCTGCTGCGCGGCCGCCGGGAGTAGCAGGGGGGGGGCCACGAAGGACACCAAGAAGCACGAGGAAAAACGAGGAAGTCAGGCTTTTTCCAAAAGCCTGACTTCTGGCGAGGAGTGCGAAGGGCGCAGCAATCGGAGTTTCG
>CAZZFZ010000096.1:0-11194 GCA_964653835.1 uncultured Anaerolineales bacterium
CCGCTCGGCTGCTGGAGCAATCCGGCCCGGACCCCGCGCCGCATACCAACCAGGCTGTCAAACCCCTGGAGAAAGCCACGCAGTTCGACCCCCTCAACAAGGCGAGTTACCGCAAGCTGGGGCGTGCTTACCTGAAAGCCGGAAACGCCGAGGCAGCCGTCGAAGTCCTGCAGCGCGCCTTGGCCGTAGACAGGGATGATCCCGCCATCTGGCTCGCCCTGGCACAGGCCCAGCTCCATCGCGGCGACCTCGCCGAGGCGGCAAAAAGCGCGCACACAGCCGCCCGCCTGGGCGAAGACCCCGCCGAAGCTTACCTGCTGCTGGCCCAAATCGCCATGCAAAGCGGCGCCCCTGGGGAGGCGCAGCGCTATGCCAGTCAGGTTTTGCGCCTCAACCGTGGGCACCCGCAGGCATTGATGGTGCTGGCCGAAGCGCTGCAAGCCCTGGAAAAGCCTGCCGATGCTCTGGCCGCGCTCGAAGCCGCCGCGGCGCGCTCGCTGCCAGACACCCCCTTGCTCCTCAAAATTGTTGAGCTGCGCCGCGCCGTGCAGGGTGAGAAGGCCGCCGCCAAAGAACTTGAGCGCCTGTATGAACACCGCCCCGCCGACCCGCGCATCGGCCTGGCACTGGCTGAAGCCCTGGGTAATTTGGGCCAGACCAGCCGCGCCATTCACGTCGCTCAGAAAACGCTGCATAACACAGGCGACCTCACCGAGGAAGAACAGGCGCGCCTGCACTTCGTACTGGGGCGCATGTTGCGGCAAAGCGGCCAGCTCGACCAGGCCATCCAGGCGCTGAGCGACGCCGCCGATATTCAGCCGGAGTGGGTTGAGCCTTACCTCGAGCTGGGGCGCGTGTACCACGAGCGACGGCAATACCAGCGCGCCATCCAGATCCTGCAACAGGCCATCTCCATAGCCCCCGGCGACGCGCGGGCCTACCACTGGGCCGGCCTGGCGCTCAAAGAGATCAAAGATTACCCCAACGCCGAGGTGATGCTGCGTAAAGCCGCCCGCCTAGCGCCCAACGACATCCGCATTCACCGCCAGCTCGGGGCGGTGGTTGCGCTCAACCTAGTGCACAACAAACAAAACGCACTTGTCGATTCTCACTAATTCAGGATGGGATCACGGATGAAAAACCTGCAACCTCTCCCAGCCGGTCAACCCTGGCCGCGCGATTACCTGCTCACCCTGCTCACAACGGCGCTCTCGGCTAAAGCCTATCGTTTCGCCGAGCAGACTGCCCTCGCCTGGCTGACCCACTACGAAAATGACCTGGAAATCCAGTTGCTGCGCGCCCAGGCGTTGATCGGCGACGGGCGCGCCGCGCAGGCGCTCTCCCTGCTGAAACGCATCTGCCAGGCCGACCCGGAGTATCGCCAGGCCCAGGAATTACGGGCGCGCACGCTGAGCAACGCCAACGCCAAGGGGATCTCCGAGGCGCTGGGCTGCGCCCTGGCACTGGGGTGTGAATTCCCGGCGACGCAGAAACTGGCGCACCCGGTCCCGGCCTGGGCGCAGCCATTGCGCGCCGCGCGCCACGCCATGCGCCGCGGCGATCTGGCCGGCGCGCAGGAACACCTCACCTCCGCGCTCGGCAGCCCGCAGCCCCCGGCGCTGGTCGCCGTCACACATCTTAAATCCATGTGGCTGCAATCCGACACCCCGCCGCAGGCCATCCGCAACCTGGGCGAACACTATCACAAGCAATGGCCGGAATGCGTCACCATCCAATTGTTGCTGGCCGACAGCATGATGAACAGCGGAGCCGCGGAGAAGGCGGTCGCCCTGTTGCACCGCGCTGCCGCCAGCGACCCGGCCGGTCAGGTGGCCGCCCGCCTGTGGGGGGAGGATAATCCTTACGCTACGCTCTGGCCCGAGACGCCGCAGGCGGTGGTGGACGTTTCCGTCCCCGCGGAGGTGGCCGCCGCCCTAGGATGGAATCTGCTCCCCCTGGGCGAGCCTCGCCCTCACACCCCCAGGGAGGCCGCGCCCCGCGCGGAGGCACGAACTCCCACAGAAAGCGCCGCGCCCCCCGACCCTCCGCGCGCCGCGGTCGAAGAGACACCCTCCCCGACGCCCAAAGCGCCCTCGCCATCTGATGAGGATCTACAATCCAAACTGGAGGCCGCCCGCGCCGAGGCCCTGCGCCTGCTCAACAGAAGCGACGCCGATCCCGAAACGCCGCGCCAGCTGCGCGATGAACTGAAACAGGCCGCCAGCCGCCTTCACCTGGACGCCATCGCCCACGCCGACGGCCACCACCCGATCTATGTTGTTCTCAGCACGCGCGCCGGTCTGGAACGCCAGTTCGGCGCGCAGACCGCTCAGGTGATCGACGGTGAGCTGGAGAAGCTGGTGCTCACAGTGCGGCAGCGCCGCGGCTGGGGCGCGCTGTTGATGTACCCCGATGATCCGGCGGCGATGGCCAGCCTGGGGTTGAAGCCCTGCTCATCCACCGACCCCTGGGCGCTCAAGCTCGCCCTGACCGACCTGGACAACGCCCTGCGCAAAAAAGGCGCCATGATCGGCGCACTGCTGATCGTCGGCGGGCCGGAGGTCGTCCCCTTCCACCACCTCCCCAACCCCACCGACGACAACGACGCCGACGTGCCTTCCGATAACCCCTACGCCACCGCCGGCGAAAACTACTTTATCCCGGAATGGCCGGTCGGTCGCATTCCCGGCGGCGCGGGTCGCGATCCCGCTTTATTATTGAGCTGCATCCGGGGGATCATCAAAGCCCACGAGATGGCCAACTTGCGCCCCGGTGGGCTGCGCACCTGGCTGGCCGTGCTGGGGAGCTGGTTCATCCGCCTGTTGCCGGGGAAAAAGGCGGCCGAAAGCCTGGGGTATTCCGCCGAAATCTGGCAACGCGCCGCGCTGGCGGTATATCGTGTCATCGGCGAACCCCGCCAATTGGTGACCTCGCCGCCAGAGGGCATACACAGCTCGATCCCTGAACCCGCGGCTCGGCTGGGTTATTTCAATTTGCACGGCGTGGTGGACGCAGCGGACTGGTACGGCCAGCGCGACCCGTCCAATTACCCCAAACCGGGAGTCAAACCCATCGAAGAAGGGCCCGATTTCCCCGTCGCCCTGCGACCGGAGGACGTGGTCAACAGCGGGCGCGCGCCGCAGGTCGTCTTCAGCGAGGCCTGTTACGGGGCGCACATTTACGGGCGCAGCGTGGAAGATTCGCTGGCGCTCAAATTCCTGTCGGCGGGCAGTCGCGCCGTGATCGGTTCCACGGTGACGGCTTACGGCTCGGTGGCTGCCCCACTGATCGCCGCCGACTTGTTGGGCAAGGCGTTCTGGCGCTACCTCAACGACGGCTACCCCGTCGGCGAGGCGCTGCGCCGGGCGAAAATTACCCTGGCGCGCGAGATGCACAAACGCCAGGGCTACCTGGACGGCGAAGACCAGAAGACGTTGATTTCATTTGTCCTGTACGGAGATCCCCTGGCGCGCCCGGACGAATTCCCCATCGGGCGTCAGCCCAAAGATGTGCTGCGCTTCGCCGAGAAGCCGCCTCAGGTCAAAACAGTGTGCGACCGCTGCGAAACGCCTGGGGTCTCAGAACCCATTTCCGAAGAGATCATGGCCGAGGTGCGTCAGACGGTGGCGAAATATCTCCCCGGCATGGAAAACGCCCACCTGGCGCTCAGCCGCGAACACATCGAATGTGAGGACGGGCACGAATGCCCTACACAGCAGCTTGGCGCCAAAACCCGGCCGAAGGACCTGCCACGCCGTAAGGTGGTTATGCTACATCAGGAACGCCACGACGCCTACCGGGTGCATCCCACCTTCGCCCGGCTGACCCTCGACGAGCACGGCAAGGTGGTCAAGCTGGCGGTGAGTCGCTAGAATGACGGCGGACGGTAGACCGCGGTCCGCTCGCTGTCCACTGTCCGCCGTCCATCGTCTTACCCCCCGGCGCGATCCTGCTCAATCAACAATTTAATAGCTTCAATCGCCGTGCGAATGGCGCGGTCGCCGTGGAAGAGTTTCTTGCCCTCCTCATCTTTGGGCAGCCCCTCATCCTTGGCAACCATCATCATCACACCGCCGGCGCGCTTGCGGTGGATGCTGGCGAGAATGAAGATCGCCGCTGACTCCATTTCAGAGCAAATCGCCCCGCCAGCGATCCAGGCATCCCAGCGGGAGCGCAACCGTCCGGCGATCGGCATGCGTTCTTTTTCCACCTCGCCAAAAAACGAATCCTTTGAATGAGAGACCCCCACCCAATGCGGCAGGCCGAGGTTCCTGGCCGCCTGACGCAGCGCCAGCACTACATCCACATCAGCCACCGCGGGGAACTCGATAGGCAGGTAGTGGCTGGTGGTGCCTTCATCGCGGATCGCGCCGCTGACGATGGCGATATCGCCCGTCTTGATCCCCGGCTGCATCCCGCCTGAAGTCCCCACGCGAATAAAGGTATCGGCGCCGATCTTGATTAACTCCTCCACCGCGATCGCAGCGGAGGGGCAGCCGATCCCCGTCGAGGTCACCGAGACCTTTTCGCCCAGCAGCGTGCCTGTATAGGTGGTGTACTCACGGTTTTGCGCCATCAGCCGCGGGTTATCGAAATAGGCGGCGATCTTCTCACAGCGGCCCGGATCGCCAGGCAGCAACACATACCGCCCGACATCGCCCTCGCCCAGTTGAACGTGATATTGTTTTGCCATCTTGCCTCTCTGGCTACCTTTACTTGTTTGACGGTCAGCTATTTTACCAACAATTTCAGGCAAATCACCCGTCAGAGCTAATCCAGCGTCACCCACTCAACCACGCGGCTGGTGCTCTCCAGGATGGCGAAGGTGCTCTTGCCCTTCATCCCCATCAACTCACCGGGGTTGAGCAGCAAGGTCTCCCCAACCCACTCCTGATGGGCGGTGTGATCGTGGCCGTAACACACCAGGTCGTAGCGGCCGCTCTCCGCCAGGGCGCGGGCGATGCGGGGGTAGTGATTCATCGCCACGCGCAGACCGCCCAGCTCAATCTCGGCGAACTCGCCGTGCAGGTGGACGTTCTCCGCCGAGGCAGCCACCTGGCTGAGCAGGCGCTTGTCGCCGTCATTGTTCCCCCACACCACATGCACCGGGTTGCCGCCCGCTCCCTTAATCAGGCGGATCATCATAAACGGGGCAATCAAATCGCCACAATGCAACACCACATCCGTCTCACGCAGCAGGGGCATCGCCTCTTCCAGTCTCCACAAATTGTCATGGCTGTCGCTCATGATCGCAATACGCATATCGTTTTTCTCCTTGTCCTCCCGCATGCATGCTGATACACTAGCGGGGCATTTGCCCTCATCCTATCACAAAATGCCCCGCCCATGAACCGCAAATACGCTCTGCTCCTCGCCCTGTTGCTCGTCTTCAGCAACCTGGCCGCCTTCGCCGCCGGGTACTTCCTGCGCGACCTCGCCCCTCGCTCCGATCAGCCCTTTGCCCTGCTCAGGCAGGCCCACGAGATTCTGCAAACCCATGCCTTTTACGAACTTCCCGCCAACCCCGCGTTGGAGTACGGCATGATCCGCGGCATGCTGGAGGCCTACGGCGACCCGCACACCCGCTTCGTCGAACCTGTGCAAACCGAGCTTAACACCAACTCCCTCGCCGGCGAGTACGGCGGCATTGGCGTCGAATTGGGGCGTGACGCCGAAGGTTATGTCATCCTGCATCCTTTCCGCGAAAGCCCCGCGGCGGCGTCCGGCGTCCAGGATGGCGACCGATTGATTCAGGTGGACGACCTGGCCGTTACCCCCGAGACTCCCACCGAAGCCGTCGTCGCCGCTCTGCGAGGGCCGGTGGGAGAACCTGTATCCCTGAGCGTTGCCCGTCCCCCAACATTCACGCGGCTGGATTTCACCCTCAAGCGCGCCGCCATTCCCCTGCCCTCGGTGACCTGGCACCTGGCCCCCGATGAACCCACCCTGGGGATTATCAAGGTCAACCTGATCGCTGCCAGCACAGCGGAGGAGATTCAAACCGCCGTCGCTGGATTACAGGCGCGCGGGGCGCGCTACTTCGCCCTGGATTTGCGCGGCAACGGCGGCGGGCTGGTGGACGCCGGGGTCAGGGTGGCGCGCCTGTTCCTCACCAAAGGGGAAGTGCTTAAGGAGCAATACCGCGGCCAGCCGGTCAACACCTACAAAGTCAATCAGCGCGGCCCCTTGAGCGATATCCCCCTAGCCGTGTTGGTGAACAGCAGCACCGCCAGCGCGGCCGAGATCGTCGCCGGAGCGTTGCAAGCACAGGAACGCGCCCCGCTGATCGGTGAACCCACCTTCGGCAAGGATTCCATCCAACTGGCCTTCGACCTGCAAGATGGCTCCAGCCTGCACGTCACCGCGGCCAAGTGGTGGATCCCTGGCCTGGGGATAGATATCGGCGCCCACGGCCTGCAACCCGACATCCCCACCGCCCCCGCCGACGAGAACCACCCCGACCCGGCGGTCGAGGCCGCCATCCAGTTCTTCACCCGCCTGCCATGACGACGCCGGGCAAAAACACCCTC
Organism: uncultured Anaerolineales bacterium; assembly: GCA_964653835.1. Lineage (GTDB taxonomy): Bacteria > Chloroflexota > Anaerolineae > Anaerolineales > UBA11858 > J130. Next base: position 6,531 of record CAZZFZ010000096.1, read on the forward strand.
CCCTATCGCCGCATCTGCGTAGTGGGCACAACCGGCAGCGGAAAGACCACCTTCGCCGCCGCGCTGGCCGCCCGGCTGCACGTCCCCCACATCGAGCTGGACGCCCTGCACTGGGACCCCGGCTGGCAGGAAGTCCCCGACGAGGTCTTCCGCCAGCGGGTGGAGATGGCCGCGCGTCAACCCGCCTGGGTATGCGACGGGAATTACCACGTCGTGCGCGATCTGCTCTGGGCGCGGGCCGAGGCGGTGATCTGGCTGGATTATCCATTGGGGGTGATTTTCGCTCGCCTGCTCTACCGCACCCTGCGGCGGGCCATCACCCGCGAGGTATTGTGGAACGGCAACCGCGAACCCTTCTGGCCGCACCTCAAACTGTGGTCACCGGAGTCGCTCATCCACTGGATGTTCAAGAGCTACGGACGACGCAAACGCGAGTATCCCCAGCTGTTCGCTCAGCCCGAATACGCCCATCTACACGTGATCCGCTTCGCCGCGCCAAGGCAGGCCGCCGCCTGGTTGGCAGGAAAAACCCGAAGTGAGGCGACAAATATGCTAAAATCCCTCCTATGAGCATCAAAGTCGTCGCCCGCAACCGCAAGGCCAGCCACGATTATCACCTGCTGGAAACCTTTGAAGCCGGTCTGGTGCTGAAAGGCAGCGAGATTAAATCCGTCCGCGCCGGGCAGGTCAGCATCAAGCAGGCTTATGTGCGCACCGACGGCGAGGAAGCCTGGCTGGTGGACGCCCACATCGCCCCCTATGATCAGGCAGCCCGCTTCAACCATGATCCCACCCGGCCGCGCAAGCTACTGCTGCACAAAAGCGAGATCCGCCGCCTGTGGGACACCGTGCGCCGCAAGGGCGTGACCATCATCCCCACCCAGGTCTACCTGCGCGACGGGCGCGCCAAAGTTGAAATCGCCATCGCCCGCGGTAAAAAGCTGCACGATAAACGTCAGGCCATCGCCAAGCGCGACGCCCAGCGGCAGATCGAGCGTGAGCTGCGTGGGGAGAAGTGGTGATGCAAGACGCTCCCGCGGCGAGCACTCCCTCCACCATCGGCGGCATCAACATGCTCCCCCCACCGGAGAAACGGCGTCTTTACGCCCGCATCATCCCGCCGGCGCTGATTGACCGCTTTCACCTCAACCCCTATCTGACCGACACGCAAGGGCACGACCTGCTGCACCTGAACTGCCCACCCGGCTCCAGCAGCGTGGAACTCAGCCTCTACCACCAGCACGGATTCCCCGACCCCATCCTCTACGGGCACATCACCGACACCATCAGCGGACAATTTCACATCCTGCTTTACATCCTCAACGACCCGGATTCGCCCCGCTTCGACGTTGACCGCCTTCCCGATGGCACGCCCACCCGCTTTGGCACGCGGCAACGCAACCTGGAAGCCGAACTCGCCGCCATGCAGGCGGGCCTCTCTCCCGGGCAAATCCGCGAGGGATTACACATCCTCAAAGACGCCATCGCTGCCTTTGAGGCTTTCATCGGTGACTTGGGGCACACGATCCACTTCGCCGAACCCCTTTACTACCACAACGCCATCATCTTTGAACGCTACGGTTTTCAATACCAGCAAGGCCGCCGCCTGATGGAGCGCATCCACCGCGGATTTTCGCCGGGGGGCGACCTGCTCCCCCTGCTGGATGGCAGCACCCCCTTCCGCCGCCCCGAGGCTGCCAACAGCATCCGCCTGCGCTCCTGGGCGATCCACGATGGCATCCTGGGTGAACCGTTCACCAACGTCACCATGTACAAGCGCACCGGCGAGCACGCCGGGGTGCTAACCGCGCCTGGCTGTGACTGGTGACGCCACAAAGGAATGCTTATGATAAACAACAACCTCGTTGCCCTGATTATCACCTTCGCCGCCGCGCTGACCTGGCTGCGGCTCAACGACTTTGCCGCTCACCGCGGCTGGATCAGCAGCCACCTCAGCCGCAAGATCATCCACATGGGCACCGGCCCGATCTTCGTGCTCTGCTGGCTGCTCTTTGACGATGCAGCCTCCGCCCGCTACCTGGCCGCCCTGGTGCCGCTGGCGATCACCGCGCAGTTCGCCCTCGTCGGGCTGGGCGTCATCCAGGATGAAGCCGCTGTACAGGCCATGTCGCGCACGGGCGACCGGCGCGAAATCCTACGCGGCCCGCTCCTCTACGGCATCGTCTTCGTCGCCCTCACCCTGTTCTACTGGAAGGATTCCCCCATCGGCATGATCGCCCTGATGCTGATGTGCGGCGGGGATGGGCTGGCTGACATCCTTGGCCGACGCTGGGGAAAGACGCGCCTGCCCTGGGCCGCGGGGAAATCCTGGGTCGGTTCGCTGGGCATGCTCCTGGGAGGCTGGACGTTCGCGGCGGGCATTCTCACCGTTTACACCGCGGTTGGCCTCTTCCCTGGCCCGATGAGCGCCTACCTGCTCCCCATCACATGGATCGCCCTCGTCGGCACGCTGGTGGAATCTCTCCCACTGAGCGATGTGGACAACATCACGGTCACGCTAGCTGCTGTGGCGCTGGGACAGTTTCTGCTCTAAAGCAAGGATTTCAAAACCAAATGATTTCAATCAACGGGAACGCGTTAACCATCGAAAACGTCGTCGCCGTCGCCCGCCAGGGCGAGCGCGTGCGCCTCGACCCTGAGGCGCGCCAGCGCGTCGTCCAAAGCCAACAGTGGGTAAGCGAAATCCTCGCTCACAACCATCCAGTATACGGCATCAACACCGGCTTTGGCATCTTCGCCGAGCGTAACATCTCCCCCCACGACGCCGAGAAACTCAGCCGCAACCTGATCCTCAGCCACGCCATGGGAACCGGGCCGGAGCTGCCCGCCGAGGTGGTGCGCGCCGCCATGCTGATTCGCGCCAACACACTGGCGAAGGGGTACTCCGGCGTGCGCCCTGAGATCATCGAAACCCTGCTGGAAATGCTCAACCGCGGCGTCACCCCTGTGGTCCCCTCCCAGGGTTCGCTGGGATCTTCTGGCGACCTGGCGCCGCTCTCGCACCTGGCGCTGGTCTTCACCACCGATGAGGCCGACCGCGAGGATGAATCCAGCCTGGCGGACTTCAACGGGCAACGCATGAGCGGCAAGGCCGCCATGCAGGCCGCCGGAATCCCGCGCCTGAGGCTGGGCGGCAAGGAGGGGTTGGCGGTCAACAACGGGGCGACCTTCTCCGCGGCGCTGGCGGCGCTGGCCGTATATGACGCCGATATCCTGCTGCGCACCGCCGATCTGGCGCTGGCGATGAGCCTGGAGGCGTTGCTGGGCGTAACCACCGCCTTTGACCCCCGCATCCACGCGGCGCGCAACCAGCGCGGGCAGATCACCGTCGCCGCTCGTGTGCGCCGCCTGACGGAGGACAGCACACTGGTCAACACCAGCGGGCGCGTGCAAGATGCTTACTCCCTGCGCTGCGCTCCGCAGGTTCAGGGTGCGGCCGTGGACGCCCTCGGTTTCATCCGTGAGATCATCGAGCGCGAGATCAACGCCGCCACCGATAACCCGCTGCTCTTCGGGCCGAGCGAAGCGCTCTCCGGCGGCAACTTCCACGGCGAACCGATTGGCATGGCGATGGACTTTCTCAGCATCGCCCTGACCGAGGTGGCCGGAATCTCAGAGCGGCGTACTTTCCGCCTGACGGATGAAAAGCTCAACACCGGCCTGCCGCCAATGCTGGTGGACACACCCGAGGATGCCGGGCTGAACTCCGGCCTGATGATGGCGCAGTACACCGCCGCTTCTCTGGTGCTGGAAAGCCAGACGCTCTCATCCCCCGATTCAGTCTACTCCCTGCCGACTTCCGCCGAGCAAGAGGATCACAACGCCAACGCTATGACCGCCGCCCGCCACGCGCGGCGGGTGATCGAAAACACGGCGCATGTGCTGGCGATCGAGGTCTACACCGCGGCGCGCGCCCTGGATTTACGGCTGCGCGCCCTCCCCGGCAGCAGGATGGGGCGCGGGGTGGCCGCGGCACATCAACGGATTCGGCAGGAAGTCCCCTACCAGTCAGGCGACGCCCTCTGGGGACCAGAAATACACAGGGTGCACCAACTGATTTCTCAGGGAGAACTCATCCGGCAGATCGAAAGAATCGTTGACGCTTAAAATCAAATATGATAGAATTAGTCCAGATATAGGCATATCAAGCGAGGCAAAAATGTTAAACGAACCTATCACGGAAGTGACCACAGACGTCATCACCCTTACCCCCTCGGCCGCCGACGCGGTGCGCGACCTGATGGCCAAGCGCGAGCTGGAAGGCTACGCTTTGCGCGTCTTCGTTCAGGGTGGCGGTTGCTCTGGCTTCCAGTATGGCATGGCGCTGGAAAACAATATCCGCGAACAGGATATCAAAGTGACCTGCCACGGCGTGGATGTGGTCGTCGATGAAGTCTCGATTCAGTATTTGCGCGGCTTGAAAATCGACTTTGTGGAAGACGTCATGGGAAGCGGCTTCAAGGTGGAAAACCCCAACGCCGTGGCGGCCTGTGGTTGCGGCAGCTCGTTCCGCACCAAAGATAGCGCCGAGGCCGACGCCGCCAGCGGCGGCTGCAGCAGTTGCGGCTAAACGCCCCCAGCGTAAAAAAAACAAAGAAAAAGACCGCTTCATGAAGAGCGGTCTTTTTTGTTAAACCTGAGTT